>SHYG01000056.1 GCA_009692925.1 Dehalococcoidia bacterium
GCCAAGGCCCGGTGGAACTGAGCCGGCAAGCACAGAGACTCGGAAAGCTAACAAGACCAGAGAAATGTCGCCGCAGCCAACAATTCAGGCGCCGTCGTCCCGCTCGGTACTGCGCAAGTCAGACAACCAGTCTATGAGACAGGCTCAATTGCCCATCTGAAGGGATGGTGGGTAGGGGCAGACCGGAGCCTGCCCTGAGCCGCTCCGAAGGGTGTTTGCCCTCGGGTGGAAGGTTTGTCCCGGGGGCGCACACGCAGGTGCACCCCTACGGGCTGAACAATAATCGTGAGACCCTGTTACCCGAGTCACCGGGTGGTGGCGCGATTGCCAAGTTTCTGTTATAGTGGAGAATAGTGGTAACAGAATCAGCAGCCCGCCGCCTAGGCTGGGTTTAGTGCAGGACTCCATTAACTCCCCAACTCTCCTGTCCTCTTCCTGCAAAGAAGTCGCGCTGACTGGTCGTTTCCAACTTTTATACGTTTTTTAACGTAAGGAGTCAGCGCACTATGCCAGACAAGAATCTAACCTGCCGTGATTGCAACCAGACCTTTGTGTTCACCACCGGTGAGCAAGAGTTCTACGCAAGCAAGGGCTATACCAACGAGCCAGGGCGGTGCACCGCCTGTCGCGGCAACCGCACGGACCGGCGCGGACCCGGTGGCAGCACCGGCGGCGGCGGCAGCTTCGAGCGACGCCCGCAGCAGATGTACCCCGCGGTGTGCGCCCAGTGCGGCAAGGACACCCAGGTGCCCTTCCTGCCTCGGGGCGACCGGCCGGTCTACTGCTCCACCTGCTTTGAAACCCAGCGTGGCAGCACCGGCGGCTCCCGCCGCAGCAGCGGCGCCCGTTGATGAGCTCAGCGACTACGTTCGCTGAATTCAACCTACAACCCGCCACCAAAGCCGCCATCGACGCGATGGGAATCTCGGTGCCCACTCCCATCCAGGCGCAGGCCATCCCGGTTCTCATGACGGGCCGGGATGTGATTGGCCAGGCACGCACCGGGTCGGGGAAGACCCTGGCCTTTGCCATCCCCATCGCGGAGCGGTGCGCCCCCAATATCCGGGCCGTCCAGGCTTTGGTGCTGGTGCCCACCCGTGAGCTGGCTATCCAGGTGGGAGAGGTGATGGGCAAGCTGTGCGCCGCCCGCCGCCTGCGGATGACCCTGCTCTACGGCGGCCGTTCCCTGGCCCCGGAACGCCACTGGCTCGGCGGCGGCGCTCAAGTGGTGGTGGGCACTCCCGGACGCACCTTGGACCACCTGCGCCAGGGCAACCTGTCCCTGGGTCAGCTGCGCATCATGGTGCTGGACGAAGGGGATGAGATGCTCGACCGGGGGTTCGCTCCCGACGTGGAGCGGATCCTGTCCCACACACCCGCCCAGCGGCAGACCGCCCTGTTCTCCGCTACCATGCCTGACTGGGTGATGAAAACCGCCGCCAAGCACCTGCAAACCCCGGTCACCGTGCGCGTGGACCGGGACTTGGAAACCCCGCCGGAGATTCAGCACACGGTCTACGACCTAGAGTTCAGCGCCAAGTTCGGTGCGCTGCGCTACCTGCTGGACCACCGGGGCGACGGCCCGGTGCTGGTCTTTGGCCGCACCAAGCACGGCGTTAAGAAGCTAGCCCGCCAGCTGGAAGATCTGGGATATCCAGTGGGTGCGCTGCAGGGGAATCTTAGCCAGAACGCCCGGGAGCGGGTAATGGCGGATTTCCGCGACGGCGGTGTGCCCATCCTGGTGGCTACCAACGTGGCTGCCCGCGGACTGGATGTGGCCGGCATTGAGCGGGTGATTAACTACGAGTTGCCGGAGACGGCGGAGCTCTTTACCCACCGCGCCGGTCGCACTGGCCGGATGGGGAACGAGGGCGAGGCCGTCACCTTCATTACTCCAGAGGACTACGGCAAGTGGCGGCAGATCGAGCGTAACTTGCTCCACCGGCTGCCTCGTCAGGCCTGGCCCAGGGGGCAGTCTGTCGGTGCACCGGCGCCCGTGGCCCGGGCAGCACCGGCTCGACCTGCTCCGGTTCAAGCCGCGAGCACCAGCCGCTTCGGACCGCAGGCCGCATCATCGGCACGGCCAACCGCGCCGGGGTTCCGGCCGCGAAGGGCGCCAGTGCGCCGCACCCGGCCTCTCGCCCTCTAGGCAATAACCAGGAGATTCACAGTGCCGAGAGGGTTAAGCCCCCTCGGCACTTCTTTTTACCCCCTGAGAACCCATACGGGTTTGCCCCGGCGCCCTCGCCACACGTCTTCTACACCTAGCCTAACCCCCAGCCAACCTACTTGGTGAATATCTGCACGGTGGTCACGTCGCCGGCGCCGGAGCATTGGGCCAAACCTACTTGGGCGCCCGGCACCTGGCGCGGGCCAGCCTCGCCGCGAAGCTGCGTGACCGTTTCGTGCACCATGCGGATGCCGGTGGCGCCAAAGGGGTGGCCCATAGCCAGCAGCCCGCCATCGGTGTTGGTGGGGATGGCGCCGCCCAGGGCAGTGCGCCCATCCAATGTAGCCCGCCATCCTTCACCCGGCGGCACCAAATTCAGCGCCTCCAGATGTTGCATCTCGGCGATGGTTGCGGCGTCGTGCACCTGCACCAAATCCACATCCTCCGGCCCCAAACCGCTCATCTCGTAGGCTTGCTGTCCCGCCTGCGCCGTCCGGTAGGGGCTGAAAGCCGAGTGGTCACTGCCCTTGCCATTGTAGCTGCCCGAGGTCAGGGTCGCCGCCGCCACGCGAATGGCCCGGCCAGCATCCACGCCAAACTGGCCCAGGGACTCCTTGGCGCATAGCACCGCCGCGGCAGCGCCCTCGCTGGTGGGGCAACACTGGAACAGGGTCAGCGGGTCGGCCACCAGACGGGACGCCAGGACTTGTTCCAGGGTGTAGGTGTCCTTGCGGTGGGCAAAGGGATTCATCGCGGCGATCTGCCGGGCTTTCACCGCCACCTGGGCCAGCGCCTCAGGGGGAGCGCCGGTCTCCGCCATGTACCGGCGGGCGCGCAGGGCATAGCCCGCCATCATGTGGTCGCCGCCGATGTATCGCTCGGGACTGTCCGCCGCAGTGACGGTCACCGGGCCGGAGGGCACTTTCTCCGCGCCGAAGGCTAGGGCCAGGTCAAACATCCCCGAAGCGATGCCCCAATAGGCCTGCCAGAAGGCGCTGGAACCGCTGCAGCAGGCATTCTCCACATTGATGATGGGAATGCCGGTCAGCCCCAAGGGACCCAGGGCGGTCTCCCCCACGGACATGCCGTGGTAGTAAACATGGCCGAAGTAGGCCACCGGAATGTCCTTCCAGGGGACGCCGGAGTCCTTCAGCGCCGCCACCACCGCATCCCGCGCCAGGCTGGCCAGGTCTTTGTCCCGAAAGCGGCCAAAGGGGTGCAGGCCCACTCCAATGACCATCACCTCACGGCCGGGGCGAAGCTGGCTCATGGTTTCTCCTTTCGCTGTGCCTCAAGACGAGCCTTACTAGCCCCAGCGGTCGTAAGTTGGGGCCGGAACTTGTAAACAACCTTCACTGCCTCCGATCCCTCGGTCTTCACCGGCGCCAGCGCCAGCACGACAGCCATGCCGATTTCCAGACCAGTCTCGGGGCAGTCGACTATCTCGGCCAGCACATGGGGGCCCTCAGACAACTCCACCTGGCCCAAGATGTAGGGGACCGGTCCGGGCCAGCCCGCGGGCGGCACCCGGACAATAGTGTAGCTGTAGAGAATGCCCTGCCCGCTGAGCTCCACGGTCGCCAGGTCGCCCCCGGTGCAGGACTGGCAGAAGCTCGCAGAACCAAAGACGCATATGCCGCACTGCCGGCAACAGGAACCCAGCAGCACCCCCTGGGTGCCGGCGTCGTTGGTCAGCTTCAGGCGCCGCGAATCCACCGACTGCGGCTTGTTTCGGTTCGGCTGTGTCATGGGATCGTCAGGTCTGACCAGCTTACGGCAGATGCAGGCAGGTGTCAACGTGGGGCGCCATCGCGGAGCCCCGGAATGCGCCAACTATTGACCCACCTCTCGGCTGCATGGTAGGTTGGGGTTGGCTAACCTGTCCCTCAGGTGCGCGCGCTTATGTCCAGCCTAATCATCGGACCGGAAGACCCCAGCAGAAACATATGGGAGATGAGCCTGGAGGAGTTCCTGACGGCGGCGGTGCGCCGCAGCGCCGACCAGGTGTTTGCGGAGATTGCCGGCCAGCGCGTCACCTACCGGCAGTTGCTGCAGCGGGCGCGGCAGTCCGCCACCCTTTTCCACAGCTTGGGCGTTGGCCACGGCCAGCAGGTGGCCCTGTTCCTGCCCAACTGCCCGGAGTTCCTCTACTGCTGGTTTGGTCTGTCTATCCTGGGCGCCGTGGCGGTGCCGGTGAACACCGCCTACAAGCGGGATGAGACGGCCTACATTTTGAACGACTCCCAGGCCATCGCCCTAGTGGCCCATGAATCCCTGGCAGCGGTGGCGCAGGCCGCCGCGGATTTGGCCCCCGGCATCGAACCCAGGCGCCGGCTGCTGGTGGGGGGCGGCACCGCGCCGGGATGGAGCAACTTCAACCAGGCGCTGGCCGGGATGAAAGCCCTCCCTTTGGCGGGGGATTTCTTGCCTCCGGTCTCTCCCCACGACCTGTCCATGCTGGTTTACACCTCCGGCACCACCGGCAACCCCAAGGGGGTGCAGGTCACCCACTCCATGTACGTGGCCGCGGGACAGGGCTTCGCCCACTGGACTCAGGCCACCGCCAAGGACCGCTTCTTCACCTGCCTGCCCTACTTCCACGCCAACGCCCAGTACTACTCCACCATGGGGGCGCTGGCCGTGGGCGGCACTCTGGTGGTGGCTGACCGGTTCAGCGCGTCCCGCTTCTGGGAGCAGGTGCGGGAGGCCCAGGCCACGGTGGTCAACTTCATAGGCATGATGCTGCCGGTGCTGGCCAAGCAGCCTCCAACCCCCCAGGACCGGCAGAGCAACGTCCGCCTGTTCTACGGCTCGCCTGCCTTCCCTCCCCAGTTCCTGCAGGAATTCCAGGAGCGGTTCGGCATCGACATCATCGTGGGCTTCGGCATGACGGAAACCTGCTTCGGCACGATTGAGAGGCTGGGCCAGCCGCGACGCGCCGGGTCGTCGGGCCAGTACCGGCAGCACCCCGACCCACGGTTTGAGAACCAGATTCGCATCGCCGACGCTGAGACTGGCGAGCCGCTGGGGGCCAACGCCGCGGGCGAGATAACCATCAAGAACTCAGCCATAACTCCCGGATACTGGCGCAACCCGGAGCAGACCCAGCAGGCGCTGCGGGACGGCTGGCTATTTACGGGCGACCTGGGCTGGCTGGACGAGGATGGCTTCTTGTTCTTTGTGGACCGCAAGAAGGATGTGATCCGCCGCCGGGGGGAGAACATCTCCTCCCAGCAGGTGGAAGAGGTGGTGAAGCGCCACCCGGCGGTGCTGGACTGCGCGGCCATCGCGGTGCCCTCGGAGTTGGGAGAGGACGAGGTAAAAGTGTACGTGATGCCCCGGCCTGGCGCGGCGCTGCAACCAGCAGAAGTGGTGCACTGGTGCGCGGAGCACCTGGCCTACTTCAAGGTGCCCCGGTACGTGGAGCTGCGGGAGGAACTGCCCCGCACGCCCAGCCTGCGGGTGCGCAAGGACCTGCTGCGCCAGGAGCGGGCCGACCTGACCCAGGGCTGCTTTGACCGTGAGCAGGCGGGCATCAAATTACGCTGATATGCCCCAAAACGTCGGGGCGCTGCTTTCTGCGCCCTGGTACTGGCATCACGCATTTTACATCGTAGAGAGGGTGACTTATGCCGGAGCGCAGATACTGGCTGTTCAAGTCGGAGCCGACGGCCTACTCTTTCAGCGACTTGCTCAAGGAGCCCAACCGCACCGCGGAGTGGGACGGGGTGCGCAACTATCAGGCACGCAACTTTCTTCGGGACGACATGCAGGCGGGCGACGGTGTGCTGTTCTACCACAGCAGCGCCAACCCCATGGCGGTCGTTGGCGCCGCCCGCATCGTGAAGCCCGGCTACCCGGACTCCACCGCCTGGGACCCCGGCTCCATCCACCCCGACCCGAAAAGCACTCCCGACTCCCCTATCTGGTACATGGTGGACATCCAGGGGGAAAAGTCCTTCAACCGGCCAGTGACGCTGGAAGAGATCAAGGCCAACCCGCGGCTGAAGGACATGCTGCTGGTGCGCCGGGGCATGCGGCTCTCCATCCAGCCGGTGACCAGGGCGGAGTGGGATGAGATTGTGACAATGGGAGAACAGGGAGGGTGAGTTATGGGCCTGTACCCTGTCCTCCATAGGTGCAAATCTGCCAAACTAGAGTATCTAGAAAACCGCGACCGCTCGACGACCTGGGGGGCTAATGACCAGAGTGCTAGCAGGGTGCTGAAAAAGGGGTCGACGGCCCGAAATCGTCCCAATTTTCGTATCTGAGAGTCCGTCCATTTTTCGCAAGATCGGGGTTTTTCAGCAGCCTGCTAGTAGCTGACGACGAACCACAAATGCGCGGCCTGATCAAGAAGCTTTTGACGGACAAGGGATATCAGATGATTGAGGCGGCCGACGGCGCCCAGGCCTACGCCCTATCCGTCGAGGCCGCCATCTTGGAGATGCCCGACCTGGTGGTGCTGGACTTGATGATGCCCAAGATGAACGGGTTTGACGTGCTTCAGAAGCTGAAGGCCACCCCCATGACTGCGCACATCCCCGTGATAGTCGTCACCGCCCGCAACCAGTCCGCCGACGAAACGCGCGCGCAGCGCATGGGCGCCATCGACTACATAACTAAGCCCTGGCCCGCCGGCGAGCTGGAAGACCGGGTCAAGTTGGCCCTCACCGCAGGACACAAAACGTCGGTGCGGCTGATCCGGGCCTATCCCACTGACCCGTCTCAGGCGATGAGCTAGTGCCGCGCCGATTCAGCTCAATCCACCGCCATACGCCGCGCTGCTACAACGAGCCGTCGATGCTTATGTCAAGCACCGCCGGCCGGCCGCTGGCAATGGCCTGCTCCACCGCCCCTCGCAACTGCCCTGGGTCCTCCACCCGCTGTCCCGCTACGCCCATGGCCTGGGCCATTGCCGCCAGGTTCAAGTTGTTGGCAAAATCCATGCCCACGTACTCGCTCTGCCGTTCCTGATCGTTGAGCATCCCCCGCAGGTAGATGTCCATGTTCATTTTCAGGATGCGGTAGGAGCGGTTGTTGCAGATGGCGTAGACTACTGGGATGTTGAACCGGGCGGCGGTCCACAGAGCCTGCACCGTGTACATGGATGCCCCATCCCCCACCACCGCCACCACGGGCCGATCCGGATTGGCCAGCTTTACTCCCAGGGCGCCGGGCATGGCCCACCCCAACGCACCGCCCTGGATGCCGTAAAAGCTGCCCGGCTGGTCAAAGTTGATGGCCTGCATCATGGCCGGGCGAGAGGTAACCGCCTCATCGGCGATGATGGCGTTGGCGGGCAGCGCCTGGCCCAGCTCATACATCATGCGCTCCACCGCCATGGGCCGCCGGTCCCAGCGGGACTGCAGGCGCTTGCGGCGCTCCTCGTCGCTGCGGCGGCGCGCTTCGGCCCAGGTGGCGGCGCGGGTGGCCGCCGCTTCATGGGCGGAGGCGGACAGGTCCTGCTCCAGCGCCTGCGAGAGGTCCTCAAGAGCAGACCTAGGGTCCGCCACCAGGCCCACCTCAGTCGGGTACACTTTCTCCACGTCGCGGGCCTTGCTGTCCAGGTGGATGAGCTTGGTGCCGGAGGACAGGAACGGCTCCGGCACATACAGGAAGGATGAGAACACGCTGGTGCCCACCGCCAGCAGCACGTCGGCTCCGGCTAGCTGCTGCCGGGTGGCCAAGCTGTTGAGGTTGAGGAACCCGCCGAACAGCGGATGGCTCGTGGGGAAGTTGACCTCGGTATATTGGGCGGCGTACACCCGCGCGCCCAGCTGCTCCGCCACTTTGACCATCTGCTCCATGGCCCCCGACTGGGCCACGCGGTCGCCCACCACGATGATGGGGTTGTCCGCCTGGGCCAGCATTCGGGAGGCGCGCTGCACGCCATCGGCGTCGGGGCGGGTGCGGAAGTAGCCCGGCCCCGAGGGGATAATCTCCTGGTCCGTCTCCTGGTCCAGGGTATCCCAGGGGAAGGCCAAAAACACCGGGCCGGTGGGCGGGGTCTTGGCTTCCTTGAACGCCCGCCGCACCGCCATGGGAATGTCCGAGGCGTGGTTAATCTGGGCGCTCCACTTGGTGTACTGGGAGGTCATCTGAACCAGGTCGCCGGAGAGCACCGGGTCGGTGAGGAGCATTCTGGTGTCGGAGTTGCCGGCGGTGAGCACGATGGGCGCGCCGCCCCGGTAGGAGTTGTACAGGGCGCTGATGCCGTTGGCCAGCCCGCCCGCGATGTGGATGTTGGCGAAGGCCGGGCGGCCGGTGGCGCGGGCATACCCGTCGGCCATGCCCACCGCGGTGCCCTCCTGCAGCGCCTGGATGTACTTAATCTGGGGGAAGTCCTGGAGCACGTCCAGCAGCGGCGTCTCGCTGGTGCCGGGGTTGCCGAAGAGGTATTCAACCCCCTCGGCGATGAGCATCTTAGCCAGGGCCTCTTTGCCGGTCATTCTGGGCATGGCGGTCGTCTCTCCTGTCTGAACTTTGGGCGCTGGGTGGACTACGGAAATCCCCCCAACCCCCCTTTGGCAAAGGGGGGTTGGGGGGATTTCCGTCCCAAGTGCATCCAAGTCGCATTCAGATAATTATGCAAGGGTGGTTAATAGCTGCCCGTCAGCAGCTGGCGGCAGAAACGCGCGGCGTTCACCAGGTCGGGGATCACCACATACTCGTTCACAGTGTGCATCTCGTTGGTGGCCATGCCTACCACCACGCACTGGATGCCGTGCAGCCGCAGCACGTTGCCGTCGGTGCCGCCGCCCGAGGGCCGGATGTTAGGGGTGAGGCCCAGGTCCTTCATGGACTGACATACCGCCTGCACCATGTGCTCCTTGGGGTCCAGGGTGTACATCTGGAACATCACCTCGAACTCCTCGCGGATGCTGGCGTCCCTGTACCGCTGGCGGGCCTTGTCCAGTATCTCCAGCACCTGCATTCGCAGCGAGTCCAGGGTCTCGGTGCTGCGGCTGCGGAACTCGGCCTGGAAGGCGGCGTCGGCAGGCACGGCGTTGCGCACAGAACCGCCGGAGACGACGCCCACGTTGAAGGTGGATTCGGCGTCCAGCCGCCCCTGGGGAAGCTGGGTAATGATCTCCGAGGCGATGCGGATGGCGGAGAGGCCCTTCTCCGGCTCCACTCCGGCGTGGGCGGCGCGGCCCTTGACGGTCACATCCAGGCGAATGTAGGTGGGGCTGGCCCCGGTGATGTGGTTCACCGGCCCGTTGCCGTCGAACACCACCGCCTCGGCGGCGCGAAGCATGGAGAAGTCCAGGTTGTTGGCGCCCACCAGGCCAATCTCCTCGCCCCGGGTAAACACCACCTGCACCGGGCGACGGGCCAGGCCCGCCTCCGCCACCGATTGCAGCCCCTCCAGGATGGCGGAAATCCCGCCCTTACAGTCGCCCCCCAGGATGGTGGTGCCGTCGGAGCGGATGCGGTCGCCCTGCACGCGGGGCTGGATGCCCCGGCCGGGTTCCACGGTGTCCATGTGGGCGGAGAGCAGCAGCGGGTCGTCCCCCGGCTCCGAGGCGATGACGTTGCCGTGGGCATCCCTGGCCACTTCCAGCCCCAGGACTTGCAGGCGGCGGGACACGTGCTGGGCCACCGCCTCCTCCTCACCCGAGGGGCTGTCAATGCGCACCAGGTCGCAGAAGTCCTGAACCAGCCGTCCTTTGTCAACCATCGTTAACCATCGCTCTGCCTTCCTGCCGGCGGCCCGCCTGCGCATCTGCCCGTTGGAGGCCGCCAATTTCCGCCCATTATACAACACAGCGGCCCAGGCAGCCTTCAAGGCATATAGCGGACGGCTAGGCGGCGATCCGGTATACCCGCGCCGCGGTGTCGTGGAACAGCGCGGCGCGCTCCGAGGGTGAGTAGCCTTGGGACAGCCGTTTGAAGGCGTTGAACAGCACGTTGTAGGAAGAAGACACCTTATCCGGCGGGAAGTTGCTCTCAAACATGCACCGGTCCGGGCCAAACTGCTCAATGCAATAGTTCATCAGCGGGGACAAGGCCTGGGCCATCTCCACCGAGCCAATGGGCTTCTCCCGGGTGTACCAGTCAAAGCCGTAGCGCTGCTGTCCGACGCCGCCTAGCTTCAGATAGATATTGGGGCAAGCGGCCACCGTGGCAATGCCCTTGCGCCACGCGGGGATGACCTCGTGGTCTCGATTGCCATACGACCCTACCCGATACAAGCCACCGATATGATTCATGACGATGTTCAAGTCAGGCACCGCGTTAGCGAAGTCCGCCAGTTCAGGCAGTTGGGGGAAGTACAGGGTATTTTCCAGAGACATTCCCATGCGGGCCAACACCCGCGCCCCGGCCCGAAAGCGTTCGCTGGCCAGCAGACCCTGCTCAGCCCGCTTTTCCAGGTCTGGGTGAGGGTCCCAGGCGGCGGAGCGGCGAACCCCGCGAAAGCGATTGGGACTGGCGGCCTGCAACGCCTCCAGAACCGGCTGAACCCTTGCCCCCAAGGTCAAGTCGGCGTTTCCGATGATGGCTGCCGCCACTCTGGCAGGTCCGTATATTCCGCTGGCGCTGGCGGCCGCCAACCCTTGCACGAACTCGACTTCACCGACGGAACGCAGCTCCGCGGGCCCGTCAGCGCGGTACATCGACCTGGCTTCAATAAATACCGTGGATCGAACGTTGTGGCCACTGTTAATGTCGGCGAGCACGTCGTGCAGCAAGTATCGCTGGTAGGGGACACGATCGGGACGGAGATCCCAGAAATGGTGGTGCGGGTCACAAATGGGTAGTTCCGGTTCCAAAGTAGGTTCCGGGGTCAAAGCCAGCCAGTCATTGCCTCCGTAAGCCATTGGGCACCTCCCTATTGGCGCTTTAGCGCGATTGACGGCGTTAGGGAGTAACTATATCATCATTTTAATCAAGCACTACCGAATAGCTGCACGGGGCCACGTCGCTACGGGCAATCATGGTTGCCATTCGCGCAGGAGGGGACATTCATGAGAAGCACGAAACCTACAGGGCCATCCCGCACAACGTCAGGCGCCAGCACGCGTACCTCCCCTGCCCGTGGCGCTGGCGCGGTAGTGGCTGCTCCGGCCACCAAATCGAGCATAACTAGGGTCGTCTTCGACCCGGTGCGGTCACAGTCGCCCACGTTCGGGGGAATGTCCTTCGGCGCCGTCGGACAATACGAGAAGCTTCGTGGCACCGCCTTCGGCGAGATTGCCCCCGCGGACCCCCGCAACGCGCTGATCACCGATATCCAACTGGCGCCGGTCAACCACCGTGGCCTGGTCGAGTACTCGATGGATATCTTCATCCTCAAGCCGATCAATCTGCGCAATGGCAACCACCGGCTGCTTTTTGACTTCAACAACCGCGGCCAGATGCGGTTGGGCCGGTTCAACGAAGCCCCCATGACCAACAATCCGGCAACGGCGGCGGATGCCGGCACGGGTTTTATCATGAACCTGGGCTACACCGTGGTCTCCAACGGGTGGGACTTTGGCGCCAGCGGCGTAAACTCGATGAAGATCACGGTCCCCGTGGCTACCAATGGCGGAGAGACAATTACGGGCCCCTCATACGAATACATCGTCTTCGACGACAGCACGACGCTGACGAGTCCGCTGGCATACGCGGCGGCCACCACTGACAAGTCGAAGGCGGCCCTCACCGTGCGCCCGCGGCTGGACGACAGGCCGGCAGCTGTGCCCTTGACCGGCTGGGAGTACACGTCACCGGCGGGTACGGCGATTCGCTTGCTGCCGGTGGGGAATCCCTTCCAGCAAAGCCATATCTACGAGTTCACTTACACCGCCAAAGACCCCGTGGTGGCGGCGGCTGGCTTGGCGGCGACGCGCGATTTCGTTTCCTATCTGCGACATGGGACCGCGGCGGAGGGTAATCCCCTGGCGGGCGACGTACAGCACACCATCAGCTATTCCATCTCCCAGCCCTCCCGCGTCTTGAACGACTTCCAGACGCTGGGCTTCAACGAGGACACAGACGGCCGGCGCGTCCTCGACGGGATACTCAGCCACACTGGCGGCGGCAGCGGCGACCAGATCAACTTTCGCTTCGGGCAGACCGACCGGACCGAGCGCAACCGCCAGAACCACTTGTACCCGGAAAGTGTATTCCCCTTCGCCCACCAGGTGTTAACCGACCACTTGAACGGCCAGACCGCAGGGCGCAGTGAGCGGTGCGAGGCTAGCAACACCAGTCCCAAACGGTTCGAGGTCAATACCGCCAACGAATACTGGTGCAAAGCCAGTTCACTGCTGCACACCGACACGCAAGGCAACGACCTGCCCGATCCGGAGAACGTGCGGTTCTACCTGCTTTCCGGCTTATCCCATGGCGTGGGGGATATAACCGACCGCAAAGAGGGTCAGCAGTTTACCAACGGAGTCAAGCCTTTTGCGGCCCATCGCGCCCTCCTGGTGGCCCTTGACCAGTGGGTGAGTCAGGGGACCACTCCGCCCAAGAGTGAAGTGCCGCGGCGGGCCAAGAACGCGGCGTTGGCCGTACCCCAGCAGGGTTCCCAGACCGGCGTCGTACCGCAAGGGGAGTTGGGCTGGCCCACCATCCCCGGCGTGACCTACAACGGGCTGATCACAACTCGATACCTGCTGGACTTCGGGCCAGATTTGGATAAGGGCATTATCTCCAACTACCCGCCCTCGGTGGCCGGACGTCCCTCCTATCCCATATTTGTGTCCAAGGTGGATAAAGACGGCAACGAGGTGGCGGGTGTCCGCCTGCCGCCGGTAGAGGCGCCGGTAGCCACCACCACGGGATGGGCATTGCGCCGCGCCAGCTTCGGCGAGAATGAAGGCGCTGAATCGGACGGTCAGCACATACCCTTCATGACCACCAAGGCAGAACGCCTCGCCGCAGGAGACCCTCGCCTCTCGCTGGAAGAGCGCTACAAGGACCACTGTGGATATGTGAAGGCAGTCACGAAGGCCGCGCAGAAGCTGGAAAAGCAGCGGTTCCTTCTGCCGGCGGATGTGCGGCGATACATTGAGGATGCCCAGGCAAGCGGCGTGCTGCTCCCGTAACGGCGCGCCCTGAGCCTGTTTGATACCCAGGCCTAGCAGTGGAAATACAAAGCTCCCCGCCCAGTACAGGGCGGGGAGCTTTGTATTTCAGGGCCAGAGATTGGTAGCGCATAGGGGATTTGCGCCCAG
>SHYG01000057.1 GCA_009692925.1 Dehalococcoidia bacterium
TCCCGCAACAGTTGCTTCAGTCCCACCAAAGTGGCCGCGCCCTCGGGGCAGGCGATGATGCCCTCTGTCGTGGCCAGCTCGTACATGGCGTCCACCATGTCCTGGTCCTCCACCGCCAGGGCGGTGCCGCCGGTCTCCCGGATGGCCTGGAGGATCAGGTAGTCGGCGAAGGGCGAGGGCACCCGCAGGCCGTCGGCGATGGTCTCGGCGTTGAGCCAGGGCTGGGCCACGTCCTTGCCCTCCTGGAAGGCCCTGACAATGGGCTGGCAGCCGCTGGCCTGCACCGCGATGAACTTGGGTGGCTTGCCTTCCACCCAGCCCAGCTCCAGCAGCTCCTGGAAGCCCTTGTACATGCCGATGATGCCGGTGCCGCCGCCGGTGGGGTAGATGATGGCGTCGGGCATGCGCCAGCCCAGCTGCATGGCAATCTCCAGGCCCATGGTCTTCTTGCCTTCCGCCCGGTAGGGCTCCTTCAGGGTGGAGAGGTCAAACAGGCCCTGCTCCTCCGCCACCGCCACCGCAATGCGTCCGGCGTCGCTGATGAGGCCCTTTACCAGATTCAGCTCTGACCCGGCCAGCAGGCTCTCCTTCTTGTTGGCGTCGGGGGCATCTTCGGGCATGAACACCTTCACCGGCAGCCCGCCCCGCGCGCAGTAGGCCGCCGCGGCCCCGGCGGCGTTGCCGGCGGAGGGCATGGTGAAACCGGTGGCGCCCAACTCGTAGGCCTTGGACACCGCGGCGCCAATGCCCCGGGCCTTGAAGGTGCCCGTGGGGTTCAGCCCCTCCTCTTTGATAAACAAACTCTTGAGGCCCAGCTTGCGACCCAGATTCGGCGCCGCCAGCAGGGGGGTGCCGCCCTCGCCCAGGGTGAGGATGTTGCCGGGGTCAGACACTGGCAGCAACTCGGAGAAGCGCCACATGTCCGTGCCGCGCGCCTTGAAGACCTCCCGGTCCACCTCCCGGCGCAGGCGGGGCAGGTCGTAGCGGGCGAAGAGCACCTTGCCGCAGCAGGGGCTGGTGCGGCTGAGGCGGTCGTGGGGGAAGGTCTTGCCGCACTTGGTGCATTCCAGGTGGTCCAGGTAGCTGAACATGGGGGAGAACCTCACAGATGGGTATCCGGAGCAATTAGAGAATATCATACCCCAAGGCAGGCTGCGGTGGGTATGCCTACTGGCCCGGCAACCCGCAGGATCCCCCAGGAGTCACTTTTCTCTTGTTATGTGTACACGTATTGTGTACAATAAAGTATAGGCGTATGGAATTTGAATGGGATGAGAACAAGAACCGCACTAACATCGCCAAGCATGGCATCACCTTCCGCCGGGCCATCCGAATATTCGCCGGGGATGTCTTGGAGTTTGTGGACGACCGGCGCGACTATGGGGAAACCCGAGCTGCGGCCATCGGAGTAGTGGACGGCGTGCCGCTGTATGTCGTCTACACCCGGCGGGGTGAGGTGCGGCGGATTATTTCAGCGCGGAGGGCCAACAGGTATGAAAGAGAAAAATATCGTCAGGCATACCCTGAAAGATCTCCCTGAGGATACCGAGTCCGACTGGGAGCGGGTTAAGGCGATGACGGAGGAGGAGATCGAATCGGGGGCACGGTCTGACCCGGACGCCCAGCCGGTCGATGCCGAGTTCTGGAAGCACGCCAAGATCATTACTCCTACGCCTAAGAAGTCCATTCACCTTCGTGTTGATCCGGCGGTACTTACCTGGTTCAAGAAACAGGGCAAAGGTTACCAGACCCGAATGAATGCGGTGCTCCGGTCATATGTGGAGGCCAAATCGGCGCAGGACAACGGAGACCGGCCCAATTAACCGTGTCTTTTTAATACCTCACCTTGAACGCCAGGCTATTCCAGCCCCGTCGGCGTAGTGCTGGACCAAGGGACAATCCTAACCCCCCAACCCCCTACGTCCCAGGGGCGAAGACCTGGATGCTGTAGTTTTGGGCATCGGCCACGTAGACGTTGCCTGCGGCGTCCACCGCGATACCATCGGGATACCTGGACACCGGCCTTCGCCGGTGAGACGGATAGATCCTCTTCCACTACCGCTGCAAACTGAGCCACTACTCTGGCCTCGCATCCCAAAGGCGTCCCCCTCCCGCTACCCCCTCCCCGGCCCCTGTGCTATAATCGCCCCTGCCGCCGAACCAAGCTAGGGAGCAGGTGTTGCCGCTTGCCATGCCGGATTACCGCCACATACTGCTGGAGCGGTCCCCCGTGGAGCGCATTGCCCGCCTGACGCTGAACCGTCCGGAGCGCCGCAACGCCTTGAAAGACCTGATGCAGGATGAGCTGGGCGACGCCATCGAGTCGGTGGCGGCGGACGACTCCACGCGCGTGCTGATGCTGGCCGCCGCCGGGCAGACCTTCTGCGCCGGGGGAGACCTGGCGGCCCTGAAGGACGGCAGCGAGCCGGGGTCCTGGGTATCCGACAGCGCCGACGACGTGCGCCGCAGCTTCAAGCGCACCCAGCGGTTCATGCTGGCCCTGCAGCGCATGGAGAAGCCGGCCATCGCCATCCGCCTGTCCAAGCTGATGCTCTACAAGGGGCTGAAGATGGACCTGGAAACTGCAATGCAGATGGCCGCCGCGGCGGAGACCATCACCCTTACCTCCCGCGACCACGCCGAGGGCGCTGCCGCCATCCGGGAGGGGCGGACTCCCCAATTTGAGGGCAGATGATGGGTCCAGTAATTGACGAGCTGAAGATCTTCACCGGCAACGCCAACCGTCAGCTGGCCGCCGATGTCTGCGCCTACTTGAACATCCCCCTGGGCCAGGCGGAGGTGTTCAAGTTTGCCAACGACAACACCTTTGTGCGCATCCTGGAGAACGTGCGGCAACGGGACGTGTTCATCATCCAGCCCACCAGCTACCCGGTGAACGACAACCTCATGGAGCTGCTGATCATGATCGACGCCTGCAAGCGGGCGTCCGCCGGACGCATCACCGCGGTGGTGCCCTACTACGGCTACGGCCGCACCGACAAGAAGGACCAGCCCCGGGTGCCCATTACCGCCCGGCTGGTGGCGGACCTGCTCACCGCCGCCGGCGCCGACCGGCTGGTCACCGTGGACCTGCACGCCGGGCAGATTCAGGGCTTCTTCAACATCCCGGTGGACGAGCTCACCGCCCTGCCCATTCTGGTCAACCACTTCAAGGCCAAGGAGATTGACGACCTGGTGGTGGTGGCGGTGGACATCGGCATCAGCAAGCGTGCCCGGGACGTGGCCCAGCGGCTCAACGCGCCCCTGGCTATCATCGAGAAGCGGCGGCTGGGCAACAGCGACCGCAGCGAGTCGCTGAACGTCATCGGCGACGTGCAGGGCAAGGTGGCCCTGACCTTTGACGACGAGATTGACACCGGCGGCACGGTGGTCAGCGCCGCCAAGGTGCTGCTGGAGCGCGGCGTGACCCAGGTGTACTGCTGCGCCACCCACCCGGTGCTCTCTGGTTCGGCGATCCAACGCATCGCCGACAGCGACTTTGAGGAGGTGGTGGTCACCGACACCATCCACCTCCCGCTGGAAAGGCGCAACGGCAAGTTCAAGGTGCTCTCGGTGGCGCCGCTGCTGGGGGAGGCTATCCACCGCATCCACCGCGGCCAGTCGGTGGGCGAGCTGTTCAGTTAAGCTATCCCCGGTGTCCTTGACAACCCATCCTGTGGTAAAATGTTTCCCGTTCAACCCATATCTAACGAACAGTTAGGAGGCCAGTGTTATGGCACTAGAAGTTGGGCAGCACGCCCCCGAGTTTTCCCTGTACGATACCGACCGCAAGCTGCGGAAGCTCAGCGAGTTCAAGGGCAAGAACGTGGTCTTGGCCTTCTTCCCCGGCACCTTCACCGGCACCTGCACCAAGGAGATGTGCACCCTGCGGGACCAGCACAGCCAGTACAACACCATGAACGCCCAGGTAATCGGCATTACCGTGGACTCGGCCCACACCATGAAGGCCTGGGCGGAGCAGAACAAGGTCACCTACCCCTTCCTCAGCGACTTCAAGCGTGAAGTGGTCACCCAGTTCGGCGTTGCCAATCCAAACATGGGCGGCATGGAAGGCTATACCACCGCCAAGCGGTCGGTGTTCGTGCTGGACAAGACCGGCGTGGTGCGCTACAAGTGGGTGGCGGAAGCCCCCGGCGAGCCCAACTACGACGAGGTCAAGGCTGCGGTAGGCAAGCTCCCCAAGTAGCTAGGACGTTCTTTAGCCGGGATTAGGGGATTAGGGGATACCAAGGTTCTCTTCGTTAATCCCCTAATCTCCAAATCCCGGCAACTCCGTTACCCCGCCAGCCTCTCAGTGAACAGTTCGCTCAGCCTGCTGGCATCCACTCCCAGGCATACGCGGGCGTTGGGCGCATGGCCGGTCACGCCCCGGCGGTCGGCTACCGTCTGGCCCCGGCACAACTCGCTGCCGGTCTCAATGGCGACGTACAGCTCCTCCACTTGAAACAGTCCAGGATCAACCGCGTAAGCCACTGCGGGCAGGTCGTTGTAGCGCGCGCCCTCTCCCGCCGACAGCAGCCCCCGCTGAACGTATGACGCCTGCAGGCAGGGCGTGGCCGCAACCAGCAGCCGGGCGGCGTCAGATTCTGCCCGTCCAATACGGTCCAGCTGGGCCTGGCTGATGGTCACCTGATTGCACACGTCCAGCCCCACCTGAACAATTGGCGCTCCGGAGGCATAAACCATCGCCGCCGCCTCGGGGTCCTCATGCAGGTTGGCGGTGGCCACCGGCGTGACGTTTCCCGGCACTGTGACCGCCCCGCCCATCACCACCACCTGCGCCAGCGCCTGGGCCAGCCGCGGCTCCAGGGCCAGGGCCAGCGCCACGTTGGTCAGGCGCCCCAGGGCCAGCAGGGTAATCTCCCCTGGCGCCGCCATCACGCGCCGTATAATCTCCAGGGCGGCATGGCCCTCCCCCAGGGGGCACTGCCGGGCCGGCGGCGGCGGCAAGCCGGTGTCCCCCAGGGCGTCGGAGCCGTGGATGTGGGTGGCAAAGGCGGGGTTATGCGCCCGCAGCAGGGGCTTGCCCGCGCCCCGATACACGGGGATGTCCAGCCGCCCGGCGGAGTGGAGGATGCGGAAGGCATTGGCGGTGCATTGCGGTGCTGAGCCATTGCCGTACACCGTAGTGAGCGCCTCCACCGACAGCTCCGGGCTAGCCAGGGCCAGCAGGATGGCGGCGGCGTCGTCAATGCCGGGGTCGGTGTCTATAATGATGCGGGTCAATACTACCTTTCCTAGCGTTGGCGTTCCCAAGGGCGCCACTCAGACTTAATGCCAGCATATTACCAGGAAACTCGGAGGCCACGGTGCCGGAGATAAGCCGATTCCTCGGCATTGTCATTGCGATGTATTATAGGGAGCATAACCCTCCCCACTTTCACGCCAAATATGGCGGTCATGAGGTGGTAGTGCACCTTCAGGATGGCGTCGTAGAAGGACGGTTCCCACGGCGCGCCTTGGCCCATGTAATGGAGTGGTATGGGATACACCGCCTGGAGCTCATCGAAGACTGGTCTTTGGCCGAACAGCGAAAGCCGCTCAAGCCTATCGATCCGCTGGAGTAATGAATATGGTGCCACGCATAGCTGAGTTGAAGTACCTATCTGCATATCGTATATGGCTTAAGTTTGAAGACGGGAGCCAGGGAGAGGTGGACCTGGAGGCAGAGCTGTGGGGCGAGGTGTTTGAACCCCTGAAGGAAAAAAGGCTATTCAAGGGGGTCAGGCTGGATACCGAGCTGAACACCATCACCTGGGACAACGGCGCGGACTTTTCCCCCGAGTTTCTGTACGAGATGGTCAAATCCTGAGATTGAGGAGCAGCTGATATGAACCCCACCGACATCAAGGCGCTTATTTTTGACGTGTTTGGCACGGTAGTGGACTGGCGCGGCAGCGTCATCCGCCAGTGCATGGAGTTCGGCCAGGCTAGGGGCCTCAACGCCGACTGGGAGGCCTTCGCCGACGGCTGGCGGGACAAGTACCGCCCCTACATGAACAAGGTGCGCACCGGCGCGCTGCCCTGGACTAACCTGGACCGCCTGCACCGCATGGCCTTGAATGAGCTGCTGGCGGAGTTTGAGATTACCGGCCTCTCGGAGGACGAGAAGGCGGAGATGAACCTGTTCTGGCACCGCCTGACCCCCTGGACCGACACCGTGCCCGGCCTGTACCGCCTCAAGCAGCGCTTTATCATCGCCCCCATGTCCAACGGCAACGTGAAGCTGATGACCGACATGGGTAAGTTCGGCGGCCTGCCCTGGGACTGCATTCTGGGCGCGGAGTTGGCCCATCACTACAAGCCCGACCCGGAGAGCTACCTGACGGCGGTGGAGCTGCTGATGCTGCGCCCCGACCAGGTGCTGATGACCGCGGCCCACCAGCCGGACCTGAAGTCGGCGCAGAAGGCGGGTCTGCGGGCCGCCTTTGTGCCCCGGCCCATGGAGTTCGGCCCGAAGCGCACGCCCGACCCCACCCCCGACCCCGCCTTCGACGTGGTGGCGCTCAACTTCATGGATTTGGCCCGCAAGCTGGGCGTGTAGCTCCAAGGTGACAACCCTGCGATACCACCGGCCGGGGTGGTTCCTGGCCCAGGTGAACAACCGGGTCATCGCATTCCTGGCGGGGCGCCTGGGCATCAGCCTGCGGGGCGCTCGGCTGCTGTCGGTGCCGGGCCGCGCCAGCGGGATGCGGCGCACCACGCCGGTGAACCTGCTGGAGCACGAGGGGCAGCGCTACCTGGTGGCGCCCCGGGGCCAAACCCAATGGGCGCGAAACCTGCGGGCCGCGGGCGGAGGCGATCTGCGACTGGGGCGCAATGTGCAGTCCTTTCGCGTGGCGGAGCTGGCTGACGATGAGAAGCCGCCGGTGCTGCGGGCCTACCTGCGTCGCTGGAAACTGGAGACGGGCCGGTTTTTCGAGGTTGCACCCAACGCCAGCGACGCGGAGTTCCGGCGCATTGCCTCCAGCCACCCGGTGTTCCGCATTCTGGGCTAGCAGGACAGCCGCAAAAGCTGGTATCCTTGGCTAACTGCCGTGCTGAGGAGTGGATGTGAAGACATACATTTTCAAAATAGGACTGGAACCTGACGCGGAAGGATGGCGGGCTTTCTACAGTGCTTGGGAGAGCATCGGCGCTTCCACCTGGGGCGTTACTCAAGAAGATGCCCTGAAGAATATTCAAGAAGTTTTGTCAATGATTCTAGAGGAATCCGACGCGGAGGGCCGCGTATTGCCTGCTGCTGAGCACCTGACCGTCTCTGAGGGAGCGCTCGTAGCGGTCAGCGTGTGAGCCAGATTGGTTACAGCCGGCTTCATTCCCTTACCATCCGTCAAATCACCAACGCCCTCCAGCGAGACGGCTTTTCTCTGGTTCGCCAACGTGGCAGCCACCAACAGTACCGGCATACGGACGGCCGTCAGGTGACTGTTCCTTACACCAGGCCTGGTGGCACATTCGCTCCGGGAACATTGCGAAGCATCATCGAACTGCAGGCAGGATGGACCGATGAGGACCTACGGCGGCTGAGACTCCTGTAATTGACGGAGGTATCCAGACATGGACCTGAAACACGGCGCGGCCATCGTGGGCATCCACGAGCACGTGACCCGATACGCCCCAGATAAGAGCGAGCTGCAGATCCAGGGGGAGAGCGTCATCAAGGCCCTGGAGGACGCCGGCCTGAGCAAGAGTGACGTGGACGGCCTGTTCACCGCCTCCAGCTCCATCCGCAACAGCGGCATGAACCTGGCCGACTACCTGAACCTGTACCCCAAATACCTGGACAACACCACCGTGGGCGGCGGCTCCTTCGAGTTCCATATGTCCCACGCACTGACGGCCATCGCCGCCGGGCGCATCAACTGCGCCGTCATCACCTACAGCAGCCTAGCCCGCTCCGGCGGCGTTTCGGTGGGCACTGGCGGCGTGGCCCGCTTCGGCCATCCACGACTGGACCCCTCGCCGGACAGCTTTGAGGAGCTGTACGGACTCACCACCGTGGGCCTCTACGCCATGATCGCCCAGCGGCATATGCACCTCTACGGCACCAAGCCGGAGCAGCTGGCTGAGGTGGCGGTGGCAATGCGCAAGCACGCCTCCATGAACCCCGAGGCCCTGTTCCGCGACCCCATCACGGTGCAGGACGTGCTCAACTCCCGCATGGTGTCTTCGCCGCTGCACCTCATGGACTGCTGCGTCATCAGCGACGGCGGCGGCGCGGTTGTTGTTGCCTCGCCGGAGGTGGCGCGGAGCTGCCGCCAGACGCCGGTGTGGGTGCTGGGCGTGGGCGAGGCCATGGCGCACCAGGGGGCAGGCAAGCGCGACCTAATGTACATCGCCGCCAAGCAGAGCCATGCGCCGGCCTTTGCCATGGCGGGCGTGACCCACGAGGACATCAACATGGCGATGATCTACGACTCATTCACCATCACCGTGGTGGAGACGCTGGAGGACCTGGGCTTCTGCCAGAAAGGCGAGGGCGGCGACTTCGTCTCCGGCGGGCGGCTGCAGATTGGCGGAGCGCTGCCCATCAACACCGACGGCGGCGGGCTGTCCTCCAACCACCCTGGCATGAGGGGCATTTTCCTGTTGATGGAAGCTACCCGCCAGCTTCGCCACCAATTTGAGGGCACGCCGCGCCAGGTGCCCGACTGCAAGATTGCCCTCTGCCACGGCACCGGCGGTTCGCTGGGGGCGCGTCACAGCGGCGGCACCGTAATTCTGGGGAGGGACTAGCCATGCCGGATTGGAACAAGCCATTGCCCAGCATCGTGGGAGAGACCCGGCCCTACTGGGAAGGGTGCCGCCAGGGCCAGCTGTTGATCCAGAAGTGCGATGCCTGCGGGGAGTACCAGTTCTACCCCCGGGGCATCTGCGCCAACTGCTGGTCGGGGCCCATCAAGTGGGTGAAGGCCAGCGGCAGGGGCACGGTGTGGACCTTCACAGTGACCTACCAGAACCGCACTCCGGGGTTTGACGGCGGGCCTTACGTGCTGGCACTGGTGGAGCTGGAGGAAGGGGTGAAGATGTTCAGCAACATCGTGGAGTGCAACCCCCGGGACGTCAAAATTGGCATGCCGGTGCAGGTCACTTTTGTGAAGGCCAACGACCAGGTGTCGGTGCCCTACTTCAAGCCGGCGGGGTAACGGGGCGAGATTATGGCATCCACAGGACGACGCGCGCCAGAGGTTGCAGACCTGTCAATCGACGTTGAAGGGTTGAAAGCAGTTGATGCCCGGCATCATAACATCCAGGATCATGAGGTCCGGATGCTCTTCCTCAAAGGCCCGGAGCACCGGCGCCCCCCGGTGGAACTGCCGCACCCGATAGCCCCGGGCGGAGAGGTTGACCTCCACCAAGCGGGCGGTGGAAACATCGTCGTCGGCCACATAGACCAGATGGCCGCTGGGTTTCATCTGGGGTGCTTCAGCCTGGGGCGCCACCACGCAGCTCCTCGCACTTCTCCTCGTCGGCCTGGGCCAGCTCCAGCTGGTCGGTGAGCAGGTAGGCCAGAGCGCGACGGCTGTAGGCGCTGTCATCCTGGGGTTTCAGGGCAATGGCCTGGGTGAGATCGCCAATGGCCTCATCGTAGCGCCGCAGCTCGAAGTACGACACGCCGCGGTGGAAGTAGGCCTCGGCGAAAGTCACATCCAGGTCGATGGCGCGGGTGTAGTCCAGGATGGCCTGCTCGTAGGCCGCGTTGCGGCTGTACCGGTTGCCCCGCTGGGTAAAACCAGGGGCGTCCGTGGGCTCTTGGGGCGGGGTTGACCTGGGTCTCACCAATATCAGTCCTAACCAGTCCTACAAAACGGACCGCACCAGACCGCCGTCCACCAGGATGGTCGTGCCGGTCATGTAGCTGGCTTTGCCGGAAGCCAGGAAGCCCACCAGGTAGGCCAGCTCCTTGGGGTCGCCGATGCGCCCCACGGCGGTCTCCTTGGCTCGCTGGGCCAGGGCCTCATCCACGGAGATTCCCAACTCCTTGGAGCGCGCGGTGACGTTGGACAGCATGCGGTCGGTGAGGATGGAGCCGGGGCAGACGTTGTTCACCAGGATGTTGTCCCGCCCCACCTCGTCGGCCAGGCTCTTGGCGAAGGCCACCACGCCCATGCGGGTGGCGCCGGAGAGGGCCAGGTTGGGAATGGGCTGGTACACGGTGCTGGCCAGGATGTTGATAATGCGCCCGCCGCCCTGCCGCTTCAGGTGGGGGATGGACTCCCGAGACATGCGGGCGAAGAACAGCAGGGAGCGCTGGATGGCGACGGCCCACTGCTCTTCCGTGGCGGTGGCGGCGCGGGCCAGGGGCGGGCCTCCGTTGTTGTTGACCATGATGTCCAGCCGGCCAAAGCGGGCCACGGTGTCCGCCACCAAGCGCTTGATGGTGGCCTCCTTGTCCAGGTCGCCGGCGAAGGTCATCACCTCCGACCCGGTGGTGTCCTGAATCTCCGCCGCCGCCTGGTCCAGGTCGGCCTGGGTTCGGCTACAAATGGCGACCCGCACGCCCTCGCCGGCCAGCACCTCGGCGCAGGCCCGGCCCAGACCCTTGCTGCCGCCACCCACAATGGCTACCTTGTCCCTCAGCTCCAGGTCCATCCTTCGCCTCCAATCTGCCGATTTTGCGGTGATTATACCAGACACCCCGGCGCACCGTGCTATACTGGGCTGGCCCTGGGTCTCGATACGTCGTCCCGATTCCATCGGGACGCCTACTCGCCCAACACCCCACGGAGGAAGATTATGACCACCCCTAAAGCGGCGCCCACCCTGGATCAGCTCATCCGCGACGCCGACGCCGCGGTGAAGCAGACCCTGGACTACCTGGCGGGCCCCGGCGCCCGCTCCGCCGCCAAGGTTGACCGCTGGGGCGTGCGGGAGACCGCGGCCCACCTGCTGTTCTGGCACCGGGCCACCGCCCAATCGGCCCAGGCCGTGGCGCGGGGTGAGGCGCCCCGGCAGTTCACGGTCCCGGTGGACGCCACCAACGACGAAGCCGTAACCGCCTGCGCCGGCATGAGCCTGAGCGACATCGTGTCCCAGATCCGCAAAGTCCATCAGGAGCTGACGCAGGCCATCCGCAAGCTACCCAACCCCGACGCGCCGCTGATGCGCCGGTTCGATGGCACCGCGCCCACCGCCAAGGACCGCCTGCGCACCATTGCCCACCACTGGGCGGGGCACCTGAAGGAGCTGCAGGCGCCGGGCAAGTAGGAGCGCAGACCGAAGATTCTGGCAGGCATATTGAGAAGGGAAAACGGGCACAGCCAGAGAAGAAACGCCGTGCGCCTTGAGCGCGAATAGCGGCGAGCTAGCTCTCGTCATTCCGGCGAAAGCCGGAATCCAATCGCTTCGCCTAGTCCCAGGAAGATGGATGCAGAACTGTCACCCTGGGTTCCGGCCTCCGCTGGAACGACGAAGTGGCCCGAAGGGCGTTCCTCCATACCCCACTCCGGGATGACTCATGGTCAGATGCCCACTGAGATACGCTTGACACCGTACAACCCTGCACTGGCCCAGGAGATAGAGGCCGCCGCCACGGAGCTGGCTCGCGGCGCGGGCGAGCTGCTGGCCGGCTACTTTGGCCGCCAGATGTCGGTGCAGTTCAAGGACGAGCACCAGCGGGACCCCGTGACCCCGGCGGACCACGCCAGCCAGGACTACCTGGTGGCGGAGATCCAGCGCCGCTTCCCTAGCCACAGCATCCTGGGGGAGGAAGACGCCCCTGACGCTGACGGCGAGGCTCCCGCCGCCGATTATCTCTGGGTGCTGGACCCCCTGGACGGCACTACCAACTTTCTCAATGGCCTGCCCATGTACGCCGTATCCATAGGCGTGCTGCACCGGGGCTGGCCCGTGGCGGGGGCGCTGTTCGTGCCCTGGCCCCAGCCCGGCGGCGGGTTTGTGCTGCACTGCCGTCGCGGGGGCGGCTGCTTCGCCGGCGACCAGCCGGTGTCGGTGCACCAGTCGGACCAGCCGGTAAACAACCGCCTCATCGGCCTGCCGGGACATTTCAGCTACCACACCCGGTTTACTCGCCAGCACCGGGGACCCGTGGGGGAGCCGCGCACCACCGGCAGCATCGCCTACGAGCTGGCCATGACCGCCTGCGGGTTCATGCAATACTCCCTCTTCTGGGCGCCGCGCCTGTGGGACATGGCCGCCGGGGCGCTGGCGGTGCAGGAGGCCGGCGGAACCGTGATGACCCGGCTGCCCAAGAGCAAGCTGTGGCAGCCCATGCAGTCGCTGTTGCCTGGTTGGGAGCAGAAACCGCCGACGCTGAAGGAGCTGCGGGGCTGGAGCGCGGCGCTGGTGGCGGGCAACCCGCAGGTGGCGCCGCTGATTGCCCAAAACCTGCGGCCCCGCTGGCGGCTGGGGAGCAAGCTGCGGCAGGTGCGGCGGCGGGTTACGGCGGTGGGGAGGGGTAAAAGACGTGTTTGACAGGGAGTTCGCTGAGTATTCTGCACTGGTGGAAAAAGGTTGGTCAGACTGGCCCCAACTTGACAAGAGCGTAGCCAAGAAGATACCTGCGTTCCCAGGCATCTATGAGATTGGTACCACGAAGGCTTTTCCAAGACTTAAGGGCCAAACCCGAATTCTCTACATTGGGGCTAGCGACAAGCGCGGGATTAGACGACGCATCCAGGACCTCCTCCGGGGAACACACGTAGCGTCGAAGCGTCTCGAAAAAATTCGAGGCGAGTTGTCCGAAACTCTGTGGATTCGGACTCTGGTCACCGGGATTGGCGAAGCCGAGGCAACCGAGAAGGCGCATCTCTCGGAATTTGAATAGGAACACTTGGAACTCCCACCCTGTAACCACAGTGGGCAACGTGCCAAACGGGCCGGACCTGGTAAACCATAGGGGCACGGTATGCCGTGCCCCTACATCAAATCGCACCCGCGGCAATGCGGGAAAGAGGTCGTCCCCCGCTACGCCTGGTCGGGCTCCCAGCCCCAGGGACGCGGGCCCCAGCCCACCTCAAACACCTCGCCTCGCTTGACCGTCAGCACCGGCACCACCGCCTTGTCGGTCTTGCGCGCGCCCTGGATCACGTCGTAGACCACCCAATCGCCATCCTTGACGTCCAGCACGGAGATGTCGGCCTGGCGGCCCACGCCCAGAGTGCCCAGCCGGTCCTCCGCGCCCAGAGCCTTGGCCGGGTTGATGGTTGACATGGCGATGACCTGCTCCAGGGT
>SHYG01000058.1 GCA_009692925.1 Dehalococcoidia bacterium
CTGGCGCGCTGCGAGAGTATAGGGACCAATACACCTCCCTTGACCTGCAGAAGAAAGCCCTGGAGTGGCGCGGAGACTAGCCTTGTACTTGGTCGATACCAACGTGTGGTTGGAACGCCTTCTTGAACAAGAACGCTCCGAGGAAATGAAACGCTTTCTCGCGGAAACCCCGTCGGCCCAGCTATACATTACTGATTTTTCCTTGCACTTCGTCGGGGTAGTCCTGAGGCGGCTTGGCCGGCTGGACACGTTCGAGGAGTTCCTTCGCGACCTCTTCATCTTAGGCGGTGTAAGGTCGATCGGGCTAGGAGTGGAGGAATTGATGAGACTGATTAGGGTGAGCGCACATCTTTCAATCGACTGTGATGACTTGTACCAGTACGTGGCGGCAACAACGTACAACCTCACGCTGGTTAGATTCGATACCGATTTCGACCGCACGGACGTGGGCAGGAAAGTTCCAGCCCAGCTACTCCAGGGAGGAAGATAGCACCATGAAATACCGCGCAATGCCCCGCACTGACCTGGAGCTGTCTGAGGTGGGTTTCGGCGTTTGGACCGTGGCCACTACATGGTGGGGGAAGATCTCCGAGGAGGACCGGGCCAAGCTGCTGGAGCAGGCTCTGGAAGCCGGAATTAACTTCTTTGACACCGCCGACACCTACGGAGAGGGATATGGCGAGGATATCCTGGCCAAGGTGCTGGGGCACCGGCGTCACGAGATGGTCATAGCCACCAAGTTCGGCTACGACTTCTACGACAAGCTGACCCCCAGGGAGGGACACAAGGAGCGCCCCCAGAAGTTTGACCCGGAGTTTGTCCGCTTCGCCTGTGAGCAGAGCCTGCGCCGCCTGCACACCGACTACATTGACCTGTACCAGGTGCACAACCCTCGCATTGCCGCCCTGGAGCGGGACGAGCTGTTCGAGACGCTCGACCAACTCAAGTCGGAGGGCAAGATTCGCTACTACGGCGTGGCGCTGGGGCCGGACATCGGCTGGAAGGAAGAGGGGATGCTTTCGATGCAGGAGCGCCACGTCCACAGCCTGCAGATCATCTACAGCATCATGGAGATGGAGCCGGCCCTGGACTTCTTCCCGGTAGCCAAAAAAGAGCAGGTGGGCCTGCTGTCCCGGGTGCCCCACGCCTCGGAGGTGCTAACCGGCCGGTACATCCAGCCCCCCACCTTCCAGGAGGGCGACCATCGCGCCCACCGGCGCGCCCAGTGGTTGCAGGACGCCCTGAAGAAGGTGGAGCAGGTCAAGTTTCTGGCGGGAGAGGAGACCGGGCGCACCCTGAGCCAGGCGGCGATTCAGTTCTGCCTGGCTCAGCCGGCCATTGTCTCCGTGCTGCCCAACTTCACCAACCTGGAGGAGCTGGCGGCGTACACCTCCGCCGTGGATGCGCCGCCCCTGACCAGGGATGAGCAGGCCCGGCTGCTGGACCTGTGGCGCAACCACTTCGGCCTGAATGAACCCGCCCAACAGCTGCGGGAGATCTAGCGGCGAGTCCACTGCTCCATCATCACACTCTGCCCGAGTCCGGCTGGGGGGACGCCCTTTAGCCGGACTTCCTGGATTTCATGACACCGCCGGAGCCCGCGCTGACCGGCGACCCTCTGCGGACGGCCCCGGCGAAGTCCATCAGGGTATCCCGAGAGCTGTGCCAGGGCCGGTAACCGGTGGCGTGCTCCAGGCGGCTGGTGTTCAGCACAATGGGGTACTTCACCAGGTCCAGCCAGGAGGACGCGGAGTCCCGCCACAGCCCCAGCCTGCGGCCAAGGCGCACTGCCGGATGGCCCAGCAGGGCAGGCAGGTTCCCCCCCTGGTCCTGCCCTCGTCCTTGAATGATGTCCGACATCTCCCGGTAGCTCACCACTCCCCCGCCCGCCACGTTGAAGACGCCGGGCAGGCTCAGGCGAATGACGCTGGCCATGACCCGCACCAGGTCGTCCTCGTGCAGGAACTGCAGTTCCGGGTCGTGGCCCTTCACTGTAGGAATCCAGGCTCGGAATAATGCCTTGGCGAAGTCGTTGTCCGCCGATGGGCCAAGGACCACACAGGGCCGCAACACGGTGACTCGCACGTTGGGGTGCTGCTCCGCGAAGGTCTGCAGCACCTGATCCGCCAGGAACTTGTCATACCCGAAGGGAAAGGTCATCAGCGGGTGGAGGGCTGCATCCTCCGCGAGAGGAACCGCGTTGCCGGGGTGGGCGCCGTAAACCGCGTGGGAGCTAAGGTACATCACATGGCCCACGTTAACCCGCACGCAGGAATTAAGGACCGCGTGCAGGGCCTTGAGGTTGGTCTGGCGGATGGCCCGCACCTCTTGACGAGTGCGGCCCTGACGGCTGGTGAAGGCCAAATGGACCAGTGTAGTCACCTGGTGATGGCCCAGGGCATCATCGATGGGGGCGGTCACGTCTCGGTTATAAACCGTGGCGTCATGCACCGCCAGAGGCATCGGCCGGGTATCCATGGCCACCAGCTTGGCTACCTCCCCCTCCTCACCCAGGTGCCGCAGCAGGCGCGAGCCAATGTAGCCCGAGGCGCCGGTAATAGCCACCACTTTAGTTGCTTCGGTCATAAGATTCAGCACCCCGCCGCCGTTGGGAGAACTCCTGATTCCCCAGTATTATATCGGGCCGTTATGTTCTGTCCCTAAGTGAACCAGGGACTTACTTGAGCAAAAAGCGGGCAAAAAGCAGTGAAAATTGCGCCTGCGCCGGTTCCACAACCCGCGCGGCCCGCCGCCTGGTCACCGTCTACCCAGGGTTTCAGTTACCGCCTGGGCTGCATTGAACCCGCTGCGCACCGCTCCCTCCATGGTAGAAGGCCAGCCGGTATCGGTCCATTCTCCCGCCAGGAACAGATTGGAGATGGGAGTCCAGCTGCCGGGACGGTGGTGGCTGGCCCCCGGCAGACAGCGGAAGGTGGCGTGGCGCTGCTTGACCACCACCGCGCGGTGGACCGTGGCATCCCGCGCCCTGGGAAACGCTTCGGCCATGGCCGCAATGAACCGCTGGGACAACTCCTCCCGGTCTTGGTCAATGTACTCCCAGGCGGCGCTGAGGGAGATGCAGAGGTGCTGCCCCCGGCCGTCCGCCGCCACTCCAGCCAGGCGGGCACGAATCCGGGTGCGGTTGAACACCCACTGGAGCGGGCCGTCCACAAAGGCGCAGAACTCCTCGTCCATCACCTGGCGATCGTACCAGAGATTTACGTTGACGATGGGCGAGAACTGCAACTCCTGCAATCGATGGAAGAATGGATCGCCGGCAACACTTTCGGGGAGCGCCGCCAGCAGCCCATTGAAGGGCAGGGCGCTGACATAGACCTGGCCGGCGACAACTTCGCCGCCCGCCAGCTCCACTCGCTTAACCTGTCCCGACTCCACCACCAACCGCCGCACCGGGCTACCCAGCTGCAGGACAACGCCCAGTGCCTGCAACTTGGCCTGGGCGGGCGCGCCGATGCAGGCGGACAGGTCGTCCACGGGATAGCCCAGGTCAGTGTGATGCCGGCCCGCCAGCACCCCTTCCTGGAAGATCATCAGGCCCATGCGGGCGCTGACATCCTGGACATGGTCGTTGAGCGTGGGCGCCGCCAGGAAATCCCACCACTTTTCCACCGCCCGTTGGGAATGTCCCCGCGCCCTGAGCCACTGGTAAAAGCTTATCCCCTCCAAAGACGGCTGGCGGAGGTCCATGAACTTGACTTGGGCCAAGGTAGACACCACCCGCCACTTGTCCAGGAGGCTCAGGTGGGGATAGCAAAGCAACGCCGGCAGCAGATGCAACGGCGCGGGCAACGGCGCCGCCGCCAGCAAGGCCATGCCACCGTCCTGGTCCCGCACCGGCACCCGGAGCCGGGTCTGGAGGTGGCATTGCGGCAAAACGCCCAGCTCACGGAGCAGCCGGAGCAGATTGGTGCAGCAGCTCAGAAAAATGTGCTGGCCATTGTCCACCCGGTGTCCGGTGGCCTGGTCGGTAAAGGAGAAGACCCGCCCCCCCAGGAACTGGCGCGCCTCCACCAGGGTCACGGGGTAGCCCTGTTCCCGAAGGGTTAGACCGGCGGTGATGCCGGCCAGGCCGCCGCCCAGGACTACTACCGTGGGCTTCGCGTCAACATCACTCCGGTCCATGTTTGGGCCATGACCCACAGTTTCTCCGCGGTGCTCAAGCTAGCTCGCCGGTGGAGGACATCGTACCTGGAGCCTTCAATGCGGTCCAGCACACGGCGATATATCTGGCCCAGCACCGCCGGACAGGGCCTGCAGCGAGGGGATAAATACGGCAGCAACCGGAATCCGGAGTTAAAGTACTCCCTGGCCCGCTGGGTCTGAAAGCGCATCAGCTCAACGAAGGCCTGGTTCACCACGCCCGCGGCAAGCTCCGCCTCGGTGTAGCCGAAGCGAGCCAGTTCGTCCTGGGGCAAGTATACGCGGCCCATGCCCCAGTCCTCCGCCACGTCCCGGGCGATGTTGGCCAACTGCATGGCCAGCCCCAAGTCCACAGCATACTCCTTGGCCTTGGGATCGGTGTAGCCAAAAATCTCCATGCAGATCAGGCCGACGGCAGAGGCGACCTGGTAGCAGTAGCCGCGTAGCTCGTCGAAGTTCTGGTAGCGGTCTTTGACCAGGTCCGCGCGCATTCCGGACAGCACCGCCAGGAAGTGCTCCTGGGGTATCTGGTGCCGCTGAACCACGTCGGCCAGGGCCAGGAATACCCGCCCGCGGTCCCCCTCACTGTCACGGGCACTGTCACGGGTACGGGCGCCGGCGGAGGGCGGACGGCCTTGGCAGGCCTCCTCCAGCATCTCGCCCAGCTGGTCCAGCATGGACAGCTTCTCAGGCACGGAGCCGCCAGCATCCACCGCATCATCGCAGTACCGGCAGAAGGCGTAGGCGACACAGATGCCGCGGCGCTGGGCCCGAGGCAGCGTGAGGAAGGCGTAGTAGAAGTTCTTGGCTTTCCGCCGGGTAATGGCGCGGCACTGGGCGTAGGCAAACTCCAGCTCGGTCAAAGCAGCGCTCACCGGCAACCCCGCTTCTTTGAAACCCCTAGGGGCACAACCAGATCAGGAATATGCCCCCCGTCCCAGTCGGGATGCCACCCAACTGGACATGAGTATGACTGCCTTTTTCCGGCGGGAGAGCGTGGGCCGGACTCGGAATACATCGTAGCCCTGCCGCTGGATGGCGTCCAGCACAGCGGAGCCGCCGCGAGTGAAGAGGTCCACGTCCAGCCTGACCGGGCGAGACACCAGCTTGACCAGGGAATGTCCCTCACGGAAGAGTTCCCTGGCGCGCTGCACCTGAAAGGCCATCAGCTGGCGAAAGGCGTCGTTGACCACCCCACGGGACAGGTCAAGCTCGGAATAACCAAACCGCGCCATATCCTCCTGGGGCAGATAGATGCGGCCTTTCGCATAGTCCCTGGCTAGGTCTTGCCAGAAGTTGGTCAACTGCAATGCGGTGCAGGTCAAGTCCGCCAACTGCTGGCGCTGCGGGTCGCGGTAGCCGAAGAGATAAAGCACCAGGCGACCCACCGGGTTGGCCGAATGGTCGCAGTAGCGGAGCAGATCATCATAGGTGGGATACCGCTGGAGGCGCTGGTCCATGCGGTTGGCCTCAATTAGCTTATAGAAAGGCTCCTGCGGGATGTCAAAACTCTGGATGGTGTGCTGGAGGGCGATCATCACCGGATGGGTTGGTCTGCCGCGATAGCAAGCCTCCAATTCCTGCTGCCACCGGTCCAAGAGGGTCAGGCGCTGCTGGGTCAACGATATGGTGGTCGCGCCCCCTTTGGACTGGGGAGCAGCCTCAACCGGCGCCGGGGCTTCGTCGCCCAGATCATCCACGAAGCGGCAGAAGGCGTAGATGGCGAAGACGTGGCGGCGCTGGTCCCGGGGCAGCAGCGGAGAGGCCACCGTGAAGTTCTCGTAGTGGGAGCGCGCCAGCGCCTCGCAGTGCTGGTACGCCGCGTCGGTCGTCCGGGCCACCCCGGCGGAGCTAAAGCGGCGATCGGTGTTCACGCTTACTCGCCTACGATCTGCACCATGACTTCTCGCGGACGCGGGCAGTCCAGCTCAATGAAAAAGATGCTCTGGTAGCGTCCAAACTGCATCGTGCCGTCGATCAGTGGAATGGTCTCGCTGGTGCCCAGTATCAGGTGCTGCAGATGGGCATGGCCGTTGGGCGACTCGTCGGGAGTCATGTTCACGGTGCGGATATCAAAATTGTTGTGATGGTATTCGCCGGCGCGCGGCGAGATGCGTTCCAGGAATGCCGCCATGTCCTTAAGGAGCAGCGGTTCGTTCTCGTTGATGCGCACCGAGGCCGTAGTATGTCTGGAGTAGACCACCACGAAGCCGTTGATGACGCTGGACTCCTTCACGCAGTTGCACACCCAGTCGGTGATATCGATAAACTCGGGCGCCACCTGGGTGTTGATCTGCAAACAAAAGGACTTGGACTTCATTATTACCTCGTGTTCCTAGTTGTTCCGTTGTTCAGTTCAATCGCGGGTATAACCGAGCCGGGGCATCCTGGGCGTTAACGCCGCGCTCGGCCAGCCGGCGATACCGCCCCAGGGCCAGCAGAGGCCAACAGTTGCGGTACATGTGATAGTTAATCATGAATCCAGCGGACATGTCTGCCCCCTGGTAACCCCGTTCACCGGGTTTGGGCGGGCGCTTGACCCTCTCCCCCACCCCGTAACCGGGGAAGCCGGTGCCCGTGAACCAGGGCTCGTCCCACGAGCCATCACCAGCCTGAGTTTCCACCAAGTACCTTGCCCCTCGGAGCGCCGCAGGGTGGTCCGCCTCCCCGGCCGCCAGCAGCGCCAGCAAGGCCCACGCGGTCTGCGATGGCGTGCTGGGGCCGCAACCCCCCTGCTCCGGATTTACATAAGAAACACAGCTTTCCCCCCATCCGCCGTCGGAGTTTTGGTGGCGCACCAGCCATGCCACCGCCCGGCGCAGGTAGGGCTGGGACATGTCCTCGCCAATCGACTCCAAGGCCGGGAGCACCGCCCCCAGGCCGTAGACATAGTTTACTCCCCAGCGCCCAAACCACGACCCGTCGGCTTCCTGCTCCTGTCGCAGATATTGGTACGCCCGCTGCAGCGGCGGAAAGTCCCGGGAGTATCCCAGCCTGCCAAACATCTCCAGCACATGGGCGGTGACGTCGGCGCTGGGCGGGTCCAGCATCTCCCCAAAGTCGCAGAAGGGGATTTTGCTAACGTAGCGGCGAGTGTTGTCCTTGTCAAAGGAGGCCCAAGCTCCGTTCTTGCTCTGCATTCCCAGCAACCAGGCCGTCGCCCGCGCAATCGCCTGTTCCTTCCCCAGCCGCTGCTCCGGGGAGATCGGAACCAGGGTCAGCGCCATAACCACTTCGGCGGTATCATCAATGTCCGGGTAGCAGTTGTTGTGAAACTCAAAGGCCCAGCCGCCGGGGGAAGTTGTGCCCGCCCGCACCTGCCAGTCGCCGCCGGTGGTCACCTGCTTGCCCAGCAGCCAGCGATTGGAGCGCTGGAGCATGGGCTCTGAGGGCGAGACTCCCGATTCCGCAAGCGCAATCTGCGCCAGGCAGGTGTCCCACACCGGAGAGATGCACCCCTGGAGGGAGCAGGTGTCTTGACCTTCGATGATGTAGCCGGCATCGAACCCGCGCCAGCCCTTTTCCATCACCGGATGTTCCGGGGGGAACCCCATGACGTGGAGGGCGATGAGGGAGTAGACCCAGGGAGGCTGAATACCGCTCCAGGAGCCGTCGGCCTCTTGGCGGGACGCGATCCACTCCACCACCCGGCGCTCCGCCAACCCGCGGAACGGGTGTACCGGCGACGCTTGGTAGAGACCTGCCAACTGGTCCAGCCGATGAAAAAGCCTGGCCCACCCCCAACCCGAGGCCGGGCAGGGCAATGAACCGTCCACCGGCCCCTGACCTTCAGGATAGAGCTCCCCTAAGCTCATGCCCTGGGGCAATGGGCATACCGGCCGCCGGGCGAAGACGACGAGCAACGGCACGATGGTAGCCCGCGCCCAGCTGGAGAAGTCGTAGATATTAAAGGGTACCCAGGGCGGCAGGAAGATCATCTCCGGCGGCATGTTGGGCAGCGCTTTCCAGTCCCACTGACCGAACAGCGCCAGCCAGATTTTGGTGAAGATGCGGGCTTTGGGCACGCCGCCTTGCGCCAGGATGAAGCGCTGGGCCTTCCGCAGCGGCTCCGAATCCGGCGACAACCCCGCCAACTTCAGGGCGAAATAGCATTCCACCGAGGTGCTCAAGTCGCCAGGGGCCTCGTAGTACTGGCCCCAGGAGCCATCCGCCCGCTGGCGCTGCAATATGTGAGCGGTCATTTTGCGCCAGCGCTCGGGGTCCACCCGGCCCAGGAAGTGGGACAGCAGGAGGTACTCCGCCTCCATGGTGTTGTTGGACTCCAGCTCCGCCCACCAGTAGCCCTCCGGGTACTGCGTGCGGCGGAAATAGTCCTGGCACCTGCCAATCGCCCGGTCCAACTCGCCGCCGGAGAGGGTATCCCGCAGGCCGGGTTGCGGCGTCGCGCTGCGGGAGTCGCGCACGGACGACCGTGCGGACGGCCGCGGAGCATCGAGGGTGGCAGCGCCGCCGCCAGTATCGCCCCGGCTACGCAGCGCGAGCCGGGGGAAGTAGTTGCGGCGTTGCAGAATCTTCAGCATGGAGTTGTCCCAGACCAGTCAGTCTTGATCAGCGTACCCGTTATCCTTGAACCACCGAACCGCCCGCTCCAGCGCCGGTTCTACCGGGCTCTGGGGCAGGCCCAAATTGTCCACCGCCTTTTGACAGCTCACGTACATGGGGTGCATGGCCACCCGCAGCCCCTCCAGAGGTATGCGGGGCTCCCGCCGCAGCAACCAGCCTTCCGCCACACTGTCGGCGTAACCCGCTGCCATCGCCATCCAGAAAGGCGCCCGGAACCGGGGCGCCCGGCGTCCGCACACCGCCTGGAGCATCTGAAACACCTCTTTCAGCGTCACGTTCCGATGGCCCAGCAGGTAGCGCTGGCCCGCTTGCCCCCGTTCCAAGGCCAGAATGTGGCCCGTAGCCACGTCGGCCACGTCCACCAGGTTCATGCCCGTGTTCACATAGGCGGGGATACGACCCAGCATAAAGTCCAGCACCACCTTCCCTGTGGGGGTAGGCCGCACGTCACAGGGGCCCACCGGCGCCGTGGGGTTCACCACCACCAGCGGCAGCCCGCGCTGGGCTAGGCCCAGGGCCACCAACTCCGCTAGGTGCTTGGACTTCTTGTAGTGGCCCGCCAACTTATCCGGCGACACCGGGGTGTCCTCAGTTCCCAAACCCTCGCGCGGCAACCCGATGGTGGACACAGTGCTGGTGTACACCGCCTTGTCTACCCCGGCCTGGAGCGCCGCCTCCAGCACCACCCGTGTGCCTTCAACGTTAGTGCGGTACACCTGGGCAGGGTCCCGAGACCAGAAGGTGTAGGCAGCGGCGCAGTGGAACACGCCCTGGCAGCCCTGGAGCGCCCGCCGGACCGACTCGCGGTCCAGGATGTCCCCCGCTACCGGCTGAACCCCAGTGCCATCGCCAGTGCCATCAATTGTTAAGGTCCGGCTCCCTGGCCGCACCAGCGCCCGCACTTCATAGCCACGGTCCACCAGCGCGCGGGCCAGGTTGCCGCCGATGAAGCCCGTTGCGCCGGTAACCAGAACGCGCATTCACCAATCGCCAGAGGCCGTTAGCGCCCCGCCGGGGCCACGCTCTCCTGACGGCTAAACGCCATGGCGAACCGGGCCAGCCCCGCTGAGGCCACCGCCGCCTGCCGGGCCAGACCTAGCGCCGCGGGCACCCGCCAGGGACGGGATGCCAGGCTCAGGGCTGCCTTGGCCCGGGAGCGGGGCAGCTCCAACACGTAGCCGGGCAGACGCTGGGTGGACACGTCCAGCACCGCCCGTACCGACAGGAAGGGGACCGCCGCTTCCTGGGCCGCGGATGCCACCCAGTAGTCCTCCATGTTGACCGTACCCGCCGGATAACTCTGCGCCAGCGCCTGTTTCTCCGCTGCCGAGGCTACCAGGTGTTCCACCGTTAAGGAATCCAGGCTCCGCAATGCCAGGCCGGCCCAGTCTGACGCGCGCGTCGCCCGCCGCCATAGCTCCCCGTCAGCCTCTTTTGGCTCCCGTAACTCCTGCCCCGCGCTGCAGAAGTACCTTCGCGACACCACCAGTTGTCCAGTGTCCAGGACAGAGTCCAGGGCGCCGGCAAACCCCAGGAGCAGCACTCCATCCGGCGGTCGGCGCTCCCCGGGAGGCATCTTCTTACAAGACGCCAGCAACTCTGCGACAACCTGGCCCGCGCCGCGGCCCATGCCCACGGTGTGCAACTCCAACGACTGCGCGCTAATTGCCGGCGGCGCGGCGTACTGCAAGGCCCGGCGCAACCCGGCCAGCTCCTGTTCCGTGGGGGCGACGACCATTAACATACCGCGGTTTTCCTCCTAGCCCACACTGATGCCGCCTTTGTGGGCCGCGCCTGACTTGATTAGCGTCACCCAGTCTTTGGGGGTGGCCACTGCCTGAAAAATGGTGGCCGACTCAAAGCCGCAGTGCATCATGCAGTTGCTGCAGCGGGGGTCTTTGCCCACGCCATACTTCTCCCACACGCTGTCCTGGTACAGGTCGGCCAGCTCCTGGGTATGCTCATCCGCCAGGGGATAGCAGGGCTTGCGCCAGCCCATGACGGTGTAGGTGGGGTTGGACCAGGCGGCACACTGGTACTCCCGATCGCCCTTAAGGAAGTTCAGGTAAAGGGGATTGTTGTACAGGCGCATCCCCTGGGTCTTAGCGGGGTCCAGCAGACGCTGGAACACCGACCGCGACTCCCGCCGGGTGAGGAAGATGTCCTGATCCGGGGCATCCTTGAAGTCGTAGCCCGGCGAGATCATGGAGCCTTCTACCCCCAGCCCGGCGGCCAGGCGAAACATCTCCCGCAGGTCCTCCACGTCGCTGTTGCGGAAGACAGTGGTGTTGGTGCACACGCGATAGCCCTGCGCCAGCGCCAGCTCAATGGCGCTCACCGCCTTCTTGAACACGCCCTTGCGGGCCACCGACTCGTCGTGTTTGGCCTCCATGCCGTCCAGATGCACCACCCAACAAAAGTACTTGGAAGGCGGTATCTTGGGCAACAGGCGTTCCAGCAGCAAAGCGTTGGTGCAGCAGTAGACGAAGTATTTGCGGGCGATTAGCTGGCTGATGATCTGGTCGATTTGGGGATGGATCGTCGGCTCGCCGCCGGCGATGGAGACGATGGGCGCGCCGGATTGGCGGACGGCGGATATGGCATCATCCACCGACATTATCTGGTCAATGACGGGCTGGTACTCCCGGATGCGCCCGCACCCGACACAGGCCAGGTTGCACATCTCCAGCGGCTCCAGCATGGTGACCAGCGGGAAGCGCCGCCGGCCCCGCAGGCGGGTTTTCACCATGTACCAGGCCAGGCGCACCGAAAGCTCCACCGGCCGCTTGGCCCGTTTAGCCTGGGGGAGCTTAGTATCGTTCACGGAGCCCTTCCCATTAGTGACATCCTCAGAACTCACGCCGCGCCAGAAAGTCCACCAACTGCTCGGCCTCCAGCCGGGCCCAGCCAGGCAAGCTGACCCCATCCAGTTCCCGGATGGCCTGGTCCGCATTGTCTTGAATCAACCGCTGCGACATCTGGGACGCGCCCGCGCCTTCCAGCAACGCCAGCACCTGGCCCACATCTGCCTCGGTGAGTGCTTCCTGCCGGTAGATTCGCAGCAACTCATCCCGCGCGGCGCCGGTGGCGTGCTCCAGCCCATAAACCACCGGGAAGGATTTCTTGCGGCGGCGTATGTCGTTGCCCACCGCCTTGCCGGTGGCCACCGGGTCGCCCCAAATGCCCAGATAATCGTCGCGGATTTGGAACACGCGGCCCAGGCACTGGCCAAACCTGGCGAAGACCTGGGTGGCCGCCGGATTATCGGCTCCCAAAGTGGCGCCCACCTCCAGGGAGCACCGGATCAACGCCCCGGTCTTGCAGGCAATCATGTGCAAATACTCTTCAGTGGTGATGCCGGTCCGGGACTCAAAGTCCAGGTCCAGGCACTGCCCCTCAATCATCTCCAGGTAGCTCTCCGTGAGAATCGCGGAGAGCCGGAGGGCTGTTTGGGCGGACACCTGTCCATCGGCACTGGACAGGAGGGCCAAATCTCCCACGGACTGCATGGCGTTGCCGGCGACCAGGGCCTTGGGCTCGCCCCACACTGTCCACGCCGTGGCCTGGTGCCGGCGCTCGATGTCCCGGTCCTGGATGTCGTCGTGGAGCAGGGAGAAGTTATGGATGATCTCCAGGGCCGCGGCGGCCGGCCCAGCCTGCTCAGGTTCGCCGCCCAGGGCCTGGCACGCGAAGAGGCAGAGGGTGGGCCGAAGCGCCTTGCCCTGGGAAACCGGCTCCTTGGCGGGCTGGCCGTGGCGGTCGGCCCAGCCCAAGTGATACCGCATCACTAAATAAAGCTGAGAATCGGGCGGCGCAGGAACGGCCCGGAAAAGCGCCTGCTCCACCTGCTCTTTGTAACGTGAGAACATGGGTGGCAGCGCCGGCCCCGGAGGCCGGATTGCCGTGACGGTGACGTTGAGGGTAGCATCGCCGCTCATAGTTACCTACTGGGAAGGATCCCTAAGATGGCAACCGAGGGCGCGCCCATGCCGCCAACGCATGTCGTCGCCCCCATTTTATGGGCGAAATGCTAACAAAGGCCCAATCTGCTGTCAAGTCGGCGCTGGTGTGTCAGATATGTCTCGGTATCCAGTGATCGCACCTGCGAAGGCCGGCGCCCATATACAGGCCTGGTTGCGGCGCCTGGTGGAACACCCCTTGCGCCGGAATGACAAGTGCTTAACAGGCCTTGCCAAATTGTCTGGATCGGTTGACAGGGAAGAGCTGCCGAAATCCCCCCAACCCCCCTTTGCAAAGGGGGGTTGGGGGGATTTCGGCAGCTTCGGTTGAGCGATTTATGCTAGGGCCGTTAACTGGAGGCAGCGGGTGCTAGTCGCCCCGTTGATGCAGACTGAGGGCCAGAATGGAGAAGTCCTGACCGTCCACCACCGCGTCGGCGTTGAAATCGGCATGGG
>SHYG01000059.1 GCA_009692925.1 Dehalococcoidia bacterium
TCTAACCAGTGCAAGTCAGCCGGCAATCGGAGTAGCAGCAATGACAACCTCAAGCGGGTTTGCCCATCCTGAGCACCTGGTGGACGCAGCCTGGGTGGAAGCCCACCGCAGCGATCCCAACTTGGTCATTGTGGACTGCGATGTGGAGCCCGCTTACAACCGCGGCCATATCCCCGGCGCGGTGCTGGTGCCGGACAACTACGAGAAGGACGCCGACGCTGGCCGCCTCCACGTGCTGCCCCCCAACAAGTTCGCCGCCCTGTGCCAGGGGCTGGGCATCGGCGACAACACGCTGGTGGTGGCCTACGACAACTCCCAGAGCCTGTACGCCGCCCGACTGTGGTGGGCGCTGAACTACTACGGCCACACCAGCGTCAAGATTCTGGACGGCGGCTGGCGGCGCTGGGTGAGCGAAGGCCGCGCGGTCAGCTTTGCCCGGCCCAAGGCTCCCGCGCCGGTGACCTTCAACCCGCGCCCCAACCAGTCCATCCTGGTCAAGGTGGACGAGCTAAAGGCCAACTGCCGCCTGGACGACGTGGTGGTCTGGGACGTGCGCAGCACCGCCGAGTACGATGGCTCCAACAGCCGGGGTAACCAGCGGGTGGGCCACGTGCCGGGGTCGGTGCACCTGGAGTACTTGAACACGATGGACCGGGAGACCCACCGCTTCAAGCCGGCGGCGGACATCCGGCGGATGTTGCTGGCCCAGGGGATCACCCCGGAGAAGCGCATCTACACGTATTGACAGGGCGGCATCCGTGCGGCGCACGGCCTGTTTGTCTTGCAACTGCTGGGCTACGGCCAGACCAAGAACTACGACGCCTCCATGGGCGAGTGGGCCAACCGGGAGGATACCCCCCTGGAAGTCTAGGGACTAACGATTCACCACAGAGAACACAGAGGGGTACCAAAGGTTACTTACTATCTCCGCGCTCTCTGCGCCTCTGCGGTAAAAGCGTCACTCCCGCAGCAACTGCCGCGCGATGGTCTGCCGCTGAATCTCTGAAGTGCCCTCGTAGATGGTGAGGGCGCGCACCTCCCGGTACAGGCGCTCCACCGGGTGCCCCTTCTCCAGCCCCACGCCGCCGTGTATTTGCAGCGACTCGTTGACGATGCGGGAGGCGGCTTCCGTGGCAAAGAGCTTGGCGAATGACGCCTCCTTGATGACGCTCTCCTTGCCAGAGTCCTTGAGCCAAGCGGCGCGGTAGGTGAGCAGCCGGGCGGCGTCCAGGGACACCGCCATGTCCGCCAGCTTGAACTGGGTGGCCTGGAAGTCCGCCAGGGTCTGGCCGAACATCTTGCGCTCTTTCGCATAACTTAGCGCGGCCTCGTAGGCGGCCTGGGCCATGCCCACGGCGGCGGCGCCCACGGTGGTGCGGAAGGTGTCCAGGGTGCCCAGGGCTAGGCGCAGCCCCTGCCCCGGCTGGCCCAGCAGCGCGCCGGCGGGCAGGCGGCAGTTGTCGAAGCGCGGCTCGCCGATGGGATGGGGCGCCATGAGGTCCTGCCGCCGCGAGTCGTCAAAGCCCGGTGTTCCCGGCTCCACCACAAAGGCGGAGAGGCTCCGGCTGCCGCCGGCGGGGTCGGTCTTGGCAAACACCACGTAGGTGTTGGCGTCCCCCGCCTGGCTGATGAACTTCTTGGCGCCGTTCAGTACCCAGTCGTCGCCCTGGCGCACGGCGGTGGTCTGCATGTTCAGCACGTCGGAGCCGCCGCCCGGCTCGGTGAGGGCAAAGGCGGCGATGGCCTCGCCCCGGGCCACCGGCGGCAGGTAGCGGGCCTTCTGCTCTGGGGTGCCGCCCAGGGTGATGGGGTAGCTGCCCAAGCCCTGCATGATGAAGTTGGTGTCGGCCTGGGCGGAGACGCGGGCCAGCTCCTCGCGGATGATGCACAGCCGCACCACCTTAACGCCGTAGCCGCCGTACTCCTGGGGCACGCAGTAGCGCAGTAGACCGGCGCGGGCCAGGATGCTCATGAGCCCCCGGTGTACGCGGCCCGACTCGTCGGCCTCCGCGGCGATGGGCGCAATCTGCTCCTCGGCCAAGCGGCGCACCCGCTTTTGCAGCTCCTGCTCCAGGGGGGTGAAGGAGAAGTCCATTAGTGACCTCTAAAGATGTATCAACCACTGACCCGGAGACAGCAAGAGCATTCGGGCTTCACAGTGGCAGGGCGGGTTAGCTGGAAGGAGGAGGTACCTTCTGGTATTCCCCTACAAATTGGGCGTATGTAAACCGCGTCCGAACTGCTTGATAAAATTGTTTGTCCGCGGTCCAGATCTCACAGTGTCTAAGTTCGGCCAGGGCGGCGTAGGTGGAGTCGTAGACATTTCTCTGGTTGACGTCGGCAGCAATGGCGCGCGCCTTCCCACGGACTTGGCGATCTTGGACGATGTCCGCCGGCAATACGTCCAAAAGCCTGAACGCAGCGGCGGCCGCAGTCGCCGTTAGCTTACCGGTTGAAAGAGGCCTGCGGACAGCGCTATCTGTTTCGCTTTCATAGAGAGGCGGAGCGATAATCCCTACTCCGCTCTGCGCCCACGATTCCACCAGGCTAATGGCTTGGTCATGATATGGTTGTAGGGGTAAAGCAAGATTAAGAGCCAGAGAGGCATCAATGACTACTACCAAGGGGTTAAGGCGTTGTCTCGTTGCCAAGCTGTTTAATTCGCTCCTCTCGCGCTGCCGCTACAGTATCGTCAGCATTCTCTCTAGCTGCGCTCCCTTGCCGGATTATCGGCTCCAACTCCCGGGCCAACTTCAGGAACTTTTTTAGCGACGTCGTCTTGGGCGCTCGCTGAACGCTGCTAAGGGAACCACCAGCACGGGTGCTGCGCTTCGCATCTTCAGGGCGGTCCGGCGACTTTCTTTGGTGGCTTTCTGCCAACTCATAACCCCCGATTTTCTTGGGACACTGGAATCAATAGTCCTCCCAATTGTGCCCCAACGGACTATTGGGGGCAGTTGAATATGGTGAACTTTCGGAGCACGCTGGTGTAGTTTCTGTGTAACTCTGGCGGAAATGGGCGGAAGGCAAATGAATTACAGAATACCTAGTCTCATTTAGATAACCCCAACCTGGGGCAGATTATAATCACGTCGCTCCTCCCTATGCAAGCCTCGGCAATCGGCGTCTGGAACCGAATGCGCTCAGGCCCCCTACAACCCCAGCCGACGCACAATCTCCTCCGCCGTCACCACCGCGCCGCTGAGGCCGCGGGCGTCTTGCCCCGCCAGGAACACCGCCGCTTTCACCATGTCCTCGGGCGTGGCCCAGCCGGAGTAGTCGGCGTCGGGGCGCTGGGCCTGGAAGCCCTCCGTGAGCACCGGGCGCAGGGGTTTCAGAACGTTGACGGCGATGTTGTGCCGCCCCAGTTCGGCGGCCAAACCCCAGCTAAACCGCTCCAGCCCGGCCTTGGCGGCGCCGTAGGCCAGGCCAATGAGGGCCACTCCGGCGTCGTTGTCGGCGCCCAATGTGGATGAAAAAATGTGGTCAGCGGCGTGGGAGGAGATGTTGATGATGCTGCCGCCGCCCTGAGCGATCATGGCGGGGGCCACCGCCTGGCTGCAGATGAAGGGGGCGCGCAGGTCAATATCCATGACCAGCTCCCACTCCTTGACGGTGGCCTCCAGGAAGGGCCGGTAGCTGGCGACCCCGGCGTTGTTCACCAGCACGTCAATGCGGCCAAAGGCATCCAGCGCCTGCCGCGCCATGCCGCGGATGCTCTCTTCCTCCCTCACGTTGCAGCGCACCGCCAGGGCGCGGCCACCCAGGGCGGCAATCTGCGCGGCGGTGGCGTGGATCGTGCCGGGGGATCCAGGGCGCTCCGTTTCCGAACGAGCGGCCACCACCACGGCGGCTCCCGCCTGGGCCAAGCCCAAGGCGATGGCCTTGCCGATGCCCCGGCTGGCGCCGGTGACGATGGCTACTTTCCCTTGGAGCGGCATACGGTGATTCACCGCAGAGGCGCAGAAGACGCAGAGATTTTACGGTTAGCTGTCTACTATCTCAGCGCTCTCTGCGTCTCTGCGGTGAATTTTCGGACCAGCCTCAGTCGCCCAGGATGCCGTGCTGGTGGCGAATGTGGGCTACCTTGTCCTCCGCCTTCATGAAGGAGACAAAGTCCTCCACCCGCATGGCGGGCATGGTCAGGGTCTCCACCGTGCCCCGAGACCCAATCTCCATGGCGATGAAGCTCATGTTCCAGTTGTCCGGGGCCTGGATAATGGAGGCGAAGTCGTAGGGGCCCAGCAGAAACCACTGGGCGGTCACCTTCACACCATCCATCATGCCTTCGATCTCGCGGTTGACCTCCTGCACCTGCTCCGGGTGCTCCCGCAGGGCCTTGCGGCCGCGCTCGGTCAACTTGGTCATCATCAGGTAGTAGGCCATTACGCACCTCTTGAGAGTGGGACTGCCACCTCTGGGGTAGTTGCACTTTAGGGCTTGGGTGCAGGTTGGTCAAGGGGCGTGGCTGGCGGGAACGCCGCGACTGACCCGCCGCTTCACCGATAGTGGCGGCGCAGATCGGAGGCATACCTCACCCCCGGCAGGCTTCCGTGCTGCTCCAGCCATCCCCGAAAGGAGGTCAGCCCGGCAGGCGGGTTGCGGGAAACCAGCAGGTTCGCCATCAGCCCCGCGAGCTCGTCGGGAGTCAGCACCACGTCCCGCACCAAGCTACCCATCAGCCGGGAGCAGGCCAGCACCAGCCCGGCGGGCAGGTGTCGCACCGCGGCCTTGCTGCCCACGGCCTGGGCCACGAGCCGCACCAGCTCATCGAAGGTGTACACTTCCGAACCCGCGGCATCCATCACCACATTGCCGCGCTCCTGACCCGCCAGCGCCGCCAAATCCTCCACAAATACCGGCTGCACGCGGTAGTCACCCCTTCCGGCCACCGGGAAGATGGGGAACTTCCGCAGGCACTAGGCGATGTTGTTCAGCAGGATATCTTCAACCCCAAAGACCACCGTGGGACGGACAATGGCGTAGGGGATGCCCGATTCAACCAGATACTTTTCCACTACTCCCTTGCCCCGGAAGTAGGGCAGGGGCGAGTCGTCCGAGGGGTTGGTGATGCTGATCTGTACTATCCTGCCGACCCCTGCCTCTCTGGCGGCCTGGATCAGGGTTTGGGTGTTGGCCACGGCGCGGTCAAAGGTGACGCGTCCCCGGCGGAACCGCACCCAGTAGGTGTTGTAGAGGGTGGAGGCGCCGCGGAGGCTCTCCGTCAGCGCCGATGGGTTATCGAAGTTGAAGGGGTGGACCTCCACCTGGTCGCTCAAGGAGCTGTCGTGCTGGGGATGTCCCGTAAGGGTCCTAACCTGCTGCCCTTGGGCCAACAACCGCCGGGCGATGTACTTGCCGGTATAACCAAAAGCCCCGGTGACAACATTGACTTGAGCGTTGGGCGATGGCGAGCGGGACATGTTGCACCAGTGCGCCAGTGGAAAATGGCTGGGGTCCGTAGGGGCGCACAGCTGTGCACCCCTACGACTGACGCAGGCGATGCCGCCCCTTGCCAGCAGGTAGGGGGTAGTATACCATTCCTGGCGAAACCAGGTTGGGGACGTATCCACCGCAGAGAATGCAGAGAACGCGGAGGAACATAGGGGTGCTCCTCTCCCCTTGAGATGCGTGATGCTAGTTGTCCGGCTCCACTCATTACGGATGTCATTCTGAGCCCCTTCGATACGCTCAGGATAAACTCCGCGAAGAATCTAAAGTAGTGAGGACAGCACCACTCCAGATTTTCTAGATTCTTCGGTCGTCCTTCCGCGGAAGGACGACCGAAGAATGACATACTCTTTAGACGTAGATTGTCTAACTAGCATCAGGCATTTTGAGGGGAGAGGGAGCTATTTTGGAAGCAGTGAAATCATGGCGGTGAGCGACATGAACCAGACCATCCATCTGCGGGTCAACGGCGCGGGCCACCAGCTTGAGGTTCCAGCCCGCCGGCTGCTGGTGGACTGCCTGCGCTACGACCTTGGCCTCACCGGCACCAAAGAGGGGTGCAGCGTGGGTGTCTGCGGTGCCTGCACCGTGCTGATTGACGGCCAGATGGCCGCCTCCTGCATCACCCTGGCGGTGGCGGTGGACGGCGCGGAGATCACCACCATTGAGGGCCTGGCCCAGGACGGGCGGCTCCACCCGGTGCAGCAGGCCTTTATCGACTACGGCGGCTTTCAGTGCGGCATCTGCACCCCCGGCCAGGTGATGGCCGCCAAGGCCCTGCTGGACATTAACCCGCACCCCTCCGAAGCGGAGGTGCGGGAGTGGATGATGGGCAACCTCTGCCGCTGCACCGGCTACTACAAGATACTGGAGTCGGTGGTGAACGCCCTGGGGAGCAAGCCAGAGGCGACCCCAGGCGGGAGTTCGCTGGATTCCGGCGAAAGCCGGAATGACGGGGTGGGATGAACGACTTCCAGTTCCACCGGCCAGCCAGCCTGGCGGAGGTCTTTGACCTGCTGGAATCCTACGGCGGCGACGCCCGGCTCATGGCGGGCGGCACCGCCCTGGTGCAGCAGATGAAGCAGCGGCTGGCCCAGCCTGGCCACGTCGTCAGCTTGGGCGGATTGCGGCAGACGCCGGGATTGGCAAGCATAGACGCCGCCGCGGACTACCACGGCGCGGTGCGCATCGGCGCCCTGTGCACCCACCGGCAGGTGGAGACCAGCCCCGTAGTGCAGCGCCAGATACCCTTGCTGGCCCACGCCTTCCGCCAGGTGGCCACGCCCCGCATCCGCAACATGGCCACGGCGGGCGGTGGCCTGGTGCACGGCGACCCCAACCAGGACCCGCCGCCGGCGTTAATCGCCCTGGGGGCTTCCGTAATCCTCACCTCCGCCAAGGGTCAGCGGACATTGCCGGTGGAGCAGCTCTTCGTCGACTACTTTGAGACTGCCGTGCGGCCCGGCGAGGTGCTGACCGGCATCCTGGCGCCGCCGCTGCCGCCAGGCGCGGGCGCCGCTTACCTGAAATTCCTGCCCCGTACCGCCGACGACTACGCCACTGTGTCGGTGGCGGTGGTGATCACCCCTGGACGGAACAACACCTGCCAGGATGTGCGCATCGCCCTGGGGTCGGTGGGCATGACGCCGGTGCACGCCACGCAGGCCGAATCCCGCCTGCGGGGCCAGCCCATGACTCAAGACACCCTCCGCGCCTGCGCCGATGCCGTGGCGGAGGAGATTGACCCCCTGGACGACTACCGCGGCTCCGCAGGCTACAAGCGGGAGATGGCCCAGGTGTTCACCCGCCGCGCCTTGAACCAAGCCCTGGCCGCCGCGGGCCAGCCGGGACGCCCGGGATGAAGCTGGAGCACCGCTGCCTGGTGCCCGCGGGCCGGGACGCGGCCTTTGACCTGGTGCTGGACATACCCCGCATTTCCCCCTGCATCCCTGGGCTGAAGGAGATTGCGCCCGACGGTCAGGACCGGTACCGGGCAGTAATGCAGGTCCGGGTGGGCCCCATGAGCTTCAACCTCACCGGCGTCATCCAGGTGCTGGGCCACGACCGGGCCAAGGGCGAGGCGCGGTTTCTGGTGGATGCTCAGGAGCGCAAGGTGGGTGGCTCGGTGCGGGCCGACGTGACGGTGCAACTGCAACCCCAGTCCTCTGACCAAGCCTCTGGCGACGACCTGGAACAGACCGAACTGGTCATCCTCACCGACGCCGCCTTCCTGGGCAAGTTGGGCGAACTGGGCCAGCCGATAATCCGGCGCAAAGCCGCCGCCACGGTGCAGGAGTTCGCCGACAACCTGGCGCAACTGCTGGGACGGCCGGCAAGCTAGCGACTGTCCCAGTCGTCGTAGGGGCGGGGCTTGCCCTGCCCGGTCCAATTCCGCCGCCACGGACCAGGGCGCAGGAAGCAGCGCCCCTGCATTAGCGTCTCCTTCCCTCCTTGCAACCCTCGCAACCTTCTCTTATCCACCAACAACGCATCTCGTTGCGCCTCCCGCCGGGTGCCCGCACCCTGATTGTTGCCGTTTTCTCCCATCGGTGGACTAGGGCCACCACCCACCCCACCCCACGCCCCATATGGTTGATTCAGGTGGCCATACTGTGGGCTGAAACCTCACACCAACCTACACTGGTTGTAGTCATATGGTGACGGCATGTGACCAGTCCCCCGACACGTTGGGGACAAGCCGGCAAAGGGGGTGACCATCGCTGACGGCAAACCCACTCTGGCGCCAACCCAGTCTACCTAGGACCCAGGACCAAATACGGAGAGAGAGAGAGTTACCTGAGGAGGAACCCGACATGTTTAACCCGGTATACCAACTCCTGAAGCGGGTCCGCCCCCTGTGGCGCGACCAGCAAGGCATCACCGGTCTGGAAACGGCCATCGTGCTAATCGCATTCGTGGTCGTGTCTTCGGTGTTCGCCTTCGCGGCCCTGTCCACCGGCTTGTTCACCACTGACCGAGCCAAGGAAACCATCCACGCCGGCCTCACCCAGGCCCGGAGCACCCTGGAGATGCGCGGCTCCCTGCTGGCCGTGGCCACGGCCGGCACCACCGGCACCGTCACTCAACTGCGGTTCCAGGTGGCCAACGCAGGAATCTGGGACGGTGGTACACGAGCCCGCGCCTATCGTCTGGGAAGGCGCAGCGGAAACCTGCGCCTGGAAGAGCACCATGGCCCCCAGCACCAGGGCAAAGGCCAGCGCCAGCACGCCCATCCGGGAGAACCTTGTACTTAGTGTCTTACACATTCAGAACAACTCCTTAACAACGTGGCCGCGCGGCCTCTTTTCCGGTTGATGAATCTCAGAGGGCAGATTGGGCCGTTAGCATACGAGGCACGCCGTGCCGCTGAAGTAAATAGAGATTTGGCGCCAATATCTGGGGCAAACAATGTGGGCCGGCACACCTGCGGCGACGGCTGGCCCTGGGGGTACGCACTGCGGGCGGATTCGCATGAGTCCCCCTAAAGTTCCTTTGATGCCGGCCCTGGGCCGTGCTGGCGCCTCGGGGCGCGCTGGGGACCCCCGAGCCGCGACACACTAACCCCGAGTTCACCGATTGGGACTATACCTCTACCCTTTTGTTTCTATGCGATATATGGCATATTTTGCAGTTATTTGGGTATATTAGCTCTAATATCCACCAACTCAATGCCAGAGTAAGCCGGTTGCGGAAGCCGTCCAGGGCGGGCGGTTGACGGGGCGGATAGCCACCGCTAGACTCCATCCTGACAGCCAAAGCCCCGGCGGGGTGGGGCAAATGCCGGAATATATTGGACTATAAGGGAGGGCCTCATGTCATACGCCAATATCAACGGGGTGAACCTGTACTATGAGGTGCACGGCTCCGGTCCTTCGGTTATCCTCACCCCCGGCGGCCGCGTGGACACCAATGGGCTGCGGCCACTGGCGGCGCTGCTCTCCCCCCACTGCCAGGTCATCCTGCACGACCGGCGGAACTGTGGGCGCTCCGATGTGGTCATCGGTGGGGATCTGCCGGAGCAGCATATCTGGGCGGAGGAGATGGCGGGGCTGCTGAAGCACATCGGCGCCGTCCCGGCCTACGCCGCGGGAGGCTCTGCCGGCTCCCGCACCTCCATGACCGTGGCGGTGCGCCACCCGGAGGTGGTCAAGGCACTGTTCATTTGGGAGGTCAGCGGCGGGCCGCGCAGCGCGGAGATAATGGCCCCGGGATACTACGGGCAGTACATCCAGGCGGCGGAGCGAGGCGGGATGGCGGCAGTGGCGGCCACTGAGTTCTTTGCCCAGCGGATTAAGGACAACCCCAGCAACCGCGACCGGCTGATGTCCCTGGACCCCAAAGAGTTCTGCTCAGTAATGCGCCGCTGGCAGGCGTCCTTCTCCCGGCCCAACCCGGTGGGCGACCTTACCGAGGCGGAGGTGCGGAGCGTCAAGTGTCCCACCTACATTTTTGAGGGCAACACCCCGGACGATGTGCATCACAAGTCGGCGGCGGAGAACACCCACCGGATGGTGGCGGGCTCGGAGATGCACCCCTCGGCGTGGACGCACCAGGAGTGGGATGTCATCGGGCAGCACGACCACACCTTCCCCGGCATTGCCGCCACCAACCGCTACTCCATGAAGGCGACCCACTACGCCGCCAAACTGCTGGAGTTCATCGCCAAGGTGGAGGCGGCCACGCCGGCGCCCGCGGCACGGCGCAGGTAGCACCAATCCGATAGTTCACCGCGGAAACGCAGAGAACGCTGAGATTACCCGTAGGGGCGACGCATGCGTCGCCCCTACGGGTAATCTTCAATTACCGGATGGTGCCCCCTCAGTCCCTCAGAAACCGCCGCGCCTCTTCCAGCACCATATCCGGGTACTCCATAGGCATGAAGTGGGTGCCCTTGGGCATGGGCTTCACCGTGGCCCCCGGTACCTGCTTGAGGAATCGCTGCACCCCAGCGTCCTCCAGGGTCTGGGCGCCGGGATACCGGCCCAGCAGCAGCAGGAACCGGCCCTGCAGCCCGGGAAGGTACTTGGAGATATCCACCGAGTCGCGGTTCTCGTAGAAGGCGGCTTCCACTTCCGGCAGGCACTTGAGGGCAGCGCGGCCGTCGTCCTGCAGCCGGGTTCCGCCGTCAATGAAGCTCTGGAACACGTCCTCCCGCCAGCTCTTGAAGGCAGCCCGGGTGCGGTACGCTTCGCTCATGGCCTGGCGGCTGTCCCAGACCGTGCGCTTCATGCGGGCGCGTTCGGCACGCTGGCGAAGGTCTGCGCCGGGCGCCGCTGCGGGACGAGGGCCTACCCGCGTATCCACCAGCACCGCGCGCTGAATCCGCCCCGGCAGCAACGATGCGGCGATGATGGTAGCCAACCCGCCGGCGGAGTGGCCCACGACGCGGAGAGCCGGCCAGCCCGCCTCCTGGATGATGGCGGCCAGGTCTTCGCCCAACCTCTCAAATAGGTAGTCGCCGGGGGTGCCGTCGGTGTCGCCGTGGCCCCGCTGGTCAAAGGCCATTACGTGGAAGTCTGGCGCCAAACCCTGGGCAATGGGCTCCCAGGTATGAGCGCACAGACCGGCGCCGTGGAGCATGAGCAGGGGCGGCGCCTTGGGGTTACCCCAGTCCAGGTAGTGGAACCGGAGGCCGTTGGCGGAGATGAACTGGCTTTTGGGAAGCACCGTTACCATGATTGCACGGATTTCACGATTCTACTCCTGCTAGTCCCCGCCCAACACCAGCGGCGAGGTTAATAGGCCCGTCACCAGGCGTAGCTAGCGCGCCCGGAATGGACTCCCGCATTCTACCCCGCGCGGGGCAAATGCACCACTGCCCCACAAAAAGGGCCTCCCGCTACCGAGTTGTTTTGACACATCTCAGCAGGCGAGAGGCCTTCCCTATTGCCGGGGTCAGGAGGTGGCGCCAGTTCTAGTCCTCGGTCAGGGCGCCCGGCGGGAACCGCTGGTCGATGGACAGGGTGGCTCTGCTGGGTGAGCCGGTGCCGAAGAAGTTCCTGGTCAGCTCGTCGTAGGGCAGCTCCGCTAGGTCGTGTTCCTCTGCCGTGAGATATACCGTCGCAGCAGACACCTGGCTCGTCTCGCTGCTGGGCGGCTGGCTGCGCGCCTCCCCCTGACTCATCGTGGAGTACAAAGCCGCGGCTCCCACCAGCAGGGCGCCAAGGGCGGCCACTCGGAACAGCCTGGCGCCGACGCTGCTTCCCAGCGCGTTGAACAGCTGTCCGTTTGCCTCTTCCATGTCTGCCTTCATTTCCAATCCTTCCTTGCCAATCATCAATTCCTGGAATGTGTCCCCGGTCGTGCCTTGGCTCTGGACTGCTGGTGTCTTCATGGTCACTCCCTCCGTTTAACTTGCTGCATTCGCATGTTAGACCGGGAGGGCTATGGGACACATCGTCAGGCCGGGGAGTTTCGGAGAAGCGGCAAAACCGTGGTTGCGGGCAGGGGAATAGCAAGACCTTGCTATTGGCCTGGTGGAGGGTCGCCATTGGGAACGGACAACGCCGGGAAGGTAGAGGGAGAGGGCTGGGTCGCCAGAAATGGTGCGCTACGCCAGCCCATGCCGGGTGGCGTAGGTCGCGGCCTCGGTGCGGTTGGATGTGCCGGTCTTGTTGAGGATGTTGGTCACGTGGTGAGCCACGGTATTGGGGCTGATGAAAAGCCCTTCGGCAATCTCAGGGTTGCTCCTGCCCAGGGCGATGAGGCGAAGCACCTCCACCTCTCGCTGGGACAGCCCACCGGGGTATGCAGGGGCTCTGGCTGGCGTCGACTCGGCGCGTTCCCGCAGGCGAGTACTCGCTCCATCAGTGGCCGCATACCCAGCTCGGTGGAGATGGCCAGCGCCTCGTCCAGCAGGGTCATCGCCTTTTGGCCCGGCGCCGGCGCCCATCTGGGAGCGCAGCGCCTCGGGATCCCGCTCCAGGACGCACGCGCGGATGGCCTGGGCCCAGGGCCAGTAGGGAGGCGCGCCGCCCTACTCGGGGCAGCGGCCCCAGAGCACCGCCGCGCCAAGCTGTTGGGCCAGGGCGGCCAGTTCCTCGGAGGTGCGGGTCTTGCCTGCGCCCGGCTCCCCCACCAGCATCACCACCCGACCGTGGCCGGCCATGGCCTCCTGCAGTGCGGCCTGCAACTCCGCCATCTCCCGCTGGCGACCGACGAAAGTCCCACCGGTGGTGACCAACTTTCCCACCTTAACCTGGAAACTCGCGCAGGGGTGAGGCATTCCTCGCCCCCGCGCCAGCATTCTACGCCGCGCCGGGCACGCGCACCACTGCCTCCACCTCCACCAGATACTCGGGCCGCACCAGGGCAGCCACGATGACGGTGGAGCTGGCCGGGGGACTGCTGGGGAAGGTTTCCGAGCGCACCTTGCTGAAGGCGGGGTAGTTAGCGGCGCTGGTGAGGAAGGTGGTAATCTTCACCACGTCCTGCATGGTGGCCCCCGCGGCCTCCGCAATGGTCTTGAGGCGGGTCATGACCTGGCGCGTCTGGGCTGCGCAGTCGCCCACGCCCACCACGTTGCCTCGGTCGTCCTGGGACACCTGGCCTGACACAAACAGCAATTCCCCCACCTGCACCGCCGGAGAGAAGGCGGGGTTGGCGGTCATGCCTTTGGGCAGGATGGGCTTGCGGTTGGACATGGCTACTCACCTCGGGACGAAGATTCACCGCAGA
>SHYG01000060.1 GCA_009692925.1 Dehalococcoidia bacterium
CGCCGCGCACGCCGCGAGCCCCGCGGGCGCCTCGTGGAGAAGCGGGCGCCGGAGCAGCACCGGCCCGCGGGCAGCGCGCCCCCCGAGGACAGGCTTCCGGTGGCAGCGCGGCCGTGGCGGAACCGGAGAAGGCAGAGCCGCTGCCGCCGCCCCGCTTGCGCGAGATGTACCGCACCCAGATTGTTCCCGCCATGATGCAGGAGTTTGGGTACGCCACGCCTATGCGGGTGCCCCAGATTAAGAAAATTGTGCTGAACATCGGCTTGGGCGAGGCTTTGACCAATGCCCGGGCGATGGAAAGCGCCCTGCGCGACCTGGCGACCATTACGGGGCAGAAGCCCATCGCTACCCGCGCGCGCAAGTCCATAGCCAACTTCAAGCTTCGGCAGGGCAACCCCATTGGCGCTGCCGTCACCCTGCGGGGGCCCCGCATGTACTACTTCCTGGACCGCCTGGTAAATATGGCGCTGCCCCGCATCCGCGACTTCCGGGGCATCCCCCGCACCGGGTTTGACGGGCGCGGCAACTTCTCCCTGGGGATGCGGGAGCAGGTAATCTTCCCCGAAATTGACTACAACCAGATCGACAAGTTTCGCGGGTTCCAGGTAACTTTCACTACCTCCGCGCAGAATGATGCCGAAGCGATGCGGCTGCTGGAGTTGTTCGGCATGCCCTTCGTCCGGCAAACCTAGTCAGGAGTTTGAAGCTTGGCGAAAACGTCTAAAATTGAGAAGTGGAAGCGGACTCCCAAGTACGCGGTGCAGTGGCACAGCCGGTGTCACCGGTGCGGCCGGCCCCGCGCCTACATTCGCTATGTGGGCATGTGCCGCATCTGTTTCCGGCATTTGGCCCTGTTGGGAGAGTTGCCCGGCGTTCGCAAGGCGAGCTTGTAGAAGAGTGGGAGTGCAGTAGAACATGTTGATCAATGACCCTGTGGGAGATATGCTGGCGCGGATTCGCAATGCCATCCTGATACGGCAGGACTCCGTCCTAATCCCCCACTCCAAAATCAAGCTGTCCATCGCCAAAATCCTGAGAGAGGAAGGCTACATCCGGGACTACGATATGCCCCGGGGACAGACTTTCCCAACGTTGCGCTTGCATCTGTCGTACCGGCCCAACCGCGCCGCCGCCATTCGCGGGCTAAAGCGGATTAGCAAGCCAGGGCTCCGGGTGTACGTGGCCAAGGGGGAGATTCCCCGCGTTTACGGCGGCATGGGGCTGTCCATTGTGTCCACCTCCAAGGGAGTGATGACCGGACGCCATGCTTGGCGCCAAGGTGTCGGCGGGGAGTTGATGTGCTATGTCTGGTAGTTCATTTGTCCGAGAGAAGGCTGAGGAAAAGACACTCTCCCATTTGGGACGCAAGCCCATCTCCATCCCGCGAGGGGTGCAGGTGGACTTTAAGCCTGGCTTGGTGACCGTCAAGGGCCCCAAGGGGACGGTGACCCAGGTTTACCACCCGGACGTGAAGGTGCGGGTAGAGGGCGACACCGTGGTGGTGGAGCGTTTGTCTGATGCCAAGTTTCACCGTGCGCTGCACGGCTTGACCCGCAGCCTTATCGCCAACGCCATTATCGGCGCGAACGAGGGCTACACCAAAACTATGGAGCTGATGGGCGTCGGCTACCGCGTGGCCCAGCAAGGCCAGGGCATCCTGCTCAGCGTGGGCATGAGTCATCAAGTGGACATGCAGCCGCCGGTCGGCGTGACCATGCGGGTGGAAGGCAACAACCGGATCCACATCAACGGGGCGGATAAACAGAAGGTGGGACAGCTAGCCGCCCAGGTGCGGCGAGTGCGCCCCCCTAATCCGTATAAAGAAAAGGGCATCAAGTACCAGGGCGAGGTAATTCACCTGAAGCCCGGCAAGGCCGCCGCCCGCAAGGCTTAAGGCTTTTCCGGTTAGACTTTTCAGGGGGAACCTGGTACACCAGGCGCCCTTCAAGAGAGAAAGAGGTCCCAGAGGAACATGCCAAAGGACAGAGACGCACGAAAGCTTCGGACGGTTCGCCATCTGCGGGTGCGCAAAAAGGTGGTGGGCAGCCCCGAACGGCCCCGGCTGTGTGTATTCCGCAGCCTCAAGTTCATTTACGCCCAGGTGATTGACGACGCTAAGGGCCACACCTTGGCTTATGCCTCCAGCAAGGAAACCGGCGGGGAAGGCGGCACGTCGGTCAAGCCCAAGCTGGCCGACTCCGTCGCCGTAGGTAAACTGGTGGCGGAACGGGCGCGGGCCCAAGGGGTTACCCAGGTGGTTTTTGACCGGGGTGGATACAAGTATCACGGACGCGTTAAGGCCTTGGCCGATGCGGCCCGGGCGGGTGGCCTGGAGTTCTAACGGTGGGTCAGGGGGATGGCCGAAAGGCTAAATACGTCCTCTTAGACGCGGTTCGAGGAACTCGCCACGAGCGGAGATAAAGCCCACTCAACCCGAGTTAGTAACCCGCTCATCCTGAGCTTGTCGGGGATGGGTTAGCCAGGACGGGCAGCCTGGCCGAGTAATGAGGAGGACCTGAAGAATAATGGTATCAGCCGGCGGCAGACCTCCCAGGCAAGGCAGGGGTCGCGAAGAAGATAGCGGCGGTATGACGGAACGAGTGGTGTACACTCGCCGCATCGCCAAGGTAGTGAAGGGCGGCCGGCGCATGCGCTTCAACGCTCTGGTGGTGGTGGGAGACGGCCAGGGTGGCGTGGGCGCAGGTCTGGGCAAGGCGCTGGCCATCCCAGACGCGGTGCGCAAAGGCAACGCCGCCGCACGTCGCGTCATGGTCAAGATCCCTCGCAAGGGCAGCACCATTCCCCACGAGGTGAAAGTCAAGTTGGGCGCTTCCACGGTACTGATGAAGCCGGCCCCCGCGGGCACCGGCATCATCGCCGCCGGCGCCATGCGCGCCATGCTGGAGCTGGGCGGCATCCAGGATGTGGTTGCCAAGTCCATGGGGTCGCGCAACCCCATTAACACGGCCTACGCCACCCTGGAGGCTTTCCGCGAGATGGTCCGCGCCCAAGAGGAGGTCGCGTACCGGCGTCCCAAGGCACCCCCGGCGGCGCCGGCCCAGTCAGCTTAGAGTATTAAACCCCTAGAAGGCACAAGAAGGCGCAATCATGTCCCAATTGAAAATCACCTGGACGCGGAGCTCCATTGGGTGCCCCGAGTCACAGCGCAAGGTCATCGTGGCCCTGGGGCTGCATAAGCTGCACCAGTCGGTGGTCCACAGCGACAGTTCGACCATGCGAGGCATGATCCACCGGGTGCGGCATTTGGTGGTGGTAGAATCGGTGGAGGAAGCCGCACGACCGCGGCGTAAGGCCTAAATCGTACAAACTGAACCAGCCCGCGAGGGGCCACGGCATGCGTGGCCAAAAGCGGGATTGGTTGTCTGGCAGTCAGAGTGGGCGACCAGTTTCGCCCATGATGAGTCTTTGGATACATGCACAGTTAAGAGGAACAGCCCATGATGCAGCATTTGTTAAAACCACCCAAGGGGGCGCGCAAGCCGGCCCAACGCGTGGGCCGCGGCGACTCCGCTGGCCAAGGCAGCACTTGCGGCCGAGGGCAGAAGGGCCAAAACTCCCGGGCCTCCAAGGGGCCGCACCGCGGATTTGAGGGCGGCCAGTTGCCCATTATCAAGGGATTGCCCATGCGCCGGGGGTTCACCAATAACTTCAGGACCCAGTTTGCCATTGTTGACCTGGGCACCTTGGACCAGTTTGATGCCGGAGAGCGCGTCACCCCACAGGCACTGGTGCAGCGGGGTTATCTAAATGACCTGAAGCTTCCCATCAAGGTTCTGGGCAGCGGCGAGCTGAGCAAGTCCGTCACCGTGGTGGCCCACCGGTTTACGCGCTCGGCGCGAGAGAAGATAGCCGCCGCCGGCGGTCAAGCAGAGGAACTGGCCTAGGATGGCAACAGCCGAATCATCAGGCAGACGCCGCCCCAGCCTGCTGCAGTCGGTCTTAAGCGCCTTCAGCCTGCCGGACCTGCGGTCCAAGATCCTGTTTACCTTGTTCCTGCTGGCGATATACCGGCTGGTGGCCCATGTCCCCATTCCGGGCATCGACCAGGGGGCGCTGGACCGTCTTTTCCAAACCAACCAGCTTCAGGGGTTCCTGGATCTGTTCAGCGGAGGCGCGCTGCGCCGGATGAGCATAGTTGCGTTGGGAGTGTTTCCCTACATCACGGCGTCCATCGTGGTGCAGCTCCTAACCCCGGTGATCCCGGCGCTGCAGGCGATGGCCCGCGAGGGCGAAACTGGTCGGGTGCGGATGAACCGCATGGTGCACTGGCTCACCGTGCCGATTGCCATGGCTCAGGCGTTTGGCCAGATGGTGCTTCTGGAGCAGAGCGGCGTTCTGGGCAACGTGGGGTTCACCGGCGACGCCCTGCTGCCCACGGTGGCGGCCATTGCGTCCATGACCGCGGGCACCATGTTCCTGGTTTGGCTGGGTGAGCTGATTACCGAGCGTGGCATTGGCAACGGCATCTCGCTGATTATCTTCGCGGGCATCGTGGCGGGCTTTCCCACGCTGATTAGTCAGGGCTTCTTGGACCGAGACAATGTTCTCGGGATTTTCTTCTTCGCAATTATTGGGCTGGCCATTGTGGCACTGATTGTGATATTTAATGAGGCCCACCGGCGCATTCCAGTCCAATACGGTCGCAGCATCTTCCGGGGCGGGCGCATGTACCGGCAGGGAGGGTCAACCTATTTGCCCCTGCGCATTAACTCCGCGGGCATGATCCCGCTGATATTCGCTTTCTCCATAGTGATCCTGCCGGGCACCGTGGCCACGTACTTCGCCACCGCCGACGGCTGGGTGGGCAGCGTAGCGGGCTTCTTCGCCAACATCTTCAGCCCTACGGACCCAGTGTACTGGATTCTGGCCTTCATTCTGGTGGTGATTTTCACCTTTTTCTATACTTTGGTAGTATTTCAGCAGCAGCAGTTGGCGGAAAACCTGCAACGCAACGGGGGTTTTGTGCTGGGCATTCGCCCCGGCAAGCCCACGCAAGACTATTTGAACAAGGTGATTATCCGCATCACCATGGGCGGGGCGCTGTTCCTTGGGTTTGTGGCGGTAGTGCCTTACATCGCGTCGGTGATTACCAACGTCCAGGCGATCCAGCTAAGCAGCACCAGCTTACTGATTCTGGTTGGCGTAGCCCTGGACACCATGCGGCAGATGGAAGCCCAACTGCTGATGCGGAATTATGAAGGGTTCCTGAGGTAGGCCGTGGCGCGGGCGTCTGGACTAGCGATGAGGATGGTTCTGTTTGGGCCCTCCGGAGCTGGCAAGGGGACTCAGGCCCAGATGCTGAAGGATCAATTGGGCGTGGTGCACATCGCCTCCGGAGATCTGTTCCGAAACCACTTGCGGCTGGGCACGCCTCTGGGGCGGCAGATTTCCGAGTACGTGAACCAGGGCCTGTTAGTGCCCGATGAAGTGACCATCGATATCGTGCTGGACAAAGTAATGCCCCTGATGTCCGCCGCCGGATTCATCCTGGATGGGTTTCCTCGGAACACCCACCAGGCGGAGGTTCTGGAGGCCAAGCTGGTGGGCGAAGCGCGGGGGCTGGATAAAGTTGTGGCAATTGACGTGGCGGAAGATGTGCTGGTGGGACGTTTGGGAAGCCGCTACACCTGCCGGCAATGCCAGGCGCCCCATGCGGTAGCGCCCGGGGAGAAGGCCCCGGTGTGCAGTCAGTGCGGCGGTGTGCTGTACCAACGGCCCGACGATGCGCCCGCGGCGGTGCAACGGCGCTTCCAGGTGTACCAGCAGGAAACCCTGCCGGTGCTGGAGTTTTACCGGAAGCGCGGACTGCTGGCGGAGGTTTCCGGCGTGGGTACAGTGGAAGAGGTTTATGGACGAGTGACGGCGGCGCTTGGACTAGGCCCGGCGGGGCGACCTTCCGCCAAGCCGTCCCCCAAGCCGCGTTGATGCTGGAGGACGAACGCCAAATTGATTCCGGCACAGGCCTGAAAAACCAAGTCAGGACGGGATGTGGGTTCCCAAGCGGGCCATTAGGGAGTAATATCTTAGGGTGAAGCGAGATCGCAAAATCGAGACTGCATCCAACTCGGCTTCCCCTTACAAGGGCGGCATAACCATTAAGTCAGCCCAGGAGTTGGAGGCCATGCGCCACGCCGGGGCAGTGGTAGCCTCGGTAATCAAGCTGCTGAAGCAGTCGGTGGAGCCGGGCATCACCACGCGTGAGCTGGATTATCTGGCCAATAAAGAGATTCTGAGCCACGGGGCCAAGGCAACCTTCAAGGGGTACCGGGGGTTTCCCGCTACGATCTGCACCTCAGTCAATGAGGAGATTGTGCACGGGATTCCCGGCAAGCGCGTGCTGAAAGAGGGCGACATAATCAAGCTGGATGTAGGCGCTACTATTGACGGGTTCATCGGCGACGCCGCGGTGTCGTTGCCCGTGGGCAGCGTCGCTCCGGAGGCGCTGGGGCTCCTGGAGGCGACCCGCCTGAGTTTGGAGGCGGGCATTCAGGCTGCCCAAGTGGGCTCACGCATTGGCGACGTCAGTGCCGCGGTGCAGGCCTACAGCGAGGCCCACGGCTACAGCGTGGTTCGAGAGTTTGTGGGACACGGCGTGGGCCGGTTTCTGCATGAAGACCCCCAGGTGCCCAACTACGGACCGGCGGGGCGAGGCCCCTTGCTGCGACCCGGCATGTGCATCGCCATTGAGCCGATGCTGAATGTGGGCGACTGGCATACCCGTATCCTGGACGATCAGTGGACGGTGGTGACGGCGGACGGCAGCCTGTCGGCCCACTTTGAGCATACTATAGCTATCAAGGAAGGCGGGCCCGAGGTTCTTACTGCCCACGAGTAATGCGGGTAGAGGGACGTTCAGGTCGCCGGAACCAGGGGGCAATGCCCCAGGGCACGGTTAGGAGATAATACCAGTCAAATATGCCGAAGAAAGAATCGATAGAGGTTGAGGCCAAGGTCACGGAGGCGCTGCCCAACGGGATGTTTCGGGTGGAGTTGCCCAACGACCATAAGGTACTGGCCCACGTATCCGGTAAGATTCGCATGCACTTCATTCGGGTGCTGCCGGGTGACCGCGTGCTGGTAGAGCTGTCGCCCTACGATCTGAGCCGCGGGCGCATCACGTACAGATTTAAGTAACGGGCAGGGTCAAATATCCAGCGGGTTCAAAAACCGGTCAAATCAGCCGGAGAGGACAATCCCATGAAAGTCACCGCGTCAGTAAAACCCAGGTGCTCCAAGTGCCGGGTCATCAAGCGCAAGCGCCTGGTGCGGGTTATCTGCACCAACGCACGGCACACTCAGCGGCAGGGCTAGAGGAAGAGGTTTATGGTCCGTATTGCAGGCACTGATGTTCCCGACCGCAAGCGCGCCCACGTGGCCTTGCGCACGATTTATGGTGTGGGCCCAACCAACGCCCTAGAAATCCTGGCCAAGGCTGAGATTGACATTACGTCCCCTCCGCGGATGAATGAGCTGACCGAGGGCCAGCTAGACCGCATCCGGGAGATTGTGGACAAAGAGTACACGACTGAGGGCGACCTGCGGCGTCAGGTAAACCAGAATATTCGCCGCCTAATTGAGGTGGGCGCCTACCGTGGCGTGCGCCATCGCCGGGGATTGCCGGTGCGCGGACAACGCACCCGCACCAACTCGCGCACTCGCAAAGGTCCCCGCCGCACCGTGGCTGGCCGCGGTCGCCGCACCGGGGCCAAGAAGTAGTATCCTGTGCTGGCGGGCCGCTTAGGTGGTCCGCCGCCCCCTGGTATTCCATGGATTAGCTGAGAGAGCTGAGGGAAGGCAATGCCAAGAACTAGAACCCGGCGCCGAGAGCGGCGCGTTATCCCAATGGGGCGAGCGTATATTTACTCGACCTTCAATAACACCTTGGTCAGCATCACTGACGCCGAGGGCAACGTGATTGCTTACAGCAGCGCGGGCACGGTGGGTTTCAAGGGCTCCCGCAAGGGTACGGCCTTTGCAGCCCAGCGCGCCGCCGAGCAGGCCGCCCGGCGCAGCATGGACCAGGGGCTGCGGCAGATTGACGTGTTCATCCGAGGTCCGGGCGCCGGCCGCGAGGCTGCCATCCGGTCTTTACAGGGCACCGGCCTGCTGGTTACCAGCATCCGGGACGTAACCCCCATACCGCATAACGGGTGCCGGCCCCCGAAACGCCGAAGGGTTTAGGGAAGAGAGTTTATGGGAAGATATACTGGGCCCTCCTGCAGGCTGTGCCGCCGTGCCGGAGAGAAGTTGTTCCTCAAGGGCGACCGCTGCTTCTCACCCCGCTGCGCCGTGGAGCGCCGGCATAATCCGCCTGGCGCCATCGCCACCCGGCGCCGGCGTGTGTCGGAGTACGGCACCCACCTGCGGGAGAAGCAAAAGGCGCAGCAGACCTACGGCCTGATGGAGTCGCAGTTCCGCGGCTACATGACCAAGGCCTTTGAGAACAAGGGCATCACTGGGTTGCACTTGCTGCGCACCCTGGAGCGGCGGCTGGACAACGTGGTGTACAACCTGGGATTCGCCGACTCGCGGAAAGAGGCCAGGCAGTTGGTTAACCACGGCCATATCCGGGTCAGGGGCGTGAAGACCGACATCCCTTCCTATCAAGTTCAGGTGGGCGACGTTATCTCCTGGAAGGAGGCGGATAAGCTCAAGACCTTCTTCAAGGAGCAGGTTGTGGGCATTCCGCGCCGGCCGATGCCCCCCTGGTTGTCCCTGGATGTGGCTCAAATGACCGGCCAGGTAACGGCGCTTCCGGCGGATGAAGACCTGCCCAAGGGCATCAACTCCCGTCTGATTACAGAGTATTACTCGAGGTAACGGTGCCCATGTTAGAGACTTTTATCATTCCCTCCGGGCCCAACGACGGCGTTGCGGAGCCGATCAAGCCCGAGCTGCGGGTTCTGACCGCCACGGAAGTGTACTGCAAAGTGGCGATGGAGCCCCTGCAGCGCGGCTTCGGCATTACCGTGGGCAACCCGCTGCGCCGGGTGCTGCTCAGTTCCATCAAGGGCAGCGCCATCACGTGGGTCAAAATTGAAGATTCGGTGCATGAGTACACCACCATACGCGGCGTAAAAGAGGAGGTAATGGAGCTCCTCCTCAACATTAAGCGCATCCGCATCCGCTCTCAGGCGGCCCGCACCGGTCGCGTGCGCTTGGAAGTGTCAGGAGAGGGTCGGGTCTGCGCTGGAGACATCGCCACCTCCGCAGACTTTGAGATCATTAACCCGGAGCTGCACCTGGCGACCCTGGACACCAAGGAGAGCCGGCTGTCCATTGAGTTCAACGTGGAGCAAGGGCTGGGCTATCAGCCTGCCACTCTAAGCGAGAACACTGCCAGCACATTGCCCGTGGGCGTGCTGCCGGTGGACGCGATTTTCAACCCCATCCGCAAAGTAGACTACGCCATTGAACGCACCCGGGTGGGCCAGGTGACGGACTACGAGCGCTTGGTGCTGGAGGTGTGGACCGACGGAACCATCTCCCCGCTGGAAGCAGTGAGGGAGGCGGCCAACACCCTGGTTAATCACAACTTCATCTTCAGCAAGCTGAACGTGCAGACCGAAGCCAGCGTTAAGGCGCCCACCATCATGGTTTCTCCGGAGATTTACCAGACCCCCATCGACAAGCTGGGGTTGTCTCCGCGGACCCTCAACTGCCTCAAGCGGGCCCACATCGGCAAAGTGGGTGAGGTGCTGGAGATGTCCAACGAGGACCTCCTGAAAATCCGCAACTTTGGGGAGAAGTCTCTGGAGGAGTTGCAACGCAAGCTGAGTGAATTAGGCGTTGAGCAACAGCCCGGCGTCAGTATTGCCGTCGCCGAGACAGCCACCGTGGCGGTCAGCGACGAGGCGGACGAGACGCCAGAAGCAGAGCCCGAGAAAGAGCCCGATGACAAGCCAGACCAGCCCATTGCCGGGCTGGAATCCCTGGGCGCGGCACTGCGCTCCGCCTCCCGGCGACGGAGCCGCGCGGCACCAAAGGAGGAAGCATAACCCATGTCGTCCCATCGCGTCGCCGGCCGCAAGCTTAGCCGGTATCGAAGCCAGCGCGTGGCGCTGCTGCGCAGTTTGGCCGCGGATCTGATCCGTCACGAGCGCATTACCACCACCCTGGCCAAGGCCAAGGAGACCCGGGTGGTTACGGAACGGCTGATCACCCACGGCAAGAACGGCAGCTTGCACCACCGCCGCTTGGCCATGAGCCAGGTGCCCCAGACCGACGTGGTGCGCAAGGTGTTTGACGACCTGGCCACCCGGTACGCCCAGCGTCCGGGGGGATATACGCGCATCGTCAAGCTGGGTCCCCGCCAGGGCGACGCCGCGCTTATGGCGGTTATTGAGCTGGTCTAGCGCCAGCAGCACTTTAACTAAGTTTCAAGCCCGAAGGCTGGCAGATGCCGCCAAAAGTTGGATGACGGGTTGTATGTCGTCTCTGGAGTGCCCAGCAGTCTGGGGGATGCTCCCCCTTCCCGGCGGCTGGCCTTGCTGGTGGAGTACGAGGGCACCGAGTATGCCGGTTTTCAGCTCCAGGAAGGGCATCCCACCATTCAGGGGGAGCTAGAGCAAGCCCTGGAGCGGCTGACGGGCCGGCCAGCGCGGGTTCGGGGAGCCAGCCGTACCGATGCTGGCGCTCATGCCTTGGGGCAGATGGTGGACTTCCTCACAGATAGTCCCCTTCCCTTGGCAACGTTCCCCAAGGGCTTGAATTTTTACCTGCCGGCTGATATAAGAATCCAGGCCGCCTGCGAGATGGCCCCAGAGTTCCACTCGCGGCGCAGTGCGAGTGGCCGGAGCTATCGGTACTTGATGTTGAATCGGGCGTGGCCCTCGCCGGTGCTCCGCCGGACGCACCATTGGGTGCGGGAACCCCTGGATGCGGCCCGCATGGACCGGGCTGCCCAGTGTCTGGTTGGCCGGCACGACTTTCGGCCTCTGGCGCCGGGCTTGCCCGCCTGGCGCAGCGCGGTGCGAGAGGTGGTGCGGTGGTCGGTGCGGCGGGAAGGCGGCGCGATTGTGGTGGAGTCTGAAGGCAATGGCTTTCTGCCCCACCAGATTCGGCGGGCCAACGGGCTGCTGATTGAGGTGGGCAAGGGGCGCTTGCCGGAAGGGATTCTCAGGGACGTGATGGCAGGCACGGCGCCGGGGAGCTTAAAGTGGCCATCAGCCCCGGCCTGCGGGCTGTGCCTGGTGGCGGTGCGATACCCAAATTTCGGATTACAGGTCAGGGTTAGGACAGATGAAACGGACCAGCACATATTTTCCTAAAGAAACCGATCTCAGTGAACGGTGGAGCGTGTTTGACGCCGATGGCCAGACTTTGGGCCGCATGGCGCGGGAAATCGCCGTGGTGCTCCAGGGCAAGGACCGGCCGGACTTTACGCCCCATATGCTCACCGGCGGCTATGTGGTAGTGGTCAACGCCGCCAAGGTGCACTCTACCGGCCGCAAGTTGCTGCAGAAGAAGTACTACCGGCATAGCGGCTATATAGGCAGCTTGCGGACCTTCACCCTGAAGGACATGATGGAAGGCCACCCCGACCGAGTGGTGGAGTTGGCGGTTAAGGGCATGTTGCCCGCTAACAGCCGCGGGCGGGCGATGCTGAGCCGCCTCAAGGTGTACTCCGGAAGCGAGCATCCCCACCAGGCCCAGGTGATGGGTCATCCCAGTGTTCCGGCAACCCCAGCCACGTAACCCAGTTATGATCCAAGTAAAGTTAGAAAGGGCAGGTATTTAGCTTGGTGCAACCGGCTACGCAGTCAAGATATTTCTACGCCACCGGCAAGCGTAAGTGCGCTATTGCCAAGGTGCGCCTTTACCCCTCCGAGGGCGGCGCCGGCCCCATCCTGGTCAATAACAAGCCCATGGAAGAGTACTTCAACTGGCTGCCCTGGCAGAGCATCATCACCCAGCCGTTCCGTGTCACCGAGACCGTAACGAAGTTCCGGGTGGAGGCGGTGGTGCTGGGTGGAGGCGTCCATGCACAGGCGGAGGCCATTCGCCACGGCATCTCCAAGGCGCTGGTGGTCTCTGAACAGGCGTTTAAGCCAGGGCTGCGCAAGCAAGGCTTGCTGACCCGCGACTCCCGCATCAAGGAAAGCAAGAAGTACGGTCTCAAGCGGGCGCGACGGGCCCCCCAGTACACCAAGCGCTAACCATTCCTCGGTCACCAGCGGCACAAATACTGCTCGTCCTGGCGATAGCACCGGGACGGGCAGTTCTGTTCTGACTCTTCGCGGCCTCGGCAATGAAGAACCACGTCCCGCCTCAGCCCTGGTTCGCCAGGTGGTAGTAGCCCGCAGCGATCGCCTCCCACTCCCGGGTCACGCGGGTTTGGCCCACCTGTCCCAGCAACGACATGATGGCGTAGGCTAACTGGGAGGCGGATACCCGGTCCCGGCCTGCCACGGCCCGGCGCACCTCCTGGTCGGTGTAGCGGTGCAGGGGCAGCTGGTGGCGCAGGCTCCAATCCCGCAACCCGTCCATCACCAGCTCCAGAGCCGGCACCGGCCACTGCATTCCAGCGGGGCGGCTCACCACCACCGACTGGGGTCGCCAGCTCCTCTAGCTCCTCGACAATGTGGGCCAAGCGTACCCGGCTGGAGGTACTCTCTCCGCGTCGCGGCACGCCAATGAGCCCGGTGCCGCATAGATGGTCGCCCCGGAAGATTGCCCAGCCGGTCTCCCAGCTCCCTGCGTCCAGGGCCAGCAGAATAGGCATTTGCTCCTGGGTCATCACTCTTGTCTTAGCAGATGGCATTGCGAAGCGTAATGGGAGTGTAAGGACGAGGTTAGCCTCGCGGCGTGCCAGGGGTAGCCTGGCGCCAACAGCTTTCCTGCCAAGCTAGATTGGGCTTGCCGTGGCGGTGGAGGCCCGTCGCCGGGCAGGGGCCGGCGTAGCTGTTCCCGCCAACCGGACAAGACCGTTCCCGAAGGTATGGCGCCCGGCGTAGGGCGGGCGTAGTAGTACCGGCCACACTGAAGGCAGAGCCAGTCGCCTTCGTCCAATGTCAGGTCGCCTCCGCACCTGACGCAGGACTTGAGGAGGAAGCAGGGCATCCGCGAATCCATGTAGCTCCCTGGACGGTCTGGACTTGAGCGC
>SHYG01000061.1 GCA_009692925.1 Dehalococcoidia bacterium
CCCCTCCATGAGATGCGTGATGCTAGTCAGACCATCGAAGTCTAAAGAACATCGCATAACTGCGAAACTGTCATTCTGAGCCGTAGCCGCAGAGAAGGCGAAGAATCTAAAGAATCTGGGGTGTTGCTATGCCCACTACTCTAGATTCTTCGCTGCGGCTCAGAATGACAGTTATTGGGTGTGGATGTCGGACTACTAGCATCACGCATCTCCATGATGGGGGAGAAGGCTGCTTTGTAAGCACACCATAGAAATACCGCCAACGGCATCCCAAGTCACAACTGGGCGTCCACCCAATCCACCCTCTTGCTTGCCAAATGGAAACGTGTATACAATCATCGTTGGGCCAAATGACAGCGTCCCGCCAATATCCTTCAACAAGATAGGCGGGATGAAAACTGGGGAGGTTCGGTGAAGCTGGTATTCCTTCACGGAGCAGGCAATTCTAGTTTATCTTTTTATTACCAACTGCGGCACTTCCGCAATTCCAAGGCCATAGACCTTCCCGGTCATCCCACCGGCCAGCCCTGCACCAGCATTGATGCCTACATGGAGTGGGTGCGCGGCTTCAACGCCGCCCGCCGCTACAAGGATGTGGTGCTGTGCGGGCACTCCATGGGCGGCGCCATCACCCTGCAGTACGCCCTGCGCTATCCAGAGGAGCTGAAGGCAATTATTCTGCTGGGCACGGGCGCCAAGCTAAGGGTCAACCCTGACTTTATGAAACGGTGTCAGGAGGCCGGCTCCAGCAGCTCCAACAACGGGGCATGGCTGGAAGAACACCAGGCTCAATACCAGAAGGTGGCCGCGGACCTTTACCCAGTGCTGATTCAGCGCACCCAGGAGATTGGCCCCAAGGTGGAGTTGAACGACCTTAAGGCCTGCGACGGGTTCGACGCGATGTCCCAGGTCAAGAACATCCGCCTTCCCACCCAGGTGGTATGCGGCGGCGACGACGCCCTGACGCCGGTGAAGTACTCGGAGTACCTGTCAAAGGAGATCAAGGGGTCACGGCAGCGAATTATCCCCAAGGGCAGCCACTTTGTGCAGCTGGAAAAATTCCAGCAGGTAAATGACGCTATCGAGGAGTTTCTGGCCACCCTCAAGGGGTGACCTAGCCAGCTAATCAGACCACACCCGCAGAAGCCCAGAACCCGGTTCAAAGCAAGAGCGCCCGGATGCTATCGGGGCGCTCTTATTACGGGCTGGATAATTTGCGGGCTACTCTACTCGTGAGCCGGATGGTACCAGCGGCTGCGGTAGAACATCAGCGGCTCCGCATCTTGCCCCTGCCGGACCTCTTTGACCTCTCCCAAGTAAATAGTGTGGTCGCCGCAGACATGGGTGTTCAACACCTGGCAGCCGAAGAAGGTCATGGAACCCTCCAGCACGGGAATGCCGTCGTTGGAGGTAGCGTAGCGGTAGTCCACGTCGCCGTGGCGGTCGGCGGGCCGCTTGGCAAAATAAACGCCCTGCGCCTCCTGATCCTGGCCCAGCACGTTGATGCCAAACTTGCCCGCCTTCTCCACATACTTGTAAGTGTGGGTGGAGTGGGCCACACAGATGAGCACCACCGGCGGCTCCAGACAGACGGAGGTGAAGGAGTTGGCGGTCATGGCATGGGGCTGACCGTGTTCATCAAGAGTCGTGACCACCGTCACTCCGGTGGCAAACTTGGACATGGCCGTGCGGAACTGATCTTTGGTGACCACGCTACCCCCTTTGCTGGCGCTTGGACGTTTGGTGGCCGTTTGGCCCTGCTTGGGTCGGATTATAACCCCTGGCCTGTCTGTCTGCCAACGGCTCACCCTGTTACATGAGGCCGTAGGGCCTGAAGCATCCCGCGATGTCCTGGGCCGGACAGCGTGCCGCCAGTCCGGCATCCAGCTTGGACACAGACTGGGGCGGCACGAATCCGGAGAAGGCCTCGGGGTGAGTCAGCTGGGCCAGCATCTCCAGGCCCTGCACCACCCGCGGGCCTGGGCTGCTGAAGTAAACGTGGTCTATGAGGTAGACCTCCCCGGAGCGCACCGCCGGCAAGTCCCGCCAGCCCTCCTGCGCCGCCAGCCAGGGAACCTCTCGCAGACCGCGGGCCAGGTCTGACGAGCAGAGATCAATGAACAGCTTCTCCGGGCGATAGTCCACCACCACCTGCCACGGCACGCGGGCGGCGGGACAGCCCGGCGGGTAAAGGTCCTGCTGCCCGCCGGCCAGTTGAAGCAGATCGGGAATCCAGTGGCCCCCAATGACCAGCGGGTTAATGCCCTCCAGGGAGAACACTCGAGGCCGCCGGCGGCCTTGCAGAACCGTAGCCAGCCGCTGGGTTACCGCGTCCACACGATGCCGCAGCGCCGCCACCAGGTCCGACGCCGCCTGGGGAGCGCCGCAAGTCTCGCCCACCCGGTGGATGGCGTCGAATATCTGCGCCAGGGTGCGGGGGTTGAGCACCACCACCTGGGGATCACTGGGCACGCCCCGCAGCGCCGTCGCCACCGTAGTGGCGTCCACCTCGCAGAAGTAGCATAGGTCCTGGGTGAGCACCACGTCGGGAGGGTTGCGCGCCAGCCATTCCTGGTCCAAGGCGTAAGGGCTCTCCCCGGAGGCCTGGAGCTGCCGCATGGCCGCCTCCACCTGCTGGCTGGACATGGCGTCCACGTCAATCTTGCTGCGGCACACAATGGGCTTGTCCCGAGCCTGGGGCGGGTAGTGGCACAGGTCGCTGACCCCGGTCACCTGATCCCCCAGGCCCAGGGCAAAGAGGATCTCGGTGCCGCTGGGCAAAAGAGAGCAGATTTTCATGGTTGCTTGTGCTGCCTTCCTGCGTTGCGCCGTCACCGGCGATGGCGGAACCAGAAGTGGAGTCAGATGGCTGCCAGAATCGGGCGAGCTAAGGATCGAATCTGCTATATTATAATCGAATTCGGATGGAGCCGAGATGACGACGCCCGCATCGATTATTCGTCAGTGGAGCAACCTGGGCTTCCTGCGCCTTGCTGCCTTTGGGTTTGGCATTACCGGTCTGTTTCTGGCGCTGGACACGGTGATTCTGCCCGTACTCGTTCTGCAAATTGCTCCCGAGGGACTGAAGAACACCTACCTGGGAGTGCTGGGGTTCGCCGGACTGGCTATGACCGGCCTGGCCCAGGTGTTGGTGGGCGGATTCAGCGACCACACCCATTCCCGCTGGGGCCGCCGGGTGCCCTACCTGCTAGTGGGATGCGTTTTGGCCTGCGTAGGAATTGCCAGCATCGGCCTGGCTCACAACTACTGGGCCCTGCTGGGGGCGTGGCTGTTCCTGCAGGTAGCCATCAACGTGGGCTACGTGCCGTATCAGGCCCTGATCCGCGACCTGGTGCCGGCCCGGCGCATCGGCGTGGCCTCATCGCTGAAGGTGCTCGCCGAGTCCGTCGGCGGAGTGGGGTTCATTTTCATCAGCGGCACCCTCTTGGGATTTCAGGCTACGGGTGGCGGCACTGGTCTCTGGCTTACCCTGGGGATTCTGGCCGGCACCTTGGTGGTCGTCACGCTCATCACCACCGCCACGGTGCGCGGCGGCGAGAAGGCGGTAGAGCATCGGGACACCGGCTGGCCCCGGTGGCAACCACGGGCGTCTCTGAAGCTACCACAGATTAGCTGGCTGCTGGTGTCGCGCATGCTGATGATTACCGCCATCACCTGCTTTCAGACCTACGGCCTGTTCTTCCTGCGGGACGTGGTGGGGCTGGACAACCCGGCGCAGGCCCTGGGTCATATGGTGCTGGCGGTGGGCGCGGCCCTGGTGCTTACCGTTTTCCCCGCCGGCTGGCTGTCCGACCGCATTGGCCGCAAGCCGGTGGTGATGGCCGGCGCGCTGGGGGCGGCCCTCAGCACCGCCGGACTGCTAACCGCAGACAACGCCAACGAGGTGCTGGTCATCGGCATCGTCATGGGGATGTCGGTGGGGGCCTTGCTCAGCGCCGGGTGGGCGCTGGTGAACGACCTGGGCACCACCGGGCGTGAGGCGCAGTACATGGGGATAGTGGCTCTGTCCACCGCGGCGGGGGCGCTGCTGGCCAAGGCGCTGGGGCCGGTGGTGGACCTGCTGAACCACGCCTCTCCAGGCTCCGGCTACACCGCGCTGCTCATTGGCTGCGGGGTATTCCTGCTGGCAGGCTCCGCTATGCTGATACCCCTGGACACCCGGCGCATCCTGCGGGACAACCGCGCGGCTGCCGAGGCCAGTCAGGACCTCAGCCGGTCGGACCCGGCGCCTATTGAACACCCCGAACACCCGGAAAACTCTAGCGGCACGCGGACATAAGGGGAGTAGAGACCGAGGGCGGGGATTTCGGGATTAGGGGATAGGTACGCTGTTAAACCCCCAATCCCCAAATCCCGGCGAAATACCGCACTGAAGCAAGGGCCAAGGAGTTGAGGATTAGTCGCGCCTTGCGGCCTTCTCTTCGTAGCCCCGGGGGGTGACCATGCGTCCGCCCTGCATGTAAGTGGTGGAGTTGCCCACCACCACGGTGGTGACCATGTCCACCAGGGCAATGCGCTCTTCCAACCCTTGCAGGTCGGTGATGGTTATCCGCTGGCCGGGACGGTAGGCGTCCCGCACCAATCCCACGGGGGTGCTGGCAGGCCGGTGCTCCAGCAAGATGCTCCGGGCCTCCAGCAGCTGGGTAGTGCGCCGCAGGCTGCGGGGGTTGTACAGCACCACCACGAAGTCGCCCTGGGCCGCCGCGGTCAGCCGCCGGCGAATGGTCTCCCAGGGGGTTAGCAGGTTGCTGAGGCTGATGGCGCAGAAGTCCTGCATTAACGGAGCGCCCAGCAGCGCCGCCGCCGACTGCAGGGCCGACACGCCGGGAACCACCTCCACCTCGGGGGCCGTGCCGTCCCACCCCAGGTCGGTGAGCACCCGGAACACGGGGCCCGCCATTCCGTAGATGCCAGCGTCGCCGGAGGAGATGACCGCCACGGTGCGCCCAGCCTGAGCCTGGGCCACGGCGCGGGCGGCCCGCTCCAGCTCCTGACCCAGCTCCATGGCCACGCACTCCTTGCCGGAGAGCAGGCTCTCCACCTGCTCCATGTAGCCCCGGAACCCCACCACGACCTGGCTCTCTTGGAGGGCCGCCAGGGCCGCGGGGGCCAAATGCGCCGCGTCGCCGGGGCCCAGGCCTACCAGATACAGCTTTCCCAGAGCGCTGCTAGCGGGCATGGGCGGTTCTCATCGGGCATTCCAAGATCACGGCAGCTCACCCTCCACCACCAGATGCCCGTTCTTGACCACCACTGGGGCAGAGTACATGCGGGCCAGCGGGCCGTTGATGCACTCCCCGTTGTCCAGGGAAAAATGCCAGCCGTGGGAAGGACACGTGAAGCAGTTATCGGCTTTGCGAATATCGCCATGACTGTGGGGGCAGATGGCCGAGAGCAACTGGTAGCCTCCCTTCTTGCCCTTGACCAGGAAGAAAGACTCCGCGCTCAAGGTCAGCATTGCGGGGAACTTGGTGAAGGCCGATTCAAGACCCAGGTCGGTCATCTGCCAACCCTCCCAGAGGATATGCTGCGGGGTAGCGCCTGCACGGCGGCAAGCTAGCCGCCATTGGGCCAGTATAGGGGAAATAGGCGGGTGACTCAAGGGATGGGTTCATGACACGCCCAAGTTCCCTGATTGTTGTGCTGTGGCTGACAATGTTGGGCCTGACGGTGGGCGGTTGCGCCCCTGCAGTCACGGTCAGAGCAGATACTTAAAGGAGTACACCCGCACCGCTTACGCGTTACCAACACCGGCCCGCACCCAGCCACAAACCCGCACCAAGGAGACCAAGTAGGCCGACTCCCAGCGGAATTTGCAACCTAGGGCTTGGCGCAATGGCGGGAATCACGTAGGGGCAGGATTGAAACCTGCCCCTACTGCTTGCATAGCCTAAAGCTCTCTGCACCACAACCCTAAACGGCATTGCGCCTGGTCAGATTCCAAATCGTCGATACAGATACCCAGAGCACGGCCAGACCGCCAAGAAATACATACGCTCGGTCAATTTCCTGTAACTGCGAGTTGGGTAGCGCAACGGCGAACCCACACACCCTCACACCGCCCCAAACACCCGTTCCAGCAAGAAACGCCATCACGGCATTAGCAAGATTGGGCGCGGGCCGTTTGTTGCACAAAGCGGCCCCAAAAATGCCAGGATGCCCACTACTCCGAGGGCAATACCGTACACCGCGCTGGGATCGGTCATAACTGGCGGTGCTGCGAGGCCGCATGAATAAAAACCGACGTGACTCCCGCCACCAATGTACCCACTAGAAATCCCAACTTTGCCATGTCCTTCCAAGTCTCTGGCGCTGTCTCTGGCACTAAGGAAGCGAGACCATCAGACAAAACGAATGCCCCCACTATCACACTTATTAGCATTGGGACTAGCTGGGCGTTCGCCAAAAAGTGGCGGCGCTTCATTGCATTACTCTTTACGGGACATTCTCGTTGACACACTTCACATTGAGATTATATCAAACACCGGTTTACTCCCGACAACCACTTCTCAGCCTGCAGAATGAAAGACACTGTGAGGTGGCGTCAAGTGTCCAGTCCGCTAAGGCCTACCCCACCCGGTAGCGCTCCACCGCCGCCTCGTCCAGCTCCACGCCCAAGCCGGGGCCCTGGGGCGCCACCAGGTGGCCATCCTCCAGCTTGAGGCGGGTCTTGAAGATCAGCTCCGAGCGGGGCATGAACTCCACCAAATAGCCGTTGGGGATCGCGGAGAGCAAATGCACGTGCACCTCCGGCACCACGTGGCCTGCCACCGGCACGCCCCGGCCCTGGGCCAGCGCCGCCACCTTCATCCAAGGGGTGATGCCGCCCGCGCGCGCCAGATCAATAATCGCAATGTCCACCGCCCGCGCGTCAAGGGTCTTCTGGAAGGGGTCAAGGCCGTACAGGTGCTCCCCCGCGGCGATGGGAATATCCAGGTTGCGGGCTAGCTGGGCCAGCCCCTGCAAGTTCTGGTGGGAGACTGGGTCCTCCAGCCAGACAATGCCCGCCTCCTGCAGCGCCCGCCCGTTGGCGATGGCCTGCACCTCGTTCCAGCTCTCGGTGGCGTCCACCATCACCTGCACGCCGGCGCCCGCCGCCTCCTGCACCACGCGAACTCGGGCCACCTCACCCTCCGGCTTGGATTCGTGGCCCAGACGCAGCTTGAGCATCTTGTAGCCTTGGGACACGTGGTACTGAGCCGAGCGGGCCAGCTGGTCCATGGGCATGCTGTACCACATAGCATCGCTGGCGTAGGCGCGGATGCGGTCCCGGTAGCCGCCCAGCAGGCGGTACAGGGGCTGCCCCAGGCTCTTCCCCTTGGCATCCCACAGGGCGATATCTAAGGGAGAGATGGCCATGGAGACCATGCCCCCCGGCCCCACCCAGCCGCCGGCCCGCTCCAGCTTGGCCCGGGCTGCCTCAATATCCAGCGCCTCCATGCCCACCAGTAGCTGCCCCAGCTCCTGGCAGGCCGCAGCCAGCGGCTTCACCAGGCCGCCTCGGTTGGCCACCGCAAAGCCGATGCCCTGGACGCCGTCGGCGGTATCGATCCGGGCCAGCACATGCCAATTGGACTCCACCGCATGGCCCGCTGCCACGTAACGCAGCTTTACCGGGGTTTCCAGAACTTCCACCGAGACCCGCTCAATCCTGCTCATAGCCTTCCTTTCCAGTACAATTCGTAACCTTTTCTCAGCAAAGGTGTGTCCCAGGTTTGCCTGCCGTGGGGCCAGCTTTGGCAGTTCACCGCCAATATACCACGTTTGAAGCTGGCTAGCCCCTGCCCCCACGTCTACCTGAAACTGGCACCCATATTAACCGGCCTGACACGTTTGTTCACCAACTGGGTTACGGCCGGGGAGTACTATGAGTCCAGATCAAGTAACCAGAGCGACTGTGGCAACCAAGGAGGCAAATATGACCGCACGACGTACCGGCAAGATTCTGGGCCGATTCCTGCTGTTGCTCTTGCTGGGGCTGGCCGCTTCGCTCTTCGGCACCCTGGCGGCCCACGCCTACAGTGGCGATGACACCACCCCCTCGGCGCCGGTGGTGCGGCTGATGAGCGGCGCGCATCTCAATACGGTGGTTTAGACCGCCCAACGAAATGACTCCTCCCTCCCTTGGTGGGGGGCTGGATGGAGGGCGACTTTACCCTCCTGATTGCACCCTTTCCCGCAATGGGAGGGGGTGCAATTTTTGTCGCCACAATATCCGAGACAACGCTGGCGGACCGCCGGGGCTTCCTCCCCCAGCGTTGCCGCTACTAACCCAGTACAGTATAATTGGCCTGGCTGGGAGGCCCGCGTGCTGCTCACCATTGACATCGGCAACACCAACGTGACCATCGGAGTTTTTGACGGGGAGCGCCTGACCGCTACCCTGCGCATGGTCACGGACTCCCGCCGGGTAATGGACGAGTATGTCCTCCTGCTGGTGCAGATGCTGAAGCTGCGGGGCATCGAGCCGGAGCAGATCGACTCCTCCTGCATCTGCTCCGTGGTGCCTCCCCTGACCGGGGTGTTTGACCAGGCCTGCCGCACCTGCTTTGCGGTGACGCCCCTCATCGTGACCGCCGGAGTGCGCACCGGCCTGCCCATCCTCTACGACAGCCCCCGGGACGTGGGCGCCGACCGCATTGTGGACGCAGTAGCGGCCATCCAGCTTTACGGCCCGCCGCTGATAATTGTAGACCTGGGCACCGCCACCGTGTTCGACGCCGTGTCCCGCCAGGGTGAGTATCTGGGCGGCGCCATTGCCCCCGGCATCAACCTGGCCGCCGAGTCTCTGTTCCTGAACACCTCCCAGCTGCGCCGGGTGGAGCTGGTGGCCCCCAAGCAGGCCATCGGCCACAACACCACCGCCGCGATGCAGTCTGGGCTGATGCTGGGGTATGCGTCCCTGGTCACCGGGATGGTGCAGCGCTTCAAGGACGAGCTCGGCCAGGACGCCAAGGTCATCGGCACGGGCGGGTTGGCGCCGCTTATCGCCCAGGAAGCCAGGGTGTTCGATGCGGTGAACCCGGACCTGACCCTCGTCGGCCTGCGCCTGATCTACGAGATGAACCTGCCCGCCCCTCCGCAACGGGGCGACAGGGGCAGTCAGCAGGCCCATGCTGACGGAAGAGAGGAGAACCGTGGCCGGACCGCTGGCCGGTAAACACATCGTCCTGGGGGTCACCGGCAGCATCGCCTGCTACAAGGCCCTGGACCTGGCCAGCAAGCTGGTGCAGGCGGGGGCACTGGTGGACACTATGCTGACCTACGGCGCCACTCGCTTTGTCACGCCCCTGGCCTTCCGCAGCCTCACCCACCGGGTAGTGGTCACCGACATCTTTGACCCCAACTCGGAGTTTGCCAACGAGCACGTAGCCCTGGCCCGCCAGGCCGATATTGTGGTAATCGCCCCGGCCACGGTACACTGCATTGCCAAGCTCGCGGCCGGCTTGGCCGACGATCCCCTGACCACCACCGTCATCGCCACGTCCGCGCCCCTGCTGGTGGCACCGGCCATGGACGCCAACATGTTTGACCACCCCGCCACGCAGGAGAACCTGGCCAAGCTGCGCGGCCGGGGCGTGATCATCGCCGGTCCGGCAGCGGGGCGGCTGGCCTCGGGGCTGATGGGCATGGGACGACTGCTGGAGACTGCCCAACTGCTGGGGCACATTGCCGCGACCCTGGGCCGGCAGGGCGACCTGGCGGGCCGGACCATTGTGGTCAGCGCCGGGGGCACCCAGGAGGCGATAGACCCGGTGCGGGTAATCACCAACCACTCCTCCGGGAAGATGGGCTACGCCCTGGCGGAGGCCGCCCGGGACCGGGGGGCCAGAGTGGTGCTGGTGGCCGCGCCCACGGGACTGCCGGACCCTCCCCTGGTGCGGGTGGTGCGGGTGCGCTCGGCCCAGGAGATGGCCGAGGCGGTGTTTCAGGAGGTGAAGCACGCCGACGCCCTGATCATGGCCGCCGCCGTGGCCGACTACCGGCCGGAATCTACGGCGGAGCAGAAGATCAAGAAGTCCTCCGCAGGGCTGAGCCTGGCCCTGACCCGCACCACCGACATTCTGGCCGAAGCCAGGGGCGCCTTTGTGAAGGTGGGGTTTGCCGCGGAGAGTCAAGACCTGGTGGAGAACGCCCGGGCCAAGGTGCGCGCCAAGGGCCTGGACCTGATTGTGGCCAACGACATCACCGATCCCCAGAGCGGCTTTGGGGTGGACACCAACAAGGTGACCCTCATTGACCGGGAGCTGCGGGCGGAGGAGCTGCCGGTGCTCACCAAGTACGAGGTGGGCCAGCGAGTGCTGGACCGGGTGCGGGAGCTGCTGGCTGAGTCTGGGCCGGGACGGTAGGCGCCGCAGGGGCAGACCCTTAGGGTGTGTTTAAGAAGTCCCTCCCCTTAGAACATGTTTAAAAAGCCCTGGGTAGCTTCGATGCGCATCCTTCGACAAGCTCACCATGAGCGGATTCCCCCGCTCATGGTGAGCTTGTCGAACCACCGGCAGAGACCTTTTTAAACATCCTCTTTCGCTGCATAGGGAAGACCAGCGTTACCAGGCGGGAGAAAGACGGGCCGTCCCGTCCCTGTCCCCCGGTAGGGGCAGACCTGCGTGTCTGCCCTGGGTGCTGCATCCTAGCCAGGGCGCACCTGCGTGTGCGCCCCTACGGGGAAAATCACTGGCATCACGCATCTTCGTAATGGGGAGAGGGACGGCCCGTCCCCCTACCAAGGCGCTGGTCACCCGCGCCAGCGTTAGCTGCGGTCCAGCAGTTCCCGCACCTTGCGGGCCAGGGTGGCGGGCAAAAAGGGTTTCTGCATGAAGTCCATACCCCTGCGATCATCGTCCTGGGCCAGCACGGGGTCCTCACTGTAGCCGGACACGAAAAGCACCTTGGCGTCCGGGCGTTGCGCCTTGAACTCCCTGGCCAGCTCCACCCCTCCCAGCTTGGGCATCACCATGTCGGCGACCAGCAGGTTGATGGTGTCGCCATTGCGCGCCTGGGCAACACGCCGGGCCTCTTCGCCGTCGCCGGCCTCCAGCACAGTGTAGCCCAAGTCGCCCAGGGTGCGCGCCATCCTGGCCCGCAGCTCCGGCTCGTCATCCGCCACCAGCACCGTTTCGGTGCCCCTGGGCAGGTCTTGGCCCTCCCGCGTAACGGGATCAGGGGCATCACCAGAGGCCACCGCCGGTAAGTATATTTTGATTTTGGCGCCCTGGCCCACCCGGCTCTCCACCTGAATGTGGCCCTCGGCGCGCCGGACAATGCCGTAGCAGGTAGCCAGACCGAGACCGGTGCCCTTGCCCAGCCCCTTGGTGGCGAAGAAGGGCTCAAAGAGGTGGGCCTTCACCTCGTCCGTCATGCCAGTGCCGGTGTCGGAGATGGCCAGCATCACATACAAACCCGCGGCGGCGCCCGGAATTTCCGCGGCCTGCCAAGGAGTCAAGACAACATTTTCAGTCTGGATGGCGATCTTCCCGCCATCGGGCATGGCGTCCCGCGCGTTGACCACCAGGTTCATCACCACCTGCTCCATCTGCCCGGCATCCACTTTCACATGCACCAAGTCCGGCGAGGGCAGGGTGGCCAGGTCCACGTTTTCTCCAATGAGCCGGCGCAGCATGCTATGCATACCCATGACAAGCTGGTTGAGGTCCACCACCTTCGCTTCCACAATCTGGTGGCGGGAGAAGGCCAGGAGCTGGCGGGTGAGGCCGGCCGCCCGCTGGGCCGCCTTCTCCACCTCCCGGAAATGCGCTGCGGAGGGATGGCCTTCCGGCACACCGGAGATGCCCATCTGCGAGTAGCCTGGAATCGCCGTCAGCAGGTTGTTGAAGTCGTGGGCCACGCCGCCGGCCAGCCGGCCCACGCTCTCCATCTCCTGGGCCTGCAGGAACTGGGCTTCCACCCGCTGGCGCTCGCCCATCTCCGCTTCCAGCATCTCGTTGGCGATCAAGAGCTCGCCGGCGCGCTCCTCCAGCCCCACCTGGGAGACCTTGACCCGCCCCACCATCTGCCCGAAGGCGCGGGTCAGGTCGCCGACCTCGTCGCTGCGGCGGGTCTCCGCGCTGAATTGAAAGTTCCCCCCCGCCGATGCGTTGGGTCGCTTGCGACAGCCGCCGGATGGGCCGGGCCACGTACTGGGCCACCGCAAAGGCAACGATTGCCCCGGCCACGGCCATGGCCAGCCCCTCCCAGATCCGGCGCAGGGTCATGGCGCGGATCTCCGACGTTACCCCGCCGGCATCCAGCTCAAACTCAAAGCCCCCGATGACCTCGCGGCCCACAATCACCGGGCCCGCCACCTGCAGGCGCTGAAATCTCCAGCGGGACTGCAACTGGCCCGACTGCAAGGCTCCGGTTATGAAGGGGTCGCGGAACTTGTCTTGATGTCCCACGGTCTGTGCGGAGGGATCGGCCAGCAGCCTTCCCTGGGGGTCAAAGACCTGAACCTCCGTCGCCCCATATGCCTTCAGAAGCAGTTTGGCATTGGAATCCAGGGCATCCACGTCAAAGAAATAAAGCGGGGCGGCCAGAGTCTCTTCCAGCGTGGCGGCCAAAATCTGGCCCCGCTGCTCCAGCTCCTGGTACAGGGTGGCCCGGTGGCGCTGAATCTCCAGCGCCGTGGCCAACCCCACCAGGGTGATAATCAGGGTCACCATGCCTAGGGTCAGCAAGGCGGCGATGCCCAGCCGGAACCTCGGCCTGCGCCCAAATGCGGTCAGCGCCATCGGCCCCCGCTAACGGATGAGCAGCACGAACTGCCGCAAATCAGCCACGGCAGCGGTGTTCTCTAGCGTGAGGGCCTCAAACCGGTCGGTCTTGTCGGCCTTTACCAGCAGGTCGCGCCCCTCTTGGGTGTCGTCCATCAGGACCAGCAGCACCGAGACCTGCTCCAGCAACGCCCGGTCCATACCCGGTGCGGCGGATACCAGAGAGCGAGGCACCGTTCTAGTCTGGCCCACGGTTACCAGCTCCTGCTTGAGCTCCGGGGCCAGCTTGACGTAGTCCTGGTTGGAGATCCCGGACCCGGCCACCAAGCCCCGCTGCACCAGCTCCACGCTGTTCTTCTGGTCTCCGGTGAAGTAGTACCCCGCCTCATGGGGC
>SHYG01000062.1 GCA_009692925.1 Dehalococcoidia bacterium
CACTCCCGCACCGACGGCGGCAGCAGATACCCTTGCTCTCGGTCACCCGCCAGCAGGTTGTACGCCATCCCCTCGTACCTCGCTCCATGTTTCCATGAGCTTACTGCTTTACCTACCCTGCGAGAAGGGGGTTTGTGGGACAAGCTCTTTGGGGTGTGGATATATATGGTCAACGGAAGTCGTATTGAATACTAATGGCTTCAGGTGTGGGTAAAGTTTGTATGAACCTGGTGTGCGGCTAGTGTTCCACCGGCGCGCCGGCCCGCTCAGGGTCCCCGGGGCCTCCTTGACGGCGTGGATACCAGGTGCTAGAGTGCGCCAATTCGCCACTGGCAGGCCCTTAAGGTGGCCCGGAGCTCCTCCCCATGACCGACGTAGCCCTGCGCCTGCTGGCCGGAGATTTGCGCGCCCTCTCCCAGGTAATGTCATCCGTGGAGCGGGCCGACCCGGAGGCCGCTCCGGTGATGCAAGCCTTGGACGCCCATACTGGCCGCGCCTACACCATTGGCGTCACCGGGCCGCCGGGAGCCGGCAAGAGTACCATCGTGGACCGCCTGACCGAGCTGCTGCGCCGGGAGGGCAGCACAGTGGGAATTATTGCGGCGGACCCCACCAGCCCGTTCACCGGCGGCGCGCTCCTGGGCGACCGGGTGCGCATGCAGCGCCACTACCTGGATGCCCAGGTGTTCATCCGCAGCGTGGCCACCCGCGGCCAGTCGGGCGGGCTGCCCCGGGCCATCAAAACTATGGTGCGACTGCTGGACGCGGCGGGCAAGTCAATCGTGCTGGTGGAGACCGTGGGGGTTGGACAGACCGAGCTGGGGATTATGGAAGTGGCGGACACGGTGCTGGTGACTCTGGTGCCGGAGTCCGGCGACGCCATCCAGACCCTAAAAGCCGGGGTTATGGAGATTGCCGACATTTTTGTGATTAACAAGGCGGACCGGGAGGGGGCCGGCCAAATGGCCGCGGCGGTGACGGCAATGCAAGGCCTGGCGCCACGCCAGGGATGGACCCCGCCGGTGGTGCTCACCAAGGCCCATGCCGGGGAAGGCATCCCCGAGCTGTGGAGCAAGATCCAGGAGCACCGCCAGCACCTGATTCAGACCGCAGAGCTGGAGCAGCGGCGCCAGCAGCGGCGGGTCAAGGAGTTCGTGGAGATGGTGGAAGGCGAGTTAGGCCGGCGCTGGCGAGGGCGTCTGGCAAATGATCCGGTGCTAGCCGCTCTGCGGGACCGGGTTGCTCGCAAAGAATCGGAGCCTTACTCCGCCGCGTTGCAATTATTGGATTCTTCCCCTCTGACCCTGTACTAAGCATCCCCCGCCATCGCGTTTGCACTTATTTTTATTCACGGAAGTTGGCGGGGTTACCTCAGGTGACCACGGGGGTGACATTATGGTGAGTTTATGATAGTTCTGGGCGTTGATCTGCGATCATCCCCGAGCCATCCCAGCGCACTGGCCGTGCTGGGGGAGGCCAGCACACTGGAGGCGCTGGACGCTTTCAGCTACGACGACGAGCTGGTGGAGCTGGCCAGGACTCGCCAGCCCGCTCTCATCGCCATCGGCACGCCGCTGACGCTGCCCCAGGGGCTGCAATGCCTGGAGTCGAGGTGCCAGTGCTGCGATGCCAAGGCCCCCCGGAAGCGGGGGCGGGAGGCGGAGCTGGAGCTGGCTCGCATGGGCATCAGCTGCTTCTTCACCAGCAAGGGGTCGATCATCCGCGGTCTGGTCTACCGGGGCGTGGAGCTCAAGAAGCGCCTGGTTAAGGAACGCCACCAGGTCATTGAGACCTATCCCCACGCCACCAAGGTAATGCTGTTTGGCGACAAGGTGCCGCCCAAGAACAGCGCCCGCAGCCTGGCATACCTTAAGGAACGGCTACCGGCCCTGGTGCATGGCCTAGAGCCGCGCCTGGCCACCCTGGACAAGAACTCCTGCGCTGCGCTGCTGAACGCCTACACCGGCCTGCTGCACTGCCGGGAGCTCACCCACGTGCTGGGCAACCCCCTAGAGGGGGAGGTAGTGGTGCCTCGCCAGGCGTGATCAGGCTGGGTCACTGCCTCTCGGACGGCGCCGGGTTGGAGCGGGTGTTGCGCCGCCTTCGCCGGGCTGCTGGCTGGTGTTGCCCATTCCCAAGAAGGGCGCCAGCATGGAGGTGAACTCCATAGGGAAGATGAACTTGGTGGCCGGACTGGCCCCCAGGGCCTTCAGTGTCTCAAAGTACTGAAGGCTCATCGTCTTGGCGTCCACCGTGTTGGCAATCTGGTAAATGCGCTCCAGCGCGGTGCTGAAACCTTCCGCCCGCAGAATCGTGGCCTGGCGGTCGCCCTCAGCGTTCAGGATGGCGGCTTGGCGGTTGCCCTCGGCGTTCAGGATGGCTGATTGCTTCTCGCCTTCAGCCCGGTTGATCTGCGCCTGGCGCTGGCCCTCCGACTCGGTGATCTCGGCGGTCTTGATGGCCGCCGCCGACTTCTCCCGCTCCATAGCCTGTTTGACGCCCGCCGGCGGCTCAATCTCGTTAATCTCCACCTGGGAAATTTTGACACCCCAGCGGCCGGTCACTTCGTCCAACCGTATTTGCAGGGAGTCCCGGATACGCTCCCGCTCCGCCAGTGCCGCGGCCAGGGTGGTTGCTCCGATCACTGATCGCAAGGTGGCCACCGCCAGATTCACGACGGCCACTTCAAAGTTCTGGACGCTGAGCACCGCCCGCTCCACAATCTCCTCCACCACCCGGAAGTAGATCACGAAGTCGATGCCCACCACCACGTTATCCGCAGTGATGTAGCTCTGGGTAGGCACCCTGGTGACCCGCTCGCGGATGTCCACCCGGGTGCCGTTGTAGACAAAGGGCATTAAGAAGTGGAAGCCGGGCCGGCGGTTCTCCACAAAAGTCCCCAGCCGCTGAACCACCATCCGCTGGTACTGCTGCACGATAATTGGGCCGCTGGCCATAGTTGCCTCCCGCCTCCTCGCGCTGGAGGGGCATCTGCCTAGTTTTTGCTGTCCCCTGCCCGAATGACGGTCAGGACTAGACCGTCGATTTTGGTTACCTGAACCGACTCGCCCTCCGTGATCACGCTGCCATCGTCGCTCACCGCGGTCCAGGTCTCGCTGCCCATCTGGACTACCCCGCGCGGGGCCAATGCGGTGGTCACGGTGCCTCTGCCCCCCATCACTGGGTCGTCAGGCCCGCCTGGCATCGCCTTTTTTGACTGAAGGATAACCCGCACCGCGTAGAGCATTGTGGCGCCCAAGACCACGGCGGTGCCTCCCAGGAGCCAGCGGCTCACCTCCACCCGGTATGAGGGCAAGGTTGGTGACACACCCCCAAACTGGGTAAACAGCAGCAGCCCTCCCGCCACAAAGCTGATGATGGCGCCCACGCCCAGCACGCCAAAGCCGGACACCTGGGTCTCCAGCAGCAGCAGCACCCCCGCCAGCACAATGAAGGCTGCCCCCGCCCAGTTGACCGGCAGGTTGCCCAGGGCCAAGAAGGCCAGCAGCAGCAGTATGGCGCCGACTACCCCTGGAACGATCAGGCCGGGGTTGAACAGCTCAATGGTCAGGCCCAGGGTGCCCAGGGTCAGCAGGATGAAAGCCACGTTGGGATTGGAGATGAACTCCAGAAAGTGTTCCAGCGGGGATGTCTCCACCCGCTCCAGGCTAAGCCCGCGGGTAGCCAGCGTGCGGGGGCCCGCAGGAGTGACGGCCACCCGGCCATCCACCTTGGCCAGAAGATCGGCCAGATCATCTGCCACAAAATCCACCACCATGAGGTCAACTGCCTCTTGGCTGGTGAAGGACACCGCCTGGCGCACCGTCTCTTCCAGCTTTTCCTGGTTCCGGCCCCGCTCCTGGGCGATGGTGCGAATTAGCGCGGCGGCATCGTTGGTGGCCTTGCTGGCCAGGGTCTTGCCCAGGTCCTCGCCGGTGGCGGAAACAGGAGTGGCCGCGCCGATGTTGGTGCCCGGCGCCATCACCGCAAAGTTGGCGGCGGCGGTGATAAAGGTGCCCGCCGACCCGGCCCGGGCCCCCCGGGGAGATACGTACACCGCCACCGGCACCGGGGACCCCAGCAGCTCCTCCACAATCTCGCGGGTGGAGTCCAGCAACCCGCCGGGGGTATCCAGCTCGATGACCACCAAGACGGCCCGCTGCTCCTCCGCTTGGGCCAGGGTCCGGGCGATGAGGTCTCCCTTGATCGAGTTGATGACGCCGTCCACCCGCACCACCAGGACGCGTCCATCCCCGGTCTGGGCCGCCACACCCTGCTGACCCAGGGCCAATCCGATGGCGCCCAGGATAACGAGAACGGCAGGCAGAAGCAGGCGAAAAACTCGGGAGGATGCTAGAAGGCGGGACAAGATGGGCCGGCCCTCCTGATTACGAGATAGTGCTAGCGCAGGGGACGGTGTGTAGCTACATCATCACCGACCTGGGGCGGCCTGTCAACTTGGAGGGCCTATCCCAAGCGTCACCGCCAAGCACGCAGAGCCGGCGGGACCGTAAAAACCAATCTTAGTATCTCGAACCAATGGCCTGGCAGAGCGTTTCACCCCCGCCTTAATCCTCCCCCTTGACGGGGGAGGAGGTCCGTCCCTTCCCCCTAGACGGGGGAAGGTTAGGATGGGGGGTGCGTCTAGTTCAAAGATGATTGGTAGGCACTCCGAATCTCACTGCGTCCTCTGCGCTCTCTGCGGTTATCAGCGTCCCCTACCCAGCAGCGGCCTGGCGGAAGGCCGACAGCACGTTGCGGGAGGTGGCTACCCAGCCGAAGATGCCTCCCTGAGCCTGAATCACGTTCAGCGTGGCCCGGTGCCGCCGAGGGTCGTAGGAGGCCATGCAGTCGCGCATGACGATGCCGTTGTAGCCGCGGTCGTTGGCGGCGGAGATGGTGGTGCTGCAGCAAACGTCGGTTGTGACGCCGGCAAAGAGGATGCTCTTGATGCCGCGACGCCGCAGCAACTCGTCCAGGTTGGTGCGGTAGAAGGCGCACTTGCCCGGCTTATCCACCACGGTCTCCCCCGGCAGCGGCATCAGCTCGTCAATTATCGAGTGGCCCGGCTCGCCCCGAACCAAAATGCGGCCCATGGGGCCAGGGTCGCCGATGCGCCTGCCCTCGGGCCAGCGCAGCCGCTTGGTCTCCGGGCAGTCGCTCAGGTCGGGCAAGTGGCCTTCCCGAGTGTGGACCACCAGCATCCCCAGCCCGCGGGCGGCGTCAAGCACGCGGCGGGTAGGCTGGATGGCCCGCTGTAGCAAGGAAACGTCGTTGCCCAGAGACTCGCCATAGCCGCCGGGGTAGAGAAAGTCCTTCTGCATGTCAATGACCACCAGGGCGGTGTGGGCCAGGTTGACGGTAACCGGGGTTGGCTGGGCCGGGATAGTTATGTCTTGCACCCTTGCTCCTTAGCGGCCTTTCCGAGAATGCACCGAATTCACCACAGAGGACACAGAGAGCACGGAGAGGATATCTAGACACCTGCCTTGGTCGGTGAAACCTATACCATTCCCATTCCTTACGCCCGCCACTAGGATCAAACCACAACCGCGAACTGATCCCTTACCTGAAATCTCTGTGTTCTCTGCGCTCTCAGTGGTAAATGGCCCTTCCCGCATCAGCCCGCCAGGCCGCGCTCTAGGCCCGCCGCCAGGGAAAGCAGCCGGGCGTCTTCCAGGGGGCCTGCCACCAACTGGGCGCCCACCGGCAGGCCGGCGGCGGTGACGCCGCAGGGCACCGAAATCGCCGGGAACCCGATGAAGCTCCAGGGGATGCAGTTCATGGAAAGCACCAGGAAAAACCGCTCTACATCGTCGCTCTTGGGCGCGGGCACGCGGCAGGTAGGCATCAGCAGCGCGTCATTGCGTCCCAGCAGCTCCCGCATCCGCTGGCGGAACTCTTCCCGGTACCGCTGTGCCTGAAGATACACCACCGCCGGCACGCGGGCGGCCTCCTCCAGTTGCTCGAACACGGGCCGGGTATACAGCGAGGGGTCGGTGTTGAAGTCCCGCCGGAGGGACTGCCAGAGGGATTGATGGTAGTTGGCGGCCTCGCAGCGGCTCACCACCAGACCCATGGAGTTGCAGCGAGAGAAGTCCTGGGCGTCAGGCGCGCCGATGGTCTCTATATTAACCCCCTGATGCACCAGCGCCTGGATGGCATCGTTGAAGGCCCGCAGCACCTCCGGGTCGGCGCCATCCAGGGCGGCGGCGGGAACTGCCACACGCAGACCTGCCAAGTCGCGCCGCAGGTGGCGAGTGTAGTCCCGGTCGCGGCCGGGGCCAGCCACCACGTTCAGCAGCGTCGCGGCATCCTCCACACCAGACGCCAGCAACCCCAGGTGGTCCAGACTCCAGGAGAGGTTGATGATGCCCTGGGCAGGTGCCAGGCCGAAGGTGGGCTTGAGGCCCACCACGCCGCACAGGGCGGCGGGCACCCGGGTGGAGGCACGGGTGTCGGTGCCCAGGGAGCCCAGGCTCATGCCGGTGACCACGCTGATGGCCGAGCCGCCGCTGGAGCCGCCGGGGTCGCGGGCGCCGTCCCAAGGGTTGCGGCTCTGGGGCGTAGTAACCCCCAGGGCGAACTCATGGGTCTGAGTCTTGCCGGTGATGATGGCGCCAGCCCGCCGCAGCTTGGCCACCGCCGGTGCGTCTACAGGGGCGATGTTGCCCGCCAGCACGCGGGAGCTGGCGGTATATGGCATCCCCGCCACGGCGATGACGTCCTTTACCGAGATGGGGATGCCATGCAGCGGCCCGCGCACTTTGCCCGCCCGCCGCTCCTGGTCCAGCGCCTCCGCCTGGGCCAGCCACCGGTCCGGCGGCAAGACGTGGACAAAGGCGTTGAGCTCCCGGTCGCGGCGCGACACCGCCTCCAGGCACTGCCGGGCCAGCGCCACGGCAGTGAGCGATCCGTCAGTCATGCACCGCACCGCCTGGGCCAATCCCAGCCGGACGCCGGCATCCGCAGGCGGCGCCCCGGACAGCTCGGGAAGGGGAGACCGGCGTCGCCGGGGGAGATACCTGGTGGGCAGCAGGAAAGCGGGCGTCCGGTCCGGCGAGTCGGCGGCGTAGGCTTCAATCTCCGCCACAGCGGCCCGGAACCCGGCGCGGGTCAGGCTTATCCCTTTGTCGTCGGGCATTCGCCATCACCCCTGGAGCGCGGCCAGGAACTGGGCGGAGGTAGCCACCGCGCCAAAGACGCCGCCTTGCATCTTGATCATCTCCAGCGCCGCTTGGTAGTTCCCCTGGTCGGTGGCGCCGGTGCAATCAGACAGCAGCAGGCACTCATAGCCCAGGTCATTGGCCTCCCGCATGATGGTATGGACGCACACATCGGTAGTGATGCCGGTGAGCACCAGGTGGGTCACGCCCCGGTTGCGCAGCACCAGGTCAATATCCGTGGCGCCAAAGGCCCCCTTGGTTGGCTTGTCGATCACCGCCTCGCCGGCCAGGGGCGCCAGCTCCGGGATAATCTCCCAGCCCGGCTCGCCGCGCACCAAAATGCGCCCGCAGGGGCCGGGGTCGCCGATGCCCGCGCCAATCTGACGGGAGCGCCACAGCTTGTTGGGCGGGCAGTCGGACAGGTCGGGCTTGTGCCCCTCCCGCGTGTGGACAATGGTAAAGCCGGGGACTTCCCGGCAGGCATCCAGCACCACCCTGGTGGGAGCCACGCCTCGCCGAGTTAGCGAGATGTCGTAGCCCATCTGGTCCACGTAACCGCCCGGCCCGCAAAAGTCCTGCTGCCAGTCCACCAGCAGCAGGGCCGTGCGGGCCAAGTCCAGCGCTCCGTCGTAGGGCCAGGGGTACGGGTCAGCGTCAACGATGCCTTTCATATTCAATGCTTCCAGTACGGCCGCTACTTGAGGCTGCCGGTGATGCCCTCCAGCAGCCAGTCAATGGTCTGCAGCTCCGCATCCGGCGGCACCACGCCAGAGGTGATGCGCACGGCTCCCTTCTGGTCCTTGAGGGGGCCGGTAAAGGGCTTGATGGTCCCGTTGCGCAGGCCCTCCACCGTGGCCAGGGTAGCCGCCTGCACCTCCGGCGGCACCGATTTGCCCAGGGGCGCCAGCTTAACAAACCCGGCATCCAGCCCACCGAAGATAACTGAGGTCTTGTAGGTGCCCGCCTTGATCTCTCCCACCAGCTGCGAGTAGATGGGGCCCCAGTTCCACGCCGCGCCGGTGAGCCACGCCCGGGGCGCGGCGGAGCTGGCATCCTGGTGGTAGCCGGTGACGAATGTGTTGGGGGAGCGCTCGGCGGCCTCAACGATGGTCTTGGTGCAATCCTGATGCTCCGTGAACACGTCAATGCCGCTGTCCACCATGGTACGCACCGCGGTGGTCTGCTTGGCCGGGTCGCACCAGTCGCTGGTGAGCACAAAGGTGGTCTCCACCTTGGGGTTCACGGACCTAGCCCCCAGATGGTAGGCGTTGACGTTGAGCAGGGTTTGGGGGATTGGGAAGGCGGCGATGAAGCCCAGCTTGTTGGTCTTGGTCATCTTGCCCGCCACCTGCCCGGCAGCGTACTCCAACTGCCAGATGTTGCCGAAGAAGGCGCCGTAGTTCTCCCGGGTCTCCAGGTCGCCCTGGTGCAGGAACACGACGCCGGGGTACTTGCTGGCAATCTGCTTGATGGGGCCGGAGTAGCCGTAGCTGGTGGCGAAGATGATGGAAGCGCCTTGGGTGATCATCTGTTCCGCCACCCGCTGCACCTCGGCGGTCTCGGGTATGTTCTCGGCGCGGAGCACTTGAACATCGGGCTGGGCGCGTTCCAGCCACTGGCTACCCTCGTAGGCAGCCTGGTTGTAGCCGAGGTCTGCCTGGGAGCCGACGAAGATGAAGCCCACCTTCAGCTTCTGTCCGGCAGGCCGGGGCTTGGCCGCATCGGCGTAGGCGGAGGCCGCGCGCGCCTTGCTGCCGGCGGTGGCATCGGTGAACACCTTGGCGAACGCCGTGGGGGAGCCGCCGCCCAAGTCCGCCGCCGAGGGGCCGGTATTAGCCGGCAGCACGTCGGCGGGCTTGGCGGTGGCCGCTGGAGCGCTGGCGCCGCAGGCCGTGACCAGCAGCAAGCTTAACGAGGCCAGGGCACACACGAGCAGGGACCGAACAGTGGACTTGAAACCGGTGCGGTAGCGCATGGGGTTAACTCCTCATTGATATTGCAAATCGCGGGAAACTGGAAGATGCCGGTAGATTCTACCTCTACTTAAGTAACGGGAGGAAGGGGGTGGTACGCCTCCCGCCGGGTCGTTTCATCGTTCCCGCACGTAGGGGCAGACCTGTGTGTCTGCCCACGGGTGGAAGGTCTGTCCCGGGGGCGCACACACAGGTGCGCCCCTACGGGCTGGCCGAGAATGAACCGGCCATGACGCCCCCATGTATCTCGCCTTTACCAAGGGGGAGAAGGGACGCCCTTTTGACCACACTTCCTCAGATCGTGCCCTTGAGCACCCCCTTCAGGCCCTCGGGCATGGATCGCAGGGCCGCGCCAGTCCACACCGCCAGCACCGCCAGGGTGATGACGTACGGGAACATATCCAGGATGAAGGGCGAGATGGGCGCACCGATGGTTTGCAGTTGCAACTGCAGGCCGATAGCGCCCCCGAACAGGAAGGCGCCGATCATGGCCCGCACCGGCGACCACATGCCGAAGATTACCAGGGCCACCGCAATGAACCCGCGTCCGGCGGTCATGCCGTCGGTCCAGGAGTGGGTCAGCGCCAGGGAGAGCTGGGCGCCGCCTAGACCCGCCAGCAGCCCTCCGGCGCCAATGGCCGCCACCTGCCAGCGCGCCGGGTTGCGCCCCGCGGCAAAGGCCACGGAGGTATTCTCGCCCACCGCCCGCAGGCTCAGCCCCCAGCGGGTGTAGCGCAAGAAGGCCCACAGCAGCGGCCCCAGCGCGTATGCCGCATAGGCCAGCAGGTCCTGACGAAACAGGGCCTTGCCTAACATCGGCAGCTCTGACAGCAGCGGGATGGCGACGGGGTTCAGCCCGCCGATGCTGCTGCCCACATATCCACGCCCGGCGTAGGCCGTGACGCCCGCGCCGAAGAGGGTTACCGCCAGCCCGGTGGCCAGCTGGTTGGTGTTTCGGAACACCACCAAGTAGGCATGAATCAGGCTGAGGGCCATGCCGGCCAATGCCCCCGCCAGCACGCCCACCAGCACGTTGCCCGTTTCCACCGTGGCGGCAAACCCAAAGCAAGCGCCCATGAGCATGCTGCCCTCAATGCCCAGGTTGATGCGGCCCGCCTTCTCCGTGATTACCTCGCCGTAGGTGGCGTAAAGCACCGAGATGCCCGGCCCGACGGCTCCGGTCAAGGCTCCGGCCAGCACTAGCAGTCCGGTGTTCATGCGCCCTCCCGGCTGGTCTTCTTCAACCCCAGCACCAGGAAGAGCATTAGGCCGATGAGGATGTAGATCGCCGCGGAAGGCAGGTTGGCGGTAATCTGCAGCACGTCACCGCCCACAAAGATTACCGCCAGGAGGAATGCGGCGCCTACCAGCGCCAGGGGATTATGTCCGGCCAGCCAGCTTGCCAGGAAACCCAAGTAACCGAAATCGCTGGAAATGCCGGGCCGCAGGTGGTGCTGAATGCCCGCCACCTCGCTCATGCCCGCCAGTCCCGCCAGGCCGCCGCCCACCAGCATCGCCACCGCCAGATATCGCGCCACGGGGATGCCCTGCCGCCGGGCCGCCTCCACGTTGCCGCCCACGGCCCGCATGTTGTAGCCCCACCGGGTGCGGCCCAGCACCAGATAGCACACCAGCGCGGCGGCCAGGGCTATCGCCAGCCCCAGGTGCAGCCGCGTGCCGAACAGCGCGGGCAGCGTGGCGGCGGCGGAGAAATCCGGGGTGTAGGGGTAGCCAAACCCGCCGGAGCTCTTCCAGGGGCCAAAGACAAAGATGTTCACAAACAGGACGGCAACAAAGTTGAGCAGCAGGGTGGAGATGACCTCGTTGAGGTTGCGCCAGACCCGCAGCAGCAGGGCCACGCCCGCCCATATCGCGCCGCCGATGAAGCCCGCCGCGATCATGGCCGGCAGCATGAGCCAGGGACTGCTCAGCCCCGAGTACAGGGCCACGCCGGTGGCCGCCCAGGCGCCCAGGTAAAGCTGGCCTTCACCGCCCACATTGATCAGCCCCACCTTCGCCGGCACCGCGGCGGCCAGCCCGGTGAGGATAAACGGCACCATGAACACCCCCACTTCGCTTAGGCCGGTGCGGCTGCCCAGGGTGCTGGAGTAGAGGGCGGCATAAGCGCTGAGAGGGTTGCGCCCGGTGGCAGCCAGAAACAGGCCAAATATGAAGAGGGCAATGCCGACACCGCCGATGGCCCGGGCCAAGGGTGGAGCGGTCAGTTGTACTGCCCAGCCGTGCAGGCGCTGAATAGCTGCCAGTGACGCCACCGCTAAACCTGGTGCCCGGTCATGAGCAGCCCCATGTCGTGGTGGGAGACCTGCTGGGGATGGAAGGGGCCCGCCATGCGACCCTCGTGCATCACGATTACCCGGTCGCTGAGGGCCAGCAGTTCGTCCAGGTCTTCGGAGACCAGCAGCACCGCGCCGCCCTGGGCGCGGCAGCTCATCAACAACTCCCGGGTCCTCTCGGCGGTGAGCACGTCCAACCCGCGAGTAGGGTAGTAGGCGATGAGCACGCGTGGGGCCCGGGTCAGCTCCCGGGCCAGCACCACCCGCTGCACATTGCCCCCGGAAAGTCCTTCAACCCGCAGCTCCGGCTTTGCCAGGGCCAGCGGGAACTTCTCCAGGCGCAGGCCTAGCAGCTGGCGAATGTTGCCCCAGTTCAGCCACATCGCCCCGCTGTAGCGGCCAATATCGCCCAGCACCAGGTTCTCAGTTACCTGCATCTGGGGCACCACCGACATGCCCACGGTGTCCTCAGGGATATAGCTGACACCTGCGCCTAAAATGCGATGCACCGGCCAGCGGTGAACGTCGTCACCAAACAGCCGGACGCTGCCCTGGGCCTTGCGGCACAGCCCCAGCAGGACTTCGCCCAGCTCCTGCTGGCCGTTGCCCGACACTCCCGCCACGCCCAGGATCTCCCCCGGCGCGATGCTGAAGCTCACGTCCTTCAGCCCTCGCGGGTCGCGGGCGCTGCCGGTGGTCACGTGCTGGAACTCCAGGGCGGAGGCGGTTTCCACCGCCGCCAGGGGCGCGGAGTTGCGCACCGCTTCCGGGGCAGCCACCCCCAGCATCAGGCTCACCAGCTCCCCGGCGGTGTAGCTTCCCCGCACGGCGCTTCCGGCCACCTGGCCCCGGCGCAACACCGTCACCCGGTCGGCGGCGGCCAGCACCTCTCGCATCTTGTGGGTAATGAAGAGCACGGCATAGCCGTCTTTTTTCAGCTCGTCGAACACCTGGAACAGCCCATCTACCTCCTGAGGCGCCAGGACGCTGGTAGGCTCGTCGCAGATCAGAATGCGGGCGCGGGCCAGGATCAGCTTAATCAGCTCCACCCTCTGCCGTTCGCCCATGGACAGGTCGGCCACCACCCGGTCGGGGTCAACCTCCAGGTGGTACCGGGATGAGGCATGAAGGACCTGCTGCCGGAGGCCGCGGCGGGAGAGGAACACCCCCTGCTGGGGCAGGAAGAGGGCCACGTTCTCCGCCACGGTCAGGGCCGGAATCAGGGAGAAGTTCTGGAACACCATGCCGATGCCCAACCGCCGGCTGTCCCTGGGCGACTGGATGGCGGCTTGGCGGCCGTTGAGCGAGATGCTGCCGGCATCGGGCTGGTAGAAGCCGTAAATGATCTTCATGAGGGTGCTCTTGCCCGCGCCGTTCTCCCCCAGAATGGCGTGAACTTCGCCGCCAAAGACATCCAGGTCAATGCCGTCGTTGGCGACGACGCTGGGGAAACGCTTGGTGATGCCGCGCAACGCCAGCAGGGGCACAGGCGCGTCGCCGGGTGGCGTCACATCTGCGGAGCTAGTGCCATTCCTGGCCAAAGCTTCGGCCACCAGGGGAGCGGTTCTGCTGAAGGGATGCAGCTTAAGAGCCAACCAGGTCCTCCACCACCGCCCCGGTGGCATCTAGGCGTCTGA
>SHYG01000003.1 GCA_009692925.1 Dehalococcoidia bacterium
CCCCCTGGAGCGCGGCCAAGGTTACCCTGGCCTTGAAGGCCGGGCTGTCCTTCTTCCGTGTTTGCTTCATGGTCCTGCTCCTTCGTTTGCCTCATTTTAGGAGCGGGACTCTCTCTTAGCCACCTGTACAGATTTTGGGGCCCACCTCAGTCTGGCTAAGGCCCTGGGCGCCCAGACGCTGATAATTCTCACCGACGTGCGCCAGGCATCTCTGCACTACGGGAAGCCGGAGCAGCAGGACTTGCCCTGCATGACCGTCGCCCAGGCCAAGGGCTGGCTTGCGGAAGGCCACTTCTTGCCGGGGAGCATGGGCCCCAAGGTGAAGGCGGCCATCGACTTTGCGGAGAGCACCGGCAACCCGGCCCTCATCACCACGCCGGAGTCCCTGGCGGCGGCTCTGGACCACCGGGACGGCACCTGGATCGTGCCGTAGTCGCTTGTCCGGCGCCTCATCCCGCTTGAGCGCATTCCCCCAGCAGGATATAATCCCACCGGCAACCGCGCGAATTGCCCTTCATCCTGAGCACCCACTCATCACTGAGGCTTGCCTTAGCAGAGCGTAAGGAGAATATCCGAAAGCCATGATTACGTCAGATTTCACCACCCAGCTCCAGAGCCTGATCCAGGCGCGGAGCCTGCTCAAGCACCCCTTCTACCAGGCGTGGAACGCGGGCACACTGCCCCTGGACTCCCTGACTGAGTACGCGGGCCAGTACTACCACTTTGAGCTGGCCTACCCCACCTTCCTCAGCGGGGTGCACCACCGCTGCGCCGACCGCCAGGTGCGCCAGCTGTTGCTGGAGAACCTGTGGGATGAGGAGCACGGCCCGGATAACCACGTGGAGTTGTGGCTGCGCTTCTGCGATGCCCTGGGCCTGGACCGGGCGGCGGTGCAGGCAGGCGCGCCCCGGCGGGCCACCCAGGAACTGGTGGACACCTACCAGCGGCTGACTACTGAAGCCCTGCCCGCGGCAGGGGCCGGCGCCCTCTACGCCTTTGAGTCCCAGGTGCCCTTAGTTGCGGAAGCTAAGATTCGCGGCCTGCGTGACCACTACGGACTCCAGGACTCGCGGGCCATCTCCTTCTTCACGGTGCACCAGACCCTGGACCTGCAGCACTCCGCGGCGGAGCTCCAGATGGTGCTAGGGCTGGCCGATACCCCAGAGGCCCAGCGCCAAACCCTGGCGGCAGTGGAAGAGTCCGCCACGGCCCTGTGGCAGTTCCTGGACGGGGTTTACGCCTAGGCAGACGCAATGAGCAAAAGAACCTCGAATCCAGGGGCTACCTTGGACGAAACTTTGCATACGCTCAAACTCAATCTCCCGGAGCTAAGGCAAAGCTACGGGGTCAAGAGCCTTGGCGTGTTTGGCTCTTACGCCAGGCGGGAGAACCGGCCTCGAAGCGACCTGGACCTGCTGGTGGAGTTCCACCGGGCGCCGACATTCTTTGAGTTCGTGCGTCTGGAGCGCTGCCTGACCACCATGCTGGGAGTCAAGGTAGACTTGGTCATGAAAACCGCGCTGAAGCCAGAGATTGGCAAACGCATCTTGGCTGAGGTGATGCAGGTGTAAGGTGAGGAAAAGCCGAATCGGTATCAGCTCTTTGGGACTCGCGCCAGAACCTTATCCCACCTTGCCTCGTGGCTGCTGGCGTCCTTGAGTGGCAGCGAAACCACAGCCGTGGCCGTGGATTCGTGGCCGTACTTTTGCCGGTACTTGCACTGATACTTCAAGTGGTATGGCATGAGAATGCCATGTAATTCGCGGGAAGTGAGAATGAAGTAACGAGGCGATTCCTTTTTATCTTCTGGGATTTTCACAAAGACCCAGAGTTGGTCCGATGGTTCAGGAATCCGATTTCCTACGACCCACTTCTTGGCTGTTGTGGAGTTTACTTCAAGGACAACAGCGCTGACCCTGGAGGCCGAGAGCACGACCACGTCAGCTTGCTTGGCGTTACCGTAAGTGACCGCAGCCGATGCTCCACGGCGCTGAAGCTCTGCAGCGACGAAGAACTCACCGGCAAGACTGAGAAAGAGTTTCCGTTCTTGATTGGTCATGGGGCTAACCTACCACACCTGCCCTTCAGGCGGAACTTACGCACCACCCAGTTGGTGTTAGTGTCACCCACCAACTTGAGCCTTCCCACTACAGCAGGCTATAATCCCCTAACTATGCAGATTAAGGACCTGGGCGAGTTCGGGCTGATTGAACGGCTGATTGCCATGGCCACCCGCCAGCGGGGCGGGCCGGACCACGGCGCGCCCCTGGGCTTCCGGCTGACCGTGGATGCTGGCGACGACACCGCCGCCTGGCGCACCGGCGTCGCCACTGAGCTGTTCACCACCGACACCATGGTGGAGGGCGTCCACTTCACCCGGGAAACTACCCCCTGGCGCGACCTGGGCTGGAAGTCCATGGCTTCCAACATCAGCGACATCGCCGCGATGGGCGGGCTTCCCACCTACGCCCTGGTCACCTTGGGCCTGCCCCCGGAAACGGCGGTGGCCGACATCGAAGAGCTGTACCTAGGGATGCTGGAGATCAACCGCCAGCACGGGGTGTCCATTGTGGGCGGCGACATGGTGCGGTCGCCGGTGGCCTTCATCACCGTGGCCCTCACCGGCGTGCACCCCGGCCAGCCGCTGTTGCGCTCCACCGCCCGGCCCGGCGACCAGATGGGCGTCACCGGCTACGTAGGGAGCTCCGGCGGCGGCCTGCGGCTGATGCTGGAGCATTCTGCGGTGCCTGCCAAGGCGGCGGAGTACCTGCGACAGGCCCACCGCCGGCCCCAGCCCGCCGTGGCCCAGGGCCGCATCCTGTCGGAGGCGGGTGTGCTCGCTGCCATGGACATCAGCGACGGACTGGCCGACGATCTCTCCAAGCTGTGCAAGGCCAGCGGCGTGGCTGCCCGCATCTTTGCCAGCCAAGTCCCCATCCATCCGCTGTTGCGCCAGGCCTTCCCAGATCGCTGCCTAGAGCTGGCGCTGGGCGGCGGCGAGGACTACCTTCTGCTGTTCACCGCGCCGCCCAAGCTGATGTCAGAAGTGCTGCCCCGGCTGCCCCAGGGCGCGGCGGTTATCGGGGAGATCGTGGCCGGCCAGCCTGGGCAAGTGGAGCTGGTTGACCCCGCAGGGGTGGCTCATGCTGCCGGGTCGCTGGGCTGGGACCACTTCACCGGCGACCCCCATGCCGCGCCGGACAGATCATGACGCCCGCCCTGACCATTTACTCCTGTAGCCCCGAGGAGACTCAGACCGTGGGTCGCGTGTTGGGCCAGCAGGCTCAGGCTGGGGACATCTTTCTCCTCACCGGCCCCCTGGGCGCGGGCAAGACCTGCCTTACCCAGGGCATCGCCTGGGGTTTGGGGGTGACCGGCTACACCCGCAGCCCAACCTTTGTAATCATGACCCGCCACCAGGGGCGGCTGACCCTGTACCACCTGGACCTGTACCGCATTAGCGACCCTTTGGAGGCGTGGGACTTGGGCCTGGACGAGGCGCTGTTTGGCGACGGCGTGTGCGTGGTAGAGTGGGCCAGCCGGGCCAGCGACCTGTTCCCCCCTGAGGCGCTGTGGGTCAGTTTGGACTACGCAGAGGATGAAGACCGGCGCAGCCTCAGCTTCTCCGCCGGGGCCGCAGACCGTCATCGGACGCTGCTGGCGGACTTGGCGCGACGCTTCCCCGTAGCGCCAAAGGCGGTCACGCCCTAGTGCTGCTGGCCATTGACACCTCCACTCGCTATGCTGGCGTGGCGTTGGCCCATGAGGGGCGGGTGTTGTCCTGCCGCTGCTGGCACTCCACGGTCAACCACACCACGGAGCTGATGCCGGCGGTGGCCCAGACCCTGGAGGCCCGCAGTCTGGCGGTGCGGGATCTGGAGGGCATCGCCGTGGCCCTGGGGCCCGGCGGGTTCAGCTCCCTGCGAGTCGGCCTCAGCGCCGCCAAGGGTCTGGCCAAGGCGGCGGGCCTGCCGCTGGCGGGCGTGGTCACCCTGGACTTGGAGGCATTCCCGTATATGGCGTTGGGTCTGCCGGTATGCGCCTGGCTGGACGCCGGCCGCGGCGAGGTTGCGGCGGCCTGCTTCGGCCCCGGCGGCCAGCGCTGTCAGGCCGACACCATCGGCACGCCAGAGGCGCTGCTGGAGGCCCTGCCGGCTTCGGCTACCCAGCCAACCCTGTTCTGCGGCGAAGGTGTGATGCCCTGGGCGGGCTTAATCAAAGACCGCCTGGGGCCTGGCGCGTTGGTGGTAGCCCAGTCCTCCCCCGCCGTGCGATTGTCGTCCCTGGTGGAGTTGGGCGGACAAAGGCTGGCCGCCGGGCAAGTCAGCGAGCTGGCGGCCCTCCAGCCCTACTACCTGCGCATGCCAACGCTGGGCAGCCCCAAGCGGCGGGACTGGACGCCCCAGCGGTCGCAAGCCTGATTACGGTTTCACCGCTGAGAGCGCGGAGAACGCAGAGACGTAAGGTGGGAACTGAGTGGTATCTGGGGATTGTGGGGAAACGGGGAGTGCAGAGGGGAGAAGCCTCTCGCCGGGGGTCTGGGGGTGTCCCCCAGACTTAATCTTCTCCCCCCTTCCTGGCAGGAAGGGGGTCAGGGGGATGGTCGAAGCCCCCGATATATACATTCTACGGTGAAAAGAGGGATGGTTCTCCCATTCCTGGCGGCCCCGGCGATAGGACTACATTGCCAACGAGATTCGGATGGAGGGAAGGGATACAAATTATGTCTATGGAACGAACCTTGGTGCTGGTCAAACCCGATGGCGTGCAGCGCGGTTTGGTGGGCGAAATTATCTCCAGGCTGGAGCGGCGCGGTCTCAAGCTGGCGGGGATGAAGCTAATGCAGGTGGACTACGACCTGGCCCGGCGGCATTACGCCGAGCATGTGGCGCGGCCCTTCTTCAGCGGCCTGGTGGGGTTCATCACCTCGAGCCCGGTGGTGGCTATGGTGTGGGAGGGCAGCAACGCCGTGGAACTGGTGCGGCAGATCATGGGCGCCACCGACCCCGTAAAGTCGGCGCCGGGCACCATTCGCGCCGACCTGGCGGTCAACATTGGCCGGAACCTGGTGCATGGGTCAGACAAGCCGGAATCGGCCCAGCGGGAGATCGCCCTGTTCTTCCAGCCCCAGGAGATTCTGGACTACCCCCGGAGCAACGACGCCTGGATTACAGAACCCTGACCACCTGCGGCGCGCGGGCCCACAGGCGCTCCAGCCCGTAGAACTCCCGCTCGGTGGGGCCAAAGATATGCACCACCACGTCGCTGAAGTCCAGCAGCACCCAGCCGCCGGTGGAGCTGCCCTCCCGGTGGTGGAGGCGGACGCGGGCTTCCTTCATGGCGTGAGCCAGGTCCTCCTCCAGGGCCTGAATCTGGCGGGCTGACTCCGCCGACATAATTACGAAATAGTCGGCAAAGGGGGCCGTCTGGCGCAGGTCCAGCAGGACAATGTCGTCCGCCAGCTTGTCCGAAGCTACGTCTACCAGTTGCCGGGCTACTTCCGTCGGGTCCAGTGCGGGCCTCCTTGCGATTCGGGTGCAGTTAGCGTGAAGCTAATCTGAGTATAAGTGCCATCCCTGGGCCAGGTCAACCTGGGGGAATGCACCCTCAACCGCGCCCTTGGGGGTATGATAACCTGGAACTGTTGCACCATTTGCCCGCCTCCCGCAGGCTGGGCGGAGTGCTATGAAACTAGCTGTTTCCACAATTTTCGTGGTCGCCTGGACACTACTGTTGGCGGTGGTCTGCTCCTACGCGCCGGATGCCGACCCCCCGCAAACTGGCGCCGGCCAAAGCTAACTTCATCGGCGAGCTGCGGGTGGCTGACATCTTGAAGGACCCTGACCTAGAGAAGCTCTACGCCGCGGTGCCCAAGGGGTCGGATCATCCCAAGACCCTCCAGGACCTGCTGGCCTCGCAAAGTCTGGAGATGGGAATCGACCTTCGCACCGTCCGCACCGCGGTAGTCTTTGGCGACTCCTCTGCTGCTGGCGACTATGTGGGCGCCATCCTGCAGGGTCAGTTTGAACCGCAGGCGCTGCTGTCGGCCTTGGGTAAGTCCAACCCAGGCGCCACCGAGACTAAGTACAAAAACCGTCAGGCGTACATTGGCAAGGATGACGACGGCGAGGTTGCCTACACGCTGTTGAGCAAAGAGCTTCTGGTGGTGGGCGACCCTTCCGCGGTGCGAGGGGTGATTGACGTTCACCAGGGCGACCAACCACCCTTGTCCGGCGTGGTCTGGGACACCTTTCAAGCCCTGGGCAACCCTATGTTCCGGGTGGCGGCGAAGGTGCCCCAGAATGCCTTCGACGACTCTGACTCGCCCCTGAGCGACCTGCCCGGCCTGGGCGGCATGCCGCTGGGCGCTGAGGCTCTGAAATCCTTGGAAGTAGTGGGGCTGTCCCTGGACAAGACCGGCCAGAACCTGAAGTTGCACGCCCAGTTGGACTGCAGTGACGCCGATTCCGCCAGCCGGACGGAGGCGATGCTCAGCGGCGGCCTCAGCTTGCTGCGCGGCTTCAGCAACGACCGGCAGTTGCGAGACCTCCTTGACCAGATACAGGTGAAAGTTGACGGCAAGCGCATGGATGTGGTCTTTCAGGCGGCTGGGGCCGACCTTCAGGCGCTAGCCGCCAAACCGGGGCTTCGGCCCTAGCTGGCCCATTCCCCCTGCGGCAGCTCTCGTCATTCCGGCGGAAGCCGGAACCCAGGGTGACAGTTCCGCATCTATCTTCCGTGTCTAGGCGAAGTGGCTGGATTCCGGCTTCCGCCGGAATGACGAGAGCTATGTCGCCGCTATTTGTGCGCAAGGCCGACGGCGTTTCCTCTTTGGCTGCGGCCATTTCCCCTTCCCACAATCCGCTTGAGAATCCGGGATGACTCATGTACGGCCTTCCGCCGCCGCGCCAACGAGCCTACCCAAAAGCCAGGGCCAAGACTATAATGCTACCCAACCCAAGGGCGTTGTGATATATTTAACAAAGCTCAGTGGCCTGGGCAGGGTATCTGTTTTACTTTTTGTCAAGGTGCCCTGCGCCGGCCGCGTAGCCCGAATCCGGGTTGGGCCTGGGCCGGCATCAAGCCCCCAGGCTAGGGGTCACAGCTATGCACCCGCTAAAAGAGCTGGCCAAGTACGGCTTGTACTCCCCTGAATCGGAGCACGACGCCTGCGGTGTGGGCGTGGTGGCGGATATCAAGGGGCGTCAGTCTCACCGCACCATCCAGGACGGGTTGCAGGTGCTGGTCAACTTGGGCCATCGCGGGGCCTGCGGGTCTGATCCCGAGACCGGAGATGGCGCTGGCGTCCTCATCCAGCTTCCCCACCGCTTCTTCCGGCGGGAGTGTGGCAAGCTGGGCATCCCCCTGCCCGCCCTGGGGCAGTACGGCGTCGGCATGGTGTTCCTGCCGCCCCAGCACCAGGCCAGAGCCAAGTGCCAGGAGCTGATGGAGCGGGTCATTAACCAAGAAGGGCTGGAGCTGCTGGGCTGGCGCGACGTGCCGGTGGACCCCAGCAAGCTGGGCCGGGACGCCCGCAAGGTGCAGCCCTACATCGCCCAGGTGTTCATCGGCCGGGGCCCCGGCTTGGACGGAGCGACAGGCGACCAGAGCGCCCTGGAGCGGAAACTCTACATCGCCCGCAAGGTTATCGAGAACTCCCTGAAGGACTGCGGCCTCAGCGAGGACGAGGCGGACTACTTCTACATTTGCAGCATGTCCGCCGCCACCGTGGTGTACAAGGGCCTGCTAATGGCCCACCAGATGACGGGCTTCTACCGGGACTTGGCGGACTCCCAGGTGGTCAGCGCCTTCGCCTTGATCCACTCCCGCTTCAGCACCAACACCCTGGGGCACTGGAAGCTGGCCCACCCCTACCGGTATTTGGCCCACAACGGCGAGATTAACACCCTGCGGGGCAACCTGAACTGGATGAAGGCGCGGGAAGCCCAGTTCCAGTCGCCCCTCTTTGGGCCGGACATTCAGAAGATTCCGCCCGTGATGACCCCCGGCGCCAGCGACACCGCCAGCTTCGACAACGCCCTGGAGCTGCTGCTGATGACCGGCCGGGACTTGGATCACGCCATGCTCATGATGATCCCGGAGGCGTGGGAGCAGCATGAGTCCATGTCCCAGGAGAAGAAGGACTTCTTTGAGTACCACTCCTGCCTGATGGAGCCCTGGGACGGTCCGGCCATGATGGTGGCCAGCGACGGCCGCCGGGTCTGCGCCGTGCTGGACCGCAACGGCCTGCGCCCCTTCCGCTACACCATCACCACTGACGATAAGCTGATTATGGCTTCGGAAGCGGGGGTGCTGGAAGTGCCTCCCCAGCGGGTCAGAGAGAAGGGCCGGCTGCGGCCTGGCCGCATGTTCCTGGTGGATCTGGCGGAGGGGCGCATTGTCGGTGACGACGAGCTGAAGCAAAACCTGGCCCGCCGCCAGCCCTACGGACGCTGGCTGAAGGAGAACAAGCTATCCCTGGACGACCTGCCGGTTGCCCCGGCTCTGCCGCCGGACAGCGCCGCCAGCCTGCGGCAGCAACAGCGGGCCTTCGGATACACCGCGGAGGAGTTGCGCATCGTCACCGCGCCCATGGCCATGGCGGGGGCGGAAGCAGTGGGCTCCATGGGCTGCGACACCCCCCTGGCGGTGCTCTCCGACCAGAACCAACTGCTGTTCAACTACTTTAAGCAGCTTTTTGCCCAGGTGACCAACCCGCCCCTGGACGCCATCCGGGAGGAGCTGGTTACGTCCTTGGAAGCCTTCATCGGCTGCGAGCAGAACCTGCTGGAGGAAACTCCCCAGCACTGCCGCCAGCTTAAGATCAAACACCCCATCCTCAGCAATGAGGAACTGCAGAAGCTCCGGCAGATTGACGCGGGCGGCCTCCGCGCCATTACCCTGCCAGCTCTGTTCGACACCCAGGCCGGAGCCGGCGGCTTGAAAATCGCCCTGGACCGTCTGTGCGCGGCGGCATCCCAGGCCATCAAGGACGGCTACTGCATCATCATTCTCTCCGACCGGGGAGTGGACAATCGCTGGGCGCCCATACCCAGCCTTTTGGCCACCGCCGGGGTACACCACCACCTGATCCGGGAGGGCGCCCGCACCAAGGTGGGGCTGGTAGTGGAGTCCGGCGAGCCGCGGGAGGTGCACCACTTCTCCCTGCTGGTGGGCTACGGCGCCGGGGCGGTTAACCCCTATTTGGCTCTGGAGTCGGTGGGGGAGATGGCCCGCCACGGCGAGCTCAACGGCACTAAGCCCGACTACGCCGCCAAGAACTTCATCAAGGCCAACGAGAAGGGCCTGCTCAAAGTCATGTCCAAGATGGGCATCTCCACGGTGCAGAGCTACCGGGGCGCCCAGATTTTTGAGGCCGTGGGGCTTAACCGGGATTTGATAGACCAGTACTTCACCTCGACTTCTTCCCGGGTGGAGGGCTTTGGTCTGGAAGCCGTGGAAAGGGAAGCCCTCCAGCGGCACCGCGCGGCCTTCGCGGCACAGGTAGTCCCCGGCGAACTTGATTTGGACCACGGCGGCTTCTACCAGTGGCGTCGCCACGGGGAGTTCCACCAGTGGAACCCGGACACGATTGCCAAGGTGCAGTACGCCACCAAGGCCAACAACTTTGAATCCTTCCAGGAGTTCAGCCGCGCTGTCAACGACCAGGGCCGGAAGATGGCCACCCTGCGGGGTCTGTTGGAGTTCAAGGCCGTGCCCGGCCCGGTGCCCTTGGATGAGGTGGAGCCGGCCAAAGATATCGTCCGTCGGTTTGCCAGTGGGGCCATCTCTCTGGGGTCCATCAGCCGGGAGGCCCATGAGAACGTCGCCATCGCCATGAACCGAATGGGCGCGCGGAGCAACACCGGGGAGGGCGGCGAGGACTATCACCGTTACACGCCGGACGCCAACGGCGACTTCCGGCGCAGCGCCATCAAGCAGGTAGCCTCGGGCCGCTTTGGCGTGACTCCCAACTACCTGGTCAACTGCACCGACCTGCAGATCAAAATGGCGCAGGGCTCCAAGCCCGGCGAGGGCGGCCAGCTTCCGGGGCATAAGGTGGACGACTACATCGGCTGGGTGCGGCGCACCACCCCAGGGGTGGAGCTGATTTCGCCGCCGCCGCACCACGACATCTACTCCATTGAGGATCTGGCCCAGCTCATCCACGACTTGAAGAACATCAACCCGGAGGCCCGCATCCACGTGAAGCTGGTGTCCGAGGTGGGAGTGGGCACCATCGCCGCGGGCGTTGCCAAGGGCCATGCCGACGTGGTGCTCATCAGCGGCCACGACGGCGGCACCGGCGCTTCCCCTGAGTCGTCCATCAAGTACGCGGGCCTGCCCTGGGAGCTGGGACTGGCGGAAACCCAGCAGGTGCTGGTAGCCAACGACCTGCGGAGCCGCATCGTGGTGCAGACCGACGGCCAGCTCAAGACTGGACGGGACGCCGCCATCGCCTTCATGCTGGGCGCCGACGAGATCGGCTTCGCCACCGCGCCCCTCATCGTCAGCGGCTGCATCATGCTGCGCAAGTGTCATCTGAACACCTGCTCGGTGGGCATCGCCACCCAAGACCCGGAGCTGCGCAAGAAGTTTGCCGGCAAGCCCGAGTACGTCATCAACTACTTCTTCTTCGTGGCGGAAGAGGTGCGCCAGATCATGGCCCAGCTAGGCTTCCGCACCGTCAGCGAGATGATTGGCCGGGTGGACTTGCTGGATACGCGGGAGGCGCTGGAGCACTGGAAGGCCAAGGGGTTGGACTTCTCCCGCATCCTGTATCGCCACTCCCGCTCCGACGAGGTGCCCACCCACCAGTGCCAGGCCCAGGACCACGGGCTGGACAAGGCTCTGGACCATGAGCTCATCGCCCGCGCCCAGGCCGCCCTGGAGCGCCGCCAGCCGGTGGAGATCTCCCTGCCGATTCATAACTCCAACCGCACCGTGGGGGCCATGCTCAGCGGGCAGGTGGCCAAGCGGTATGGGGAGGAAGGGCTGCCCGATGGCACCATCAAACTCCGCTTCACCGGCTCGGCTGGGCAGAGCTTTGGTGCCTTTCTGGCCCCCGGCGTGGACATCCGCCTGGAGGGGGATTCCAACGACTACCTGGGCAAGGGCATGGGCGGCGGCCGCATCGTGGTGGTCCCGCCGGCGGAAGCCTCCTTTGTGCTGGAGGATAACATCATCGTGGGCAACGTGGTGCTGTACGGCGCCACCGGCGGCCAGGTGTTCATCCACGGGCTGGCTGGGGAGCGGTTCTGCGTGCGCAACAGCGGCGTCCGGGCGGTGGTGGAAGGGGTGGGGGACCACGGCTGCGAGTACATGACCGGCGGCATAGTGGTGGTGCTGGGTACAACGGGACGCAACTTTGCCGCGGGCATGAGCGGCGGCATCGCCTTCGTCCATGATCCCAACGGCGACTTTGCCAACCGCTTCAACTCCGGCATGGCCGACCTGGAGACAATCAGCGACCCCGAGGACATCGCCACCTTGCGCACGATGATCCAGGAGCACCGGGACTTGACCGGCAGCGCCCCGGCCCGCGGCATCCTGCAGAACTGGGACCGGGCATTGTCCCAGTTCAAGAAGGTGATGCCCCGGGACTACCGGCGGGTGCTGGGCCAGCGCCAGCAGCGAGAGCTGGCGGCGGCGCCGGGTGACTGAGATGGTGTCGGTTCGCGTTTTTACAGCCGATGACCTGCTGCGGCTGCCCGATGACGGCTGGCGCTATGAGCTGGTGCGCGGGGGGCTGAGAAAGATGGCGCCTGCCGGGAAACATCACGGGGTTCTCGCCGTACGGGTTACCTGGCGGCTGGCGCAGTACGTGGAAGCCCATAGCCTGGGAGACGTCTGTGCGGCGGAGACGGGGTTCCGACTCTCCTCTGCACCGGACACAGTGCTGGCTCCTGACGTAGCCTTTATCAGTCGGCAGAGGCTCAGCGAGGTCGGGAGAGAAGTAGAAGGCTACTGGCCGGGCGCTCCCGACCTTGTCGTGGAGGTGATCTCACCCTCGGACACGTATACCGAGGTGGACACGAAAGTTCTCAAGTGGCTGGCTGGCGGCGCCCGCATGGTAGTAGTGATCAACCCACGCACCAAGAGAGTGGCCGTTTATCGCTCTCCCACCGATGTCACCATCCTGGGCGACCGTGATGTCCTGGACGGGCAGGATGTGGTCCCAGGCTGGACCATGGCGCTGGCAGACCTCTTCGCCGGGCCTGCTTCGGAATCAGCGGAGAGCTGAGCATATAGCAGACTATGGGAAAGATTACAGGGTTCGTGGAGTTCAGGCGGGAGCCGCCCAAGCGGCAGTCCCCCCAAGAACGCAAGCAGCATTACCGGGAGTTCTACCAGCGCTGGACTGACGAGCAGGCCAGAAAGCAGGGCGGCCGGTGTATGGACTGCGCCGTGCCCTTCTGCCATATGGGGTGCCCCCTGGGCAACGTCATCCCCGAGTTCAACCACCAGGCCTACCTGGGCAACTGGCAGAAGGCCCTGCAGATTCTCCTCAGCACCAACAACTTCCCGGAGGTGACTGGCCGCATCTGTCCCGCGCCCTGCGAATCCTCCTGCGTCCTGGCCATCAACGCCGACCCCGTGACTATTGAGTACATGGAGAAGGAGATTGCCGACCGCGGTTTTGCCGAGGGCTGGATCAAGGCCGAGCCGCCTGTGCACCGCACCGGCAAGACCGTGGTGGTAGTGGGTTCCGGCCCGTCGGGTCTGGCGGCGGCCCAGCAGTTGAACCGCGCCGGGCACTGGGTCACCGTGCTGGAGCGCGCCGACCGCATCGGCGGGTTGCTGGCCCTGGGTATCCCCGACTTCAAGCTGGATAAGGGTGTGCTGGGCCGCCGCGTTGAGCTGATGGCCGAAGAGGGCATCACCTTCCGCACCGGCGTTAACGTGGGGGTCAACTACTCTGTGGCGGAGCTACGGGGCAGTTTTGACGCCGTCTGCCTCACCGGCGGCTCCACCCAGGCCCGGGACCTTCCGGTGCCCGGCCGCGAGCTTCAGGGCGTTCATTTTGCCATGGAATACCTCAGCCAGCAGAACCGCGCGCTGTCGGGGGAGCAGGTTGCTCCGGAGCGGCGTATCACCGCGGAGGGCAAGCGGGTGATAATCCTTGGTGGCGGCGACACTGGCTCCGACTGCCTGGGCACGGCCCACCGGCAGGGGGCTGAGGTGGTGTACCAAATGGAGTTGCTGCCCGAGCTGCCCCAAGACCGGCGGGCCAACAACCCCTGGCCTCAGTGGCCGTTTACCCTGCGGATCTCCACCTCCCAGGAGGAGGGTGGCGTCCGGGACTTCAACGTGCTGACCAAGTCCTTCTCCGGCAGCAACGGCAAGCTGGAACGGCTGCACGCGGTGCGGGTGGACTGGACTCCGGCGGCGCCCAACGCCCGCCCGGCGATGAAAGAGGTGCCCGGCAGCGAGTTTGTCATCGAGGCGGACCTGGTGCTGCTGGCTATGGGCTTCCTCCACCCGGAACACGAGGGAATGCTGGCCCAGCTAGGCGTGGCGCTGGATGGCCGGGGCAACGTGAAGGTGGACCGCTACCGGATGACCAACCTCCCCGGCGTCTTTGCCGGAGGCGACATGGTGCGCGGCCAGTCGCTGGTGGTGTGGGCCATCGCCGAAGGGCGAGAGGTGGCTCGGGGCGCGGACCGCTACCTGGTGGGGGAGACCAGCCTGCCGCCGTCGTTGGAGTAGGCACGGGGCGGACACCGCGGGACAACGAGCATGAGTCAGCCAGGACAATGCTCTCGTCATTCCGGCGAAAGCCGGAATCTACTAGCTTAACTCTTCGTACAAGTCACGCCATTCCGGATTTGACTCTTCGATCAACGCCATCTTCCAGGCGCGTTTCCACCCCTTGATGGTCTTCTCGCGGGAGATTGCACTCTCCATCGTGCTGTGCGCTTCGTACCACACCAACGTATGTACTCCGTAACGTTGGGTGAACCCCTCGACTAGGTCATTCTTGTGTTGCCAGATACGTTGGATGAGGTTGGAGGTCACGCCTAGGTACAAAGTACCGTTTTGCCTGCTCGCAAGAAGGTATACGCAGGGCTGCCACTCTGGGTTCCGGCCTCCGCCGGAACGACGATGGCCGTACACCAGGTGCTCCTCGTTACCAAATTTCGGGATGACTCATGTGTTCATTCCCTTGGGTGATGGGTTCGGGCTGGAGTGCCCTCTCGGAGCAACTTAACAATCCATCAGCGATTTTGCCTGATGTTACGGCCTACGGCCCCCTCGTAAGCCCATCAGCCGGGGTATAGATGTCCTCCGCAGGGTCCTCCAAGAAACTAAAGGCAGGGTTTCGCGCGGCAGCCTTGAGCCATTCCTTCTCTTCTGGAGCATCGTCGCTGCGCAGTTGTAGCAGTAGGTCGAGGATTGCGTGCAACCTGGCGGCGAGCTCTTCGTGCGTCATGTCCTGAGCAGACATCAGCAGCACTTGATACTCGCCGGGTGTGACAGTCGTCAACGGCTGGCTCAGACGCAGCCAGCCCTGCTCATCCACCTTTCCGGTAGCGCACACAGGCTTCAATGAGAAGCTTGACGGTTTTGCTTTTCGCTCCATATTACCGCCGCGTCCCCGCCGTGCGCCGTGGCTGGGGGGCTGCCGCCTGGGTTGCCTCCGCTTGACTGATGCTGGTCAGGTACTCATGCACGTCCAGCACTTGGACGGTGTTGGTGGTGCCGGTAACCCCCGTCAGGAAGCCGTGGACAATGGTCACCACATCCGTTTCCCCCACCAGCTTGCTGTCCAGAGCCGCCTGAATAATCATGGCCACCAGCTTGGGCACGTCCTGCTCCGCCTTTAGCACACCCATGGGCGCCAGTCCCCAGCCCAGAGCCACCTTGCGCAGCACCTTGGGGTCGTGGGAGAAGACAATGATGTCAGCGTCGGGCCGGAACCGGGCCACCTCAAAGGCCGCCCGCCCGGTGCTGGTCAGCACAATGGGCTTGGCATGGAGCGACTTTACCAGCCCCGCCGCCGCGCCGGCAATGGCCTCCGTGCGGTCCCTGGAGGTGTAGTCGCGGAAGTAGGGGTAAATCTTCTCCGCCTGCCGGATGGTGGCGTCGGCTACCTTGACCGCCTCCACCGGGTAATGGCCTATGGCCGTCTCGTCCGAGAGGAGGATGGAGTCGCAGCCGTCCAAGACAGCGTTGGCAATGTCGGAGACCTCCGCCCGTGTGGGCGTGGGCGAGTCCACCATGGACCGCAGCATCTGGGTGGCGATGCAGGACGTCTTCGCCGCCTCGTTGGCCCGCTTGGCGATGTGTTTCTGGACCAGGGGCACCTCTTCCATGGGGATCTCCACACCCAGGTCTCCCCGGGCCACCATTACGCCGTGGACCTCCTTGAGAATCCCCTCCAGGTTCTCCGGCTCAATGCCCTCCCGCTTCTCCAGCTTGGCCATCACCAGCGCCTTGCTGCCGATGATCTCCAGGTAGGCCTTGGCATCCCGTATGTCCTGGGCGGTGCGGACAAAGGAAATCCCCACCCAGTCCACGTCCTGCTCCACCCCGAACTTCAGGTCAACCTTGTCTTTCTCAGTCAGCACGGGCAGGTCTACTTTCACACCGGGCAGGTTCACTCCCTTGTTGGAGGTGATGACGCCGCCGTTGCGCACCCGGGTGCGTATCCTCAACCCCTGCTTCTCCAAAACCTCCAGGCAGAAGGTGCCATCGGAGATGTAGACCAGGTCGTCCACCTTCAAGTTGCGCAGTATTGCCGGTTCAGGGAAGGGCAGCACGTCGGGCTGGTCCGAGGTAGCGTCGGGGACTATCCAGACCTCATCTCCCCGGTTGATGCGGACCGGCTGGGCGACCTTGCCCAGTCGCAGCTTGATGCCCCCCAAGTCTTGCAGGATGGCCACGGTGCGACCGTGCTCCACCGACAGCCTTCTCAGGTCGCGGATTACCTCCGCGTGCTCCGCGTGGGTGCCGTGGGAGAAGTTGAGCCGGGCGCAGTCCATGCCCGCGTCAATCAGCTCTCCCAGGGTTTTCACGTCCCGCGATTGAGGCCCGATCGTTACCATGATCTTGGTTTTGCGCATGGCGCCCTTCCTTCCGCCGGTTCAGTGCGGCGGCGCACTAGGTCCAAATTGTGTCGGTCTTGGATTTATTCCCGCCGGGATTTGGGGATTAGGGGTTTCATTTAACGTTAATCCGCTAATCTCCTAATCCCGGCCTGTTGACTCTTATTGCCGCCGGGCGTCGTAGGCGTTGGTGGCGGCCTTCAGCCCGGCCCGGCGGTTGACCTGCAACTCGTCCCGCTTGCTTCGGGTCCAGCGATTGGACGCGGTTATGCCTTCCAGGGAGCCCTGGAACTGGGGCATCACGTACCGGGCCAGCAGCTCGTAGCTGTTCAGCACTTTCTCCCGGGGCGCCCAGTCCTCAACTCGCACCATGAACTTGCCAAACCCGCCGCTCATCTCCTGCAGCCGCTGGATGCCGGCAATGCAATCATCGGGGGTGCCCACGATCCACTGGTTTTGCTCCGACATAAAGTCCACAATCTTGTCGAAGGGCGCGTTGGGCGGCTCATGGCCCAGGGTCTGGCCAAAATACTCGGTGACCACCCGCGCACCGCCGACGCGGATGTCGTCAAAGGCCTGTTTCTTGGTCTCCGCCAAGTGACAGCCCACCACCAGCGCCCAGTTCTCCCGGTGCATGGTCTTGCCGTGCTCGGCGGCGCTTTCCTCCGCGATGGCCCACAGCTCCTTCAGGTTGGTCTCCCGCACCAGTCCCCGGGGCACGCTGAGGGAGAGGACGCTGGCCCCGTGCTTGCCCGCCACCTGCACGCCGGCGGGCGACTGCACGGAGGCCACCGCCACGGGAGTATGGGGCTGCTGGTAGGGGCGCAGTTGCAGCGTCGCTTCCCGGAGCTGGAACCAATCGCTCTTATAGGTAATCGGCTCGGTCTCCGTGAAGAGGCGGAGAATAATCCCCAGGGACTCGTCCATCATCTCCCGCTGTCGCGACGGGTCAATGCCGAACATGTAGGCGTCGGAGGCCAGGGCGCCGGGGCCCACCCCCAGAATTACCCGGCCGCGGGTGAGGTGGTCCAGCAGCACCATGCGATTGGCCACCATGTAGGGGTGGTGGTAGGGCAGGCTTACCACGCCGGTGCCCAGCCGGATGTGCCGGGTGCGCTCCGCGGCGGTGGCGATGAACACCTCCGGGGAGCAGATGGTCTCCCAGCCGGCGCTGTGGTGCTCGCCGATGTAGGCTTCGTCAAAACCCAGCACGTCCAGCCACTGGAGCAGCTCCAGGTCGCGCTCCAGGGCCAGGGTCGGGTTCTCGCCCACCCGGTGGAAGGGCGCCATGAACACGCCGAACTTCATTCTGCTGAGTTGGATCATATGGCCACCCCCGTCTTATACCGGCTTGATTAGAGCTATTCTAGCATGGGCGCACGGCTACATCCAATTCCTGACCCCGCGTTGACACCCCACTTTCCCCTGCCTGGAATACGGGTATATCGCGGGTTGGTGCGCAAGCCACAGCTAGAGCACCGTCCAGCCATGTGGAGGGAAGCGCCATGAAGTTTGGTCTCTTTTACGAAATTCAGGTGCCACGTCCCGTGTCGCCCGTGCCGGAGCACCAACGCATCCTGGAGGTCATCAAGCAGGTGGCGCTGGCGGAGGAAATGGGCTTTGAGCACGTGTGGTTCGTGGAGCACCACTTTCTCACCGAGTGGGCCCACTGCAGCGCCTCGGAGGTGATGCTGGCGGCCATCAGCCAGCATCACCAGCAATATGCGCCTGGGGTTTGGCGTGGTGCTGCTGTCGGTGCACCACCCGCTGCACGTGGCGGTAAAGACCGCGACTCTGGACGTGCTCAGCGGCGGGCGGGTGGACGTGGGCGTGGGGCGCTCCGGCAACCCCTACCAGCTCACCCCCTTTGGCGTGAAGCTGGAGGACACCCGCGGCATGTGGGAAGAGTCCCTGTCCATGCTGCCCAATATCTGGACTCAAGAGGTGTTCTCCCACCAGGGCAAGTACTACAACGTGCCCGAGCGGTAGGTAATCCCCAAGCCCTTCCAGAAGCCGCATCCTCCCCTGTGGTCGGCCTGCAGCCAGGACGACACCTTCCAGCGGGCCGGAGAGCTGGGCATCGGCTGCCTGTGCAATGTGCTGGGCCAGTACGACACCGTGGAGCGCCGCATCAACATCTACCGCGAGGCGATAAAGACGGCCCAGTCGGTGGGCAAATTCATCAACAACAAGGTGGTGGTGTCCAGCATCGGCTTCTGCGACGAGAACAAGCAGCGCGCGCGGGAGCGGGGGGCGGAGATCGCCGCGTGGAACGTGAACATCCGGCTGAAGAACTATGCCAAGGGTTGGGAGGGCGTGGACCTCGGCAAGGTGCCCGCCGATTATAAGCACCACGTGCGCCGCGCCGAGTGGGACCCGCAGATGCGCAAGGGGGTCAGCTCGGAGGAGGTGCTTTCCTCAGGGCGGTTCTGCGTGGGCACCCCCGACGAGTGCATTGAGGTGGTGGAGAACTACGAGCGCATCGGCGCCGACCAGATCATGCCCATCTTCCAGGCGGGCCCCGCCACGGACGCCGAGGTGAAGAACTCCCTGCGCCTCTTCGGCAAGTACGTGATTCCCCACTTCAAGGAGAAGGAGCGCCGGGCCAAGGCCGCCGCGGCCGCCTTGGCGGGCAACTAGGAGCCAAAAACGCTACAGCGGTGTCTGCGTCACGTAAGGGCGGGTTTCAATCCCGCGCCTACGGGATCACCACCACTGTGACATCCGTCAGCGTGCCGGTGCGGTTGTTTCCCGACCGGATCGCCTTGGTCGGTGGGTCAGCTAGAGTGTCGAACAAGACCTGCGTGCCGCTCTCGCCGGTAACATCCAGCGCCTCAAACTCCACCCACGCCAGGGTGAACTCCTCGGTCATTGGGCTGTTGGTGTCGGACGCGCCGGCGGCATACCCTACTTGTCCCAGCGAGTTGTCAAACGCCGGCACCGGCAGTTCCTGGTCAAGATATAAGTAACCAGCTATGTCGGTGACTTTCAGCGTTGCCGGGTTAAACTTAAGGTAGACCTGCACCGTGTCCACTGGACTGTCGGTGCTGGCGGCGACCCACACGTCCACGTAGAACAAGCTTCCCTTGGTGATTGGCGGTGGGTCTGCCAACAGAGTAAGGTTCACCGGGGAGGTGCCAAGTGGAGTTGGCGGTGTTGGAACAGCTGTTGGCTCAGGCGCAGGTTCGGGTGTCGGTGTAGGCGCGACTGTCGGCGTGGCAGTTGCCGCTGGCGCCGGCGTGCGTGTCGGCGTGGGCGCCACTGTCGGTGTGGCCGTTGACCCTGGCGCCGGAGTGCGCGTAGGGGTTGGCGCGACTGTCGGCCCTGTGGCAACTGTGGGTGCAGGAGCTGGCGTCCGGGTTGCCGCGGGTGGTGGAGCCGTTGCCGCAGGCGCCCCCCACCGCCACCGGCGGGAGGCTTCGCCGTGGGTGTGGGCGTCGCGGGTGGCAGTGGCGCAGGTGTTAAAGTGGGCACTGGTACTGGAGTGTCGGTAGGCCCTGGCGTGGGCGCCGCGGTCGGTACCGGGGTGGCGGTAGCTGGCCGGGGAGTTGGCGTGACCGGCACCCCGGCCGGCTGGGGCGCCGATCGGATCCGGGGAATGATTACCAGGGTCGGTGTTACCGGCGGTGGGCCGGAGGTTGGCGCCGCGGGCGCTTCCCACAGGCCACCAGCAGGGCTAGCACAAGGGCGACCAGGAGTCGTGCCAGGCTCATGGGCGCACCGCCTCTATCCGCCGAGGCTCGCCAGGAACTCGGCCAGGGGCAGCGTCTGCTGGGTGGAGGCCGTCATGTCGCGGATAGCCACGGTGCCATCACGCACCTCGTCGTCGCCAATAATGGCGACAAAAGGGATGTTCAAGGCGTTGGCCTGGCGCATCTGGCCGCGCAGGGTGCGCGCTCCGCTGCTCAAGATGGCTCCCGCGCTGGCCCGCCGCATGCGGGAGGCCAGCTCTAGGGCCGCCGGGCGGGCGCCGTCGCCCACGCTGGCCACCAGGTAGCGGGGGCTGGGCTCCTCTGGCACCGCCACGCCGCTGCGCTCCAGGTTCAGGATCAGCCGCTCCATGCCGGTGGCAAAGCCGATGCCCGGCGTGGGGCGCCCGTCCAGCTGCTCCATCAGGGCGTCGTAGCGACCGCCGCCGCAGATGGTGGACTGGCCGCCGGCGTCCAGGGGCTGCACCTCAAAAACGGTGCGGGTGTAGTAGTCCAGCCCCCGCACCAGTCGGTGGTCCACTTGGAAGGGCAGCTCCATGTGCTTCAGGTATCCCTGGAGCTGCTCCCAGTGGGCCTGGCACTCGGCGCACAGGTGGTCCACCGACCGCGGCGCCGCCTGGCCCAGGGCGTGGCAGGCCTCCACTTTGCAGTCCAGCAGGCGCAGGGGGTTACGGGTCAGGCGCTGGCGGCAATCGGCGCACAGTTGGTCGTGGTAGCCGGTGTAGTAGGCCTTGAGGCGCTCCACGTAGCCGGGCCGGCACTGTTGGTCGCCGATGCTGTTAATCAGCAGCTGGATGTCCCGCAGGCCCAGGGAGAGCATCAACCGCCAGGCCAGCTCAATGACCTCGGCGTCCACGGAAGGGTCGGCGTCGCCGATGACCTCCGCGCCGAACTGGTGGTGCTGGCGAAACCGCCCCGCCTGGGGCCGCTCGTAGCGGAACACCGGGCAGAAGTAGTACAGGCGCACCGGCTGGGGCAGGTTGTGCATCCCGTGCTCCAGGTAGGCGCGGCATACGGGAGCGGTGCCTTCGGGCCGGAGGGTGATGCTGTCGCTGCCCCGATCCTGGAAGGTGTACATCTCCTTCTCGACGATGTCGGTGCCCTCACCCACGGAGCGCACAAACAGCCCCGAATCTTCAAAGACCGGCGTATCTACCCGTCCAAACCCATACTGCTGGGCCAGGGCCACGGCCTTGGACTCAATGTAGCGCCAGTATTTCTGGCGGTCGGGCAGACGGTCGGCGGTGCCGCGGGGCGCTCGGTACACGGGTGTCTGTCTCCTGTTCCAAGGTGTGAACAGACATCATTATAGTTGCTGGCTATCTGCGGCGACAGTGGTTGTCCGTAACGGTCGGAAACTGTGAGGTATTGGCGGTAACTGCGGGGGGGGCGAATAGACGTAGGGGCGCACAGCTGTGCGCCCCTACCGGGTAGAACCAATCGCCGGGTTCGGACTTACGGCACCTTGGACTGCAGCCCCTGGGCCAGGACGATGTCGTCGGCGTGGTTAATGGTACAGGAGTAGCGGTGGGTCACCGCGTCGCCCAGGGCTGCCGCGGAGGGCATGCCGGCGCCGCTCTTCTTTAGTCCGCCGAAGGGCAGGTGCACCTCGGCGCCAATGGTGGGAAAGTTGACATAACCCACGCCGAACCGGACCTCCTCCCGCACCTGGCGGATCTTGCGGTAGTCCCGGCTGCACACCGACATGGCAAACCCGTAATCGCTGTCGTTGTAGATGTGCACCGCCTCCGCCAGCTCCTTGAAGGGGATCAGCGCCACGTGGGGGCCGAACACCTCTTCGCGCAGCACCCGCTGGGGGCCGTGCTTCATCACGTAGGCAAAAGGCGATGCGAAGTAGCCGTGCTTGTGGTCCTTGTCCTCCAGCCGTCCGCCATCCAGCAGCACCTGGGCTCCCTCCTGCTTGGCCAGCTTGTTGTATGCCAGCACCTTGTCCAGTCCGGCCTGGCTCACCATCGGCCCCATGAAGGTGTCGTCGGCCAGGGGGTCGCCGATCTTCAGCCGGCCCGCCTTGGCGGTGAATGCCTGCACGAACTTGTCGAAAATGCCCTCCTGCACAATGAGGCGGGAGGCGGACACGCACCGCTGCCCGACGGTCTTGAAGGCCGACAGCACCGCGGCATTTACGGCCAGGTCGAAGTCGGTGTCGTCGAAGACAATGATGGCGTTCTTGCCGCCCATCTCCGCGGCCACATACTTGTTGTAGTCTCGCGCCGCTTCCTGCCGGATGCGGGCGCCCACGTCGTAGGAACCGGTGAAGAGCACCACGTCCACGTCCGGGTGAGTCACCAGCGGCCAGCCGGCCTCCTCGCCGTAGCCATGCACCAGGTTCAGCACCCCCGGCGGCAGGCCGGCCTGCTCAAACAGCTCCACCAGCCGCTGGGCGACTAAGGGAGTCTCCTCCGCGGGTTTCAGGATCACGGTGTTGCCCTCCACCAGAGAAGGGCAGATGAGCCACAGCGGAATGGCAAATGGGAAGTTCTAGGGGCTGATGCAGGTAACCACCCCCTTGGGGTGGCGCATCACGTAGCTCTCTTTCTCGGCAATCTCCGAGGCCAGCACCTACCCCAGGTTCATCCGCGCCTGGCCAAACCAGTACTGGGCGCAGTGCAGGCTCTCCACCACATCGGCGCGGGACTTGTTGAGGGCCTTGCCGCACTCCTGGGCCATCAGCCGGGCCAGCTCCTCGGTGTGGGGCTTCACCAACTGGGCGAAGGCGTCCAGGTACTCGGCGCGCTTGATTTTGGAGAGCTTGGACCATTTGGGATAGGCGTCGCGGGCAGCGCGCACCGCCGCGTCGGCCTCCCGGCTGCCGGAGCGGGGGAAGACACCCAGCTTCTTGCGGGTGTCCGCGGGGGAGCGGTCCTCAAAGGTCTCCTCGGTGGCAGCGGACACCCACTGCTCGCCGATGAAGTTCATGCCGCGACCGGTTTTCGCATGGCAATCCTCCCAGGGATACAGTCCTGATACTCTCAGCGTAGCACTGGGGCGAGGGATGGGAAAGGGTTAGGCATGACCCGGCAACGCGAGCAGGATATATCAAAGGCGCGGAGTACGAAAATCCCCCCCTCGCAAGGGGGGGATTTTCGTACCAGCCCCAGCGCCTCCGATACTACACCACCCCGTCGCGCTCCATCTGCGCCAACTCCGCCGTCGTCAGCCCGCCGATGCCGCACAGGATTTCGGCGTTGTGCTCCCCCAGGCTGGGGGGCGTGCCGGTGGGGGTGTCGGGCGACTCGGTGAGGCGGATAGGAGTGTTGGCGGCGCGGAAGGTGCCGCCGATGCCGTCGCTCATCGTCACAAACATCTTCCGAGCCTCCAGGTGAGGGCACTGGTCAATCTCTGCAGTGTTCTGCACCACGCCCATGGAGTAGCCCAGCTTGATGAGCTGCTGGGCGATGTCCAGCTTGAGTTGGTGCTGCGACCACTCCTCGATGGCCGGCACTACGTAGTTGAAGTAGAACTCCCCGGTGACGCCCTGGCCGAGGTAGCGGGTGTCGCTAACCAGGTCCTCGCGCCCAATGTGCCGCCACAGGGCCGCCCACTTGTCGGCGGTGCCCGCGCCAGCCAGCACCGCGTAGCCGTCCTTGGCCTTTACCGCTAGCTGGGCGGTGAACATGTTCTCCCTGGCCCGGCTGGTCACCTCACCGGTGGCCTGGTAGTGGGGCATGGAGCTGGTGGTGTGGGCCACCATGCAGTCGTACATGGCCATATCCACGTGCTGGCCCAGCCCGGTCTTGCGGCGGCCCTCCAGGGCCATCATCACGCCTAGGGCGGTCCACACGCCGGGCACCGAGTCGCCGATGTTGTCGCCCACCATCTGGGGCGGGCCATCCGGCGCGCCGGTAATCTCCATCCAGCCGCCCATGGCCTGCACGCAGGGGTTGTTGGCCGGCCACTGGGAGTATGGTCCCCGCAGGCCATCGCTGTCGCCGAAGCCCGTAATGGTGGCGTACACCAGGCCGGGGTTAATCTCCCGCAGATGGTCGTAGCCGTAGCCCAGCCGCGCCATGGCGCCGGGGCCCCAGTTGTCCAGCAGCACGTCAGAGACGCGCACCAGGTTCCCGAAGGCCCGCTGGCCCCGGGGGTCTCGGATGTCCAGGGTGACGCTCTTCTTGTTGCGGTTCACCCCCAGAAAGCGGGCGCTAACCTTCTGCCCATCCTCTGACGTGACGAAAGGGTGGTTGTGCCGCGCCCGGTCTCCCGACTTGGGGCGCTCCACCTTGATGACCTCCGCTCCCATGTCCGCCAGGATCATGGAGCAGAAAGGCCCTGCGACGATGTGGGTGGCATCCAGCACGCGCAGGCCATTCAGGGGCAAGGGCTGCTGGCTTGGCTGGCGAGTGGTCATGGTTGTCTCCTGTAGGGGCACGGCATGCCGTGCCCCTACTCTGGTTTTTGGCGTTCCGGTACGGTGTTTAGAATACTACCAAACCCGGCCACCGGCTAGAGGGCGATACAGACCTGGGGTTCTAGCACCTGTGCTTTACCGGTACATGAAGCAAAACTCTCGTCATTCCGGCGAAAGCCGGAATCCAGCTACTGCAACGCCACGTGGCATGGGCATTAACCAGCCTGACCTCGGCGCGGTCGCCCTGGGTTCCGGCCTCCGCCGGAACGACGAAAGGGAAGCACATGATGTTCCTCGCGGATGCATTCGGGATGACCCATATACCCGAACTCCAAAAAGAGAGGCGCTCCGATTTAATCGGGGCGCCTCTCCAGCGGGTCTTGGATTTCGGGCGGGTGCTACTTGAGCCAGTGGGTGGTGTTAATCTGAATGCGCCGCCCACCGGGCATGTCGATGTAGTCCAGGTTCTTGTTCACGCCCCAGACCGCCACGACGTCCATGAAAGGTATGTGCAGCAGGTTTTTGGCAAATTCGTCATAGGACGCGGTCATCAGGCGTTCCCGGTCCGCGCCAGCGGCGCCCAAGGCGGCTTCCGTCATCTTCTGGCGCTCTGGGTCGCAGTTCTTGCCACGGTTGCTGCCGCAGCTGGCGTAGAAGCTGAGCTGCCGGCCGAAGTCGAACAACTCGCCTCCGGGGGCCAACATTACCATCCCCGGCGAGAAGTTGTTTGGCGCCGGCGGCTTGGAGGTGGCGACGCTCTCGATGGTGCCGCCCGCGGCCAGGATTCGCCCCGGCTCGGTGAGGTGCTTGGTCTGCCAGATGGCGTCGTCCACCACGTTGACCTTCACGTTGATCCCCGCCTCTTTCCAATAGGCGGCCAGGGCCTCGCCCACCTCCACGTCCTTGGCGTAGCGCCCCTGGCGGTTCCATACGTGAAACTTGTGGCGGCTTTCCACCGTGCTTCCAGTGGCGGTGTAGCCGGACTCCAGCAGCAACTGCTTGGCCTTCGCCGGGTTGTAGGTGTAGATGGGTTTGGTGTTGGTCTCGTTGATCCCCAGCACGCCGGGGCCGTTGGGGCCGCTGTGGCACTTGGACTGGGGCCCAAAGAGGGCCAGCGCCACCGCCGGGCAGTCAACGGCGTGGACCAGGGCCTGGCGCACCCGCAGATCCTTCAGGAAGGGGTCCCAGATGTAGTCCGCGTTGAGGATGTAGGTCTCGCCGGTGTTGGCCAGCACCGCCTTGGAATTGGCGCTCTTGTTCAGGCCCTCGGTGAAGTTGGTGCCATCCAGGCCAAAGGCCAGGTCGGCCTCACCGGCCCGCACCATGGCGTCACGCACCAGCTCCTCATTGCGCCAAACAAACTTGGCGGTCTTGATGGAGCCCTTCTGGGCAATAAACCGGCCCTTGGGCTCCACGTAGCCGGGGAACTGCTCAATGGTGTAAGACCCCCCCCTTTTGCCACTCCTTCCACTGGTAGGGCCCCCAGCCGATGATGCGGCCCTCCGCATTGCGCTGGTCCGCGGGAGTATTCTGATACCAGGCCGGGGCCTGGAAGGTGTGGTAGGAGGTGTAGCGGAGCAGCAGGGGACAGGCGATCTTGTCGCACACCCAAGCCACGGTCAGGTCGTCAATCACCTCGCCGTGGGAGGTGTCTACGTTGGCGAAGGCCTGGGAGCCATTCTTGACGTTACCGTGGAAGTCAATGCTGAACTTGGCGGCGGCGGCGTTCCAGGACTCGCCATTATGGAACTTGACCCCCGGGGTCAGCTTGAACACCCAGCGGTTTGGAGTCTCCATCTTGAAGCTCTCGAATCCGGCGGTGAGGGTGTCCACAAAGTCCGGCCCCAGCAGGGTGGGGCCAGGCACCACGTTGAGGCCTAGTTGGTAGGGATACGCGGTGCTGGCCAGGAAGATGTCGGGGTTGGCCGGTTCCACGTTGATCACTACCGTCATGTCGCTGCGCTTGGCCACCACCTGGGCGGGCGGGGCAGTAGGCAGCGCCGTTGGCGGCGGCGCGAACACCGTGGTCGGCTTAGCAGGCTGCTGAAAAACCCCGATCTTGCGAAAAATGGACGGACTCTCAGATACGAAAATTGGGACGATTTCGGGCCGTCGACCCCTTTTTCAGCACCCTGTTAGGCACCGCTGTAGGGGCTGTCGTGGGCGTTGCCGCCGCGCCGCAGGCCACCAGCAGCATCGCTGCCAGCGCCGCCAGGCATGATAACCATCGGGTCAAGTTGTGGGATGGCCGAGTTGCTAAGGACATGACAGACTCCTTACTACTGAATGGTGGTGGCGCTTTCCGCTAAGTACTTACGAAAAACTGTAACCGACTGACCTCATATTAGTCTAAACGGAGTATGATAAACTCGGATTTGTAAAGCCTCCTGACGAAATGTCCGAATGCTATTTAGATATATGTACTATCGAGGTCGCCGGTGTCAACGACGGGTAAGAACCCATCCAGTCCGGTCTCCCTTTGGCAGACCATCTCCCGCGCGCGGGTGGTGGACCTGAGCCAGCCGCTGCATCCCGGCATGCCCCGCTGGCCGGGGGACCCGCCGCCGGAGTTTGCGCCGGTGGCCAGCATCCCGCACGACGGTTACTACCTGCGCCGCTTCACCCTGGGGGAGCATAGCGGCACCCACCTCAACGCCCCCAGCAGCTTCCATGCGGGCGGCGTAAGCGTTGACGACTACCCTGCCGAGTCCCTGGTGGCGCCGGCGGTGGTGCTGGACGTGCGGGAGGCCGCCGCCGCCAACCCCGGCTACTCTCTGGGCGCGGCCCAGGTGGCGGCGTGGGAGCGGCAGCACGGCGCAATACCGGCGGGCAGCCTGGTGCTGCTGTACACCGGCTGGCAGGCAAAGTGGGCCAGTCCAGACCGGTATCTAGGATTGGACTTAGAAGGTATGCCGCACTTCCCAGGGTTCAGCCTGGCGGCGGCGCGGCTGCTGGTAGAGCAGCGTGGCGCGGCCGGTTTGGGCATTGACACCCACGGCGTGGATGGCGGGAGGGACCCCAGCTTTGCCGTCAACCGGCTGGTGCTGGAGCAGCCCCGGCTGGTGCTGGAGAATCTCGCGAACCTAGACCAGCTCCCCCCGGTTGGGGCAGTGCTGTTTGTCGGGCGGCTACGACTGCAAGGGGGAAGCGGCTCGCCGGCCTCGGTGCTGGCGCTGGTTCCTTGAGACGGCGGGATAACCGATGACGCAACCCCATCCTAACCTTCCCCCGTCGAGGGGGAAGGGACAGACCTCCTCCCCCTCGACGGGGGAGTGTGGCGTGCCTGCCTCGTGGTTTCCGGTCACCGTAGGGGCGAGGCATGCCTCGCCCCTACGGTGACGCAACGTTAGCGGCGTGACGCCAGGCGCTCCACGCCGGCCTTGGCGCAGTCCTCGTCCTGCTGGCTGGCGCCGCCGCCCACGCCGCAGGCTCCCTCCACCAAGCCGTTGCGGAGGATGGGCACCGCGCCCTGGCCAAAGATCATGTGCCCGCCCTCCAGCTCCCGGATGCCCGCCGGAGTGGGATGGCTGCCCGCTCGGCCATCTCCCCGCTGGGGCGGCTGAAGGCCGCGGAAGCCACCGCCTTGCCCTGGCACCCGTAGGCGCTGGCCCAGATGGCCCCGTCCATGCGGTTCAGGGCCACCAGCCGGCCCCCGGCGTCGCATACCGCCACACTGACCTTGATGTTCAGCTCCTGGGCCTTGGCGATGGCGCCGTCCACTATCTGTTTAGTCTCGGCGAGAGTAAGGGACATGGCACACCTCCCGTGACAGTTATGTGAATCGGGAAGCATTGTACCGTCTCCGGCAGAGGTTTAGCAGGGTGCTGAAAAAGGGGTCGACGGCCCGAAATCGTCCCAATTTTCGTATCTGAGAGTCCGTCCATTTTTCGCAAGATCGGGGTTTGTCAGCAGCCTGTTAGTAGTAAACTCCTCAGGATGTTATACTTCGCAGGAAGAATCTGCCGCCAAGCTGGCCGTAGTTGCGGAGTGAGATAGGCACGTGCTGACCAAGCGCATCATCCCCTGCCTGGACGTGGACGCGGGCCGGGTGGTCAAAGGCGCCAGTTTCGTCAACCTGCGGGACGCCGGAGACCCGGCGGAGCTGGCCGCCAGGTATGATCAGGAGGGCGGCGACGAGTTGGTGTTCCTGGACATTACCGCCAGCGCCCAGTCGCGGGACACCATGGTGGATGTGGTGCGCCGGGTGTCGGAGCAGGTGTTCATCCCCCTGACGGTGGGCGGCGGCATCCGCACGGTGGATGACGTGCGCCGAATGCTCCGCGCCGGAGCGGACAAGGTCTCGGTCAACACCGCGGCGGTCAACCAGCCCGCGCTCCTCAGCGACGGCGCGGGGCAGTTTGGCAGCCAGTGCATGGTGCTGGCCATCGACGCCCGCCGGGTAGCCCCCGGCCACCGCGCTTCAGCTCGCGCGCCCCTGGACTTGGCCTTGCAGGAAGGCTCCCGGTGGGAGGTTTACACCCACGGCGGGCGCACCCCCACCGGCCTGGACGCCCTGCGGTGGGCCATTCGCGGCGTGGAGCTGGGCGCGGGGGAGATTCTGCTGACCAGCATGGACGCCGACGGCCAGTTGTCCGGCTACGACCTGGACTTGACCCGGGTCATCTCCCAGTCGGTGCCGGTGCCGGTCATCGCCAGCGGCGGCGCGGGCACGCTGGAGCACCTGTACCAGGCCTTCACCCAGGGCCTGGCCGACGCCGTGCTGGCTGCCAGCATCTTCCACTTCGGGACTTACTCCATCGCTCAAGCCAAGGACTACTTGGATGAGCGAGGCATCCCCGTGCGCCGGGAGCCTGCGGCCGCCAGCCGGGCGGGCTGATTCGCGGGAGACGCCATTTCAATGCCATAGGCCCCATAAGCCCCAAGAGGCCCATGAGCGCCATTACCACCATTATCTTTGACATGTACGATACCCTGGCCCAGAATAATGCCAGATTCTGGCTGGAAACCGTGGCCCGCATCATTCAGGAGCAAGGCATCAACGCCGACGCGGAGCGGCTGTGGCAGGAGTGGCGCAAGGTGGATGCCGTGTCGCGTCAGCAGCGTGCGCGGCCGGAGACGCCCTTCCGGTGCTACTTCGAGACTTGGCAGGACGCCTTTAGCGGCGCTTTCGCCGCCCTGGACGTGGCGGGGGATGCGCAGGCCGCCACTCGCCGCGCCTTTCAGGACATGGGCTCCCGTCCGGCCTTTCCCGAAGTCTTGGAAGCGCTTGGCCTGGTGCAGCGGCAGTGGCGCACCGCCCTGTTGTCCAACGCCGACGATGGCTACCTGCGGCCTAACCTGGCCCGCCTGGGGCTGGAGTTCAGCCAGGTGCTGTCTTCCCAGGAAGCCCGCTGCTACAAGCCGCGGCCCGAGCTGTTTCAGGAGATGCTGCGGCGGCTGGACGTGACTCCTCAGGAGTGCTGCTACGTGGGCGACCGCCAGTTGGAGGATGTGCAGGGTGCGGGACAGGTGGGTATGCGCACCGTTTGGATTAACCGCGCCGGCGCCACGCCGGACCCCAAGTTGCCCGATCCGGACTATATGATTCGCAGCTTGCTGGAGCTTCCCGCCCTGGCAGGCGATATCCGTAAGTGAGGGGCCATGACCGAATTACCCCCAGAATCGGTGAACCCGCCGGTGAAGCTGCCGGTGAAGCTGAATGACCAGGGTCTAATGCCCGCCATTGCCCAGGACTTCAACACCGGCCAGGTGCTGATGCTGGGATACGTTAACCCAGGGTCCCTCAAACGCACCCTGGAAGGCGGGCAGGTCTGGTTCTACAGCCGCAGTCGTGAGGAGCTGTGGCACAAGGGAGAGATGTCGGGCCACTACCTTAATCTGAAGGAAGCCTGGCTGGACTGCGACGCCGACACCGTGCTGCTCCGGGTCCAGCCGGATGGCCCGACCTGCCACACCGGCGCCGTCTCCTGCTTCTTCCATCCTTTGGACGCCGCGCCGGAGCAGTTCGAGACTGCTGACAACGGCGCGCGCATTCTGGACGAGCTGTTTGCCCTGGTGAAGGACCGGCAGCAGGCCATGCCCCAGGGCAGCTACACCACCCGGCTGTTTGAGGAGGGCGTGGCCCGCATTGCCCAGAAGGTCATCGAAGAGGGGGGGGAGACCGCGCTGGCCGCGGTGCAGGGGGATGTCGCGGCGCTGCCCAACGAGGTGGCGGACCTGCTCTACCACACCTTGGTGTTGCTGGCTGCCTTGGGTGTGAGTCCCGCCCAGGTGTGGGCGGAGTTGCGGCGGCGCAGGCACTGATTGCCGTTTCAGGCCCTCGTCATTCCTTACGCTCGCCGCTAAGACAAGCCGGCGTAGGCCGGAATCCACCGGAGCATCTCAACTTCGCTGGCACGTGGACACCGGCCTTCGCCGGTGTGACGGATAGAACCCTGTCCCTGTCTGCTCCAGAGTCATACCGCCGGGGTCACGGCTCATAACTGGGCGGGTAGGCGGTCCCCGGACAGGAAGCTGGCCCACTTGTCTCCCTGATACACCACCACCCGACCCACCCCCACCACCCGCCAGCGGCCGGGGCGGCCCAGGACGCCGGTGCGTGCGTCAATTCCCAGCACCGTCAGGTTTGGAGACACCTCGCCTTGCAGTTGCAGGGCGGTCTCCGCCGGATTTTTTTCTTCATGGTGGGGCAGCACCGCCACCCCAGCCGCCAGGCCCAGCCCCTCCACCCATCCGCCGAGCTGGGGCCGGCGCATCTGCGCCCCCATGACCATCGCCCCCGCGCTGGAGCCGGCCAGCACCGTCCCGTTTGCCAGCGCCTGCCGCAACGCCTCTTCCAGCAAGGAGCCTTGCAGCGTCTCCAGCAAGTAGTCGGGGCTGCCGCCGGCAAAGTAGATCACCCCGGCGCCCACCAGCGTCTGGCAGTACCGCGGGTCGTCCGCCTGGGCGCGGTCCAGCACCATTAAAGGGCTGGCGTCGGCGCCCAGCTTGGTGAGGTGGCGCACCCCATGATCGGCGGAGTCGATGGGCGTGTACCAGGCGGCGGCGGTGGGCACTACCAGCACCCGCGCGGGGTCCTGACCGCTGGCCCGCAGAATCTCCCGGTCCATCTCTTCGCAGCCCACCCGGAACTCGTTGCCGCCCACCAGCGCAATCTCTCCCGCCATTGAAGCACCTCGCAGCTTGCATGTATCGGTGTGGTCGCGCCCCGGCTATTCTATCAGAACCTGTTGGCAGAACCCGCTTATGCAGTTGGGGCTACCGAGCGTTGCATAAAAATCTGATCCGGTTGGTAAACATCTGGGAGGAAATCCCCCAACCCCCCTTTGCAAAGGAGGGTTGGGGGATTTCCTCCGCCGTGGTTAAAAGATTTGTGCAAGGCCTGGTAAATTCTGGAGAGCCGGCCAGCTACGGTTGATTGACCCTGCCCGTTGCCGGGGACTAGAATGCTATCATTCCCTGGAAGCCGCCGGCGCACGGCCAGCGGGCGGTGGAGATCGAGGATCAATAGTGGGTCAATCTTATATGGAAACGCCTCTAGTCCGAGACACGATCCTCCAGTTGGTCGCCCAGGCGGTGGCCCAGGCCCAGCGGGAGGGTGACCTGCAGCTCCAGACCACCCCTGAAATCGAGGTGGACCGTCCTGCCAAGGGGCAGCATGGGGATTTTGCCACCAACCTGCCCCTGCGCCTGGCCCGGGCTACCCGCCTGAACCCGCTGAAGCTTGCGGATAAGCTGGCTAGCTACATTCCCGCCCATGATGCGGTGGCCCAGGTCGTGGTCGCCCCGCCGGGGTTCATCAACTTCTACCTGCGGGAAGGCTGGCTGCAGCAGCAGGTGGAGGTGGTGCGCCAGACTCCAGATAGCTATGGGCGGGTGGACGCAGGACACGGGCGGACGGTCATGGTGGAGTTTGTCAGCGTTAACCCCACCGGCCCGGTGCACGTGGGCCACACCCGGGGCGCGGTGCTGGGCAGCACTCTGGCCAACGTCCTGGAGGCAGCCGGGTATGTGGTGACTCGCGAGTACTACGTGAACGACGCCGGCAGCCAGATGGAGAACTTCTACCGCTCGGTGTTTGCCCGCTACCAGCAGGCCCTGGGGGTGGCCGCAGAGCTGCCCGCCAATGGCTATGTGGGCCAGTATGTGGCCGAGTTAGCCCAGGAGATTGTCCAGGCCCACGGCCAGACGTTCCTGGACATGGACGAAGCCGCCGCTATCAAGCAGATTGGCGACCTGAGCCGCGAGAAGATGGTGGGCCTCATTCGGGAGGACCTGAGCTTCATCCGCGTCAACTTCGACAACTGGTTCAGCGAGCGCACCCTGTTTCAGACCGGCGAGTACCAGCAGGCCATTGACCGGCTTCGTCAGCAGGGCTACCTCTCAGAACGGGAGAACGCCCTGTGGTTCAACTCCACCATGCTGGGCGACGACAAGGACAACGTGGTGGTGCGCTCCACCGGCGAGCCTACCTACTTCGCGTCGGACATCGCCTACCACTACAACAAGTTCATTAAAAGGGAGTTTGCCCAGGTCATCGACATCTGGGGCGCCGACCACCAGGGCCACGTGCCGCGCATGAAGGCGGCGGTGGCAGCCCTGGGCGCCAACCCCGAGAACCTCACCATCCTCATCGCTCAGATGGTCACCCTCAAGCGGGGCGCCGAGGTGGTGCGGGCCTCCAAGCGCACCGGCGAGTTCGTCACCCTGCGCGAGCTGGCGCAGGAGGTGGGCGTGGATGCCTGCCGCTACTTCTTCCTAGCCCGCAGCCCCGATGCTCAGATGGAGTTTGACCTGGAGCTGGCGAAAAAAGAGTCTTCCGAGAATCCGGCCTACTACATCCAGTACGCCCATGCCCGCAACGCCGGCATTCTGAATTTGGCCCGCAACCGGGAGATTGACTGGAGCCGGGGCGATGTATCCCTGCTGCGGGACCCCAACGAGCTCAACCTCATCCGCACCATGCTGCGCCTACCGGAGCTGGTGGCCAAGATGGCCCAGTCCCTGGAGCCGCACCACCTGCCCCACTACGCCATGGAGCTGGCCACCGCCTTCCACTGGTTCTACGAAAACTGCCGGGTTATCTCCGCCAATCCCGAGGACGGCCAGATGACGCTGGCGAGGCTGAAGCTGGTGGAGTCGGCCCAGATAGTGCTGCGGCGCTCCCTGGAGCTGATGGGCATGGGCGCCCCGGAGCGGATGTAGCCCTCCTGCGGCTGGCCCACCTTCGTGCGTCGCCTGCTCAATGCAGGCGACATCTGTTTATAGCTCCGCCCCACAACCATAACCTGAGTTTACATCTGGCATAATTTTATTTACGATATACGTAGCTGTATGGCTGAGATAAGTTCAAAAGTATTGATTATGGCGAAGAAGGGCGCTAAAATTGCAGCGTTAGGTTATATAGGCGATGGTTAACCGCGATGGGTAAGGAGGAGGAGGAGCGATGACTACCCAGGTTGCGCCCGATGTGGCTGTCTTGCGGCGGGAGGTGCAGCTCAAATACACCGAGGTGGCCACCAGCCCGGACCAGACCTTCCATTTCCACCACGGCAGGCCCCTGGCCCAGCTTCTGGGCTACTCCATGGAGAAAGTGGATGCCATGCCGGCCCCGGCGGTGGAGTCCTTTGCCGGGGTGGGCAACCCCTGTTCCCTGGGGGATATCCGGCCAGGGGAGACGGTGCTGGATTTGGGGTGTGGTGGCGGCTTCGATAGCTTCATCGAGTCCGTCCATTTTTCGCAAGATCGGGGTTTTTCAGCAGCCTGCTAGCTCTCATGCCCCCCGTGGAGACCGGTAAGGCCCCGCTGCTATTGGCGGGGCCTTTCACATTGTCCAGCCTGACCTTGAACCTCGGGCGCTTCCGGCGTAAGATAGCCTTCAGTGCGTAAATGAGCATCCTGATACGAATCACCCGAATGGCATGGCGCTATCCCACCCGCATGTCCTTCGCCTACTTTACCCTGATGCTGTCGGTGGCAGCCACTCTGGCTATTCCCCTGGTGCTGGGCCGCGCGGTGGATGGCATCGTGACCGGGGCGAACCGAGGCCACCTGATTGAGCTGGCCCTGCTGCTCCTGGGCGTCAGCGTTCTGCGGGGCCTCTTCGACTTCGGCCGCATCTACTTCTCCGACTCTACCTCCCACCGAGTCACCTACGACCTGCGCAACCTGCTCTACGACAAGTGGCAACACCTGAGCTTCGCCTACCATGACAAGGAGCATACCGGCGATCTCATGTCCCGCGCCACCGCAGACGTGGAGTCGGTGCGCCGCTTCATCAACCTGGGGCTGCTGCGCTCGGTGCACATGACGCTGATGATGATCGTCATCTGCGTGCTCATGCTGCGCCTGAACTGGCAGCTTGCCCTCTTGAGCCTGAGCTTTGTGCCCTTCATGGTAGTTCGATCCACCATGGTGGTGTATGCTCTGCGCCGCTCCTGGGCCAAGGTGCAGCAACTGACCGGCGAGTTGGTCACCGCCTTGCAGGAGAACCTGTCCGGCATGGCGGTGGTAAAGGCCTTCGCCGCGGAAAGCTACGAGGAGAAGAAGTTTGCGGCCAAGACCCGGGACTTGGCCGACGCGGCGTTCCGTTCCGACCGCATTGAGTCCGGCAACAACGCCACCACCACCTTCTTCTTCACCGTGGCCACGGGGTTCATCATCTGGTACGGCGGGCTGCAGGTCGTGAACACCGACCTCACCATAGGGCAGTTCACCGAGTTCCTCTTTTTGATGAGCATGCTGAACCAGCCCATCCGCATGTCGGCCTGGATCATCAACACCTTCGCCAGGGCGGTATCGGCAGGGGAGCGGGTCTTTCAGGTGCTGGATGCCGAGTCGCCGGTGAGCGAGCGGCCCGATGCCCGAGCCTTGGAGCGCCCCAGGGGCCAGGTGGACTTCGACCACGTGTCCTTCGCCTATGACTCGGTGTCGCCGGTGCTCAAGGATGTTGACATCCACGCCAAGCCGGGGCAGGTGACCGCCATTCTGGGAGCGCCGGGCAGCGGCAAGAGCACCATCGTGCATCTGCTTCCCCGCTTCTACGACTCCTCGGAAGGCGCCGTGCGTATCGATGGCGTTGACATCCGCGAGTTTACCCTGGACTCCCTGCGCCGCAATGTGGGCATCGTGGCCCAGGATGTGTTCCTCTTCGCCGCCACCATCCGGGAGAACATCGCCTACGGCGTGGCTGGCGCAACGGAGACCGATGTGGTGCTGGCCGCCAAGACTGCCCAGCTCCATGACTTTATAATGAGCCTGGCGGAAGGCTACGACACCTGGGTTGGCGAGCGGGGCGCCACACTCTCCGGCGGGCAGCGGCAGCGCATGGCCATCGCCCGCACCATCCTGCTGGACCCGCCGGTGCTGATCCTGGATGACTCCACCTCCAGCGTGGATGTGGAGACGGAACGGCAGATCCGGCAGGCCATGCAGCAGGTGGTGAAGGGCCGCACCACTTTCATTATCGCCCACCGGCTGAGCACGGTCCGCCACGCCGACCACATTTTGGTGATGCAGGACGGGGCCATCGCAGAGCAAGGCAGCCACGATGAGCTGTACTCCCGGAACGGCCTGTACCGCGACATCTATGACCTCCAGCTTAAGCCCCAGGAAGAGGTGTTGCTGGAGGCCGCTTCTCCCCTGAGCGCGGCTGGAGGGAACGCTTGATGATGATGCACGGCGGCGGCGGCGGAATGGGCTTCAACGTCCAGGGCTCTCAGGAGCGGACGGGTGGGGCTGGGTCTGCGGTCAAGGTGTCCGACGACGAGATTCTGGGCAAGGCCTACGATCACAGCATCACCATGCGCCTGGCCCGGTACGTTCTGCCCTTCAAGAAATGGGTATTAGTTACCCTGGTGGCGGTGTTGCTGTATACCGGCGCCACTGTAGCTTTCCCGCTGCTGGTCAAGTGGGCCATAGACTCCTACATCAAGCCCGGTCTCATCACCGGCCAAGGCTCCGGCCTCACCAAGGTGGCGCTGATCTTCCTGGCGGTGGCCCTGGTGCACTACGGCTCCAACTTTGTGCAGGCGGTGGGCATCTCCAAGGTCGGCCAGGGCGTGCTCTACACCCTGCGCACCCAGATGTTCAACCATCTGCAAACCCTCTCGCTCTCCTTCTACCGGCGCACCGAGGTGGGCCGCATCATGTCCCGGATGCAGAACGACATCCTCCAGCTCCAGGAAACCTTCGAAATCATGGTGATGACCCTGGCCGACATCCTGAGCCTGGGCGGCATCGTCATCATGATGGTCATCCTGGATTGGAAGCTGGCGCTGGTTACCTTCAGCGTCATTCCGGTGCTCTTCTTTCTCATGGCCTACTGGCAGCGGTTTGCCCGGCGCTCCTTCCTGCGCATCCGGCGGGCCATCGCCTTGGTCAACGGCGCATTGCAGGAGAACATCGCCGGCGTGCGGGTGGTACAGAGCCTTAACCGCCAAGAGCGCAACCTGGAGCACTTCGATGCGCTGAACGGGGAGCACCGGGACGCCAACATCAACGCCACCCTCTTTGCCGGCGGGGTGCAGCCGCTGGTGGAGCTGCTCACCGGCATCTCCACCGCGCTGGTCATCGTCATCGGCGGCTGGTGGGTGGTCACCGGGAGTCTGCAGGTGGGCGTGCTGGTGGCCTTTGTGCTGTTCATCCAGCGCTTCTTTGACCCCATCCGAAACCTGACGATGCAGTACACCCAGCTCCAGCGTTCGATGGCCTCCGGCGTGCGCATCTTTGAACTGCTGGACGTGCAGCCCGAGGTCACCGACAAGCCCGGCGCCCCGGCAATGCCCGCAATAAAAGGCCACATCAAGTTTGACAACGTGGACTTTGCGTACAAGCCGGGAGTGCTGGTGGTTCAGGGTATGAATATCGAAGTGCAGCCGGGGGAGACAGTGGCTTTGGTTGGCCCCACCGGTGCGGGCAAAACCACCACCGTGGCCCTGGTCAGCCGGTTCTACGACGTCACCAGCGGGCGCATCACCATTGACGGCCATGACGTGCGCGACGTGACCCGGCAGTCGCTGGTGGGTCAGATGAGCATGGTGCTCCAGGAGCCGTTCCTGATCTCCGCCACGGTGAGCGAGAACATCCGCTACTCCCACATTGAAGCCACCGACGAGCAGGTGCTGGAGGCGGCCACGGCGGTGGGCGCCCACGACTTCATCATGCGATTGGAGCATGGCTACGACACCCTGCTGCGCGAGCGGGGCAGCAACCTGAGCATCGGCCAGCGGCAGCTCATCAGCTTTGCCCGGGCCATTGTGGCCGACCCGCGCATCCTCATCCTGGACGAGGCCACCGCCAACGTGGACACCCACACGGAGATGCAGATCCAGGAGGCGTTGAAGCGCATTCTGAAGGGGCGCACCTCCCTGGTGATTGCGCACCGGCTGTCCACCATCCGTAACGCCCACCGCATTGTGGTGCTGGATCATGGACGCGTGATGGAGCAGGGCAACCACTTGGAACTGCTGCGCCTGGGCGGGCTCTACGCCCACCTGTACTCCATGAACTACGGCGACGAGGGCGTGGCTGCGGAGCTGTCGACTCATAATGGCGCTACCGCCACCGTGGCAGCTAAGCCCAAGCCGTCCCGCCGACCGCGCCGCAACGGAGGCAGTGCCGGGGTGCCTAGCCCGGCGGTGGGTGACTGAGCCGGTCTGTCCAAAGGATTGGTGCCAGGTACGGGCAGTATCAACCAGACAAACGTAGGGGCGGGTTTCAAACCCGCCCCTACGTGTTTGCTGCGACAATTCCCCGATTAGTACAGGTGGCAGGACACCTCGTGCTGCGGTTTCAGCTCCTTCAGCACTGGCAGCTCCTTGGAGCAGCGGTCCAGCACAAAGGGGCAGCGCGGGTGGAAGGCGCATCCGGAGGGCGGGTTCAGCGGCGAGGGTATCTCCCCGCTGAGCACAATGTCCTCCCGCTGGATGTCCGGGTGGCTGGGAAGCGCCGCCGAGATGAGGGCCTTGGTGTAAGGGTGCATGGGGTTGGTGAACAACTCGTGGGTGGGGGCTGTCTCCACAATCTTCCCCAGATACATTACTCCCACATTGTGGCTCATGTAGCGCACGGTAGCCAGGTTGTGAGCAATCAGCAGGTAGGCCACCCCGTAACGTTCCTGCAGGTCTCGCAGCAGGTTCATGATCTGAGCGCGGATGGACACGTCCAGGGCCGACACCGGCTCGTCCAGCACGATGAGCTTGGGCTGTAAAGACAGCGCCCGGGCAATGGCGATGCGCTGGCGCTGGCCGCCGCTGAATTCGTGGGGATAGTAATCCCCCTGGAAGCTGTGCAGCCCCACCTCCTCCAGCAGGGACTCCAGCTTCTCCTTGGCCTCCCCCTTGCTCAGCTTCCGGTTGGTGAGCAGCGGCTCCATGATGATGGAGCCAACCCGCATCCGGGGGTTCAGGGAGCTCCAGGGGTCCTGAAACACCGCCTGCACCGAGGCCCGGTACTCGCGGTATTGCTCTGAACGAAGGGTCGCTAGGTCATTCCCTTGGAACTTGATGATTCCGGCGGTGGGCTTCTCCACCTGCAGAATCATCCTGGCGGTGGTGGTCTTGCCGCAGCCCGACTCTCCCACTAGGCTGAAGGTTTCACCCTGCTTGATTTCGAAACTCACGCCATCCACCGCTTTGACGTGGCCGATGGTCGTCCTAACCACTACCCCTTTGGACACCGGGAAATACTTCTGAGCATTTTCCACCGAGATTACCGCGGAGGTGGCCGCCCCATTCTGACTCATATTAACTTCCAGCAGTGGGCATGATGATTTTCGCCCACCGTCACCGACGTAGGATACTCATGCAGGCACCGATCGAAGACATAAGGGCATCGGGGAGCGAAGGGGCACCCGACGGGCAGCTTGTCCAGTGCCGGTGGCTGCCCTTCAATGGCGTACAGCTTGTCCACCTCTTCATCCACGTTGGGCACGGAGCGCATCAGCGCCTCGGTGTAGGGGTGAGACGGTTTGTTGAACAGGTCCCGCACTGGGGCGAACTCCACCATCTTCCCGGCGTACATCACCGCCACCCGGTCGCACATCTTGGCCACAATGCCAAAGTCGTGAGTGATGAAGATGATGGATAGGCCAGTGTCTTTCTGAAGCTCCCGGAGGAGCTGTAGGTACTGATACTGGATCGTGGCATCCAGGGAGGTAGTGGCCTCGTCGGCGATGAGCACCTTGGGCGACCCCGAGATGGCGATAGCCCCCACCACGCGCTGGCGCATGCCGCCGCTCATCTGGTGGGGGTAGTTGCCGATGCGGGTTTCCGGGGAGGCAATCTTCACCTTGGACAGCAGGTCAATTGCCCGTTCCTTTAATCCGTGTCCGCGCGCGTCTTCCCGCATCCGCAGGGTTTCAATCAGCTGGTTGCCCACGGTGTACACCGGGTTCAGGGAGGTCATGGGGTCCTGCAGGATCATGCAAATCTTGCGCCCCCGGATCTGCCGCATCTCCGAGTTGGACTTTTGCAGCAGGTCCTCCCCGTCCAGCAGCACCTTGCCGCCCACGGTCTTCCCCGCGGGTTTGGGCACCAGCCCCATGATGGACAGGGCGGTCATGCTCTTGCCGCTGCCCGACTCCCCCACTATTCCGAGGGTTTCTCCTGGCATCAGTGAGAAACTCACCCCGTCCACCGCCTTTACGACGCCGGTGCGGGTGTAGAAATAGGTCCTCAGGTCTTGTACTTCCAGAACCGGCGCTTGTTTAGCCAAGGTGTAATTCTCCTCCGCCGGCTAGGCTCGCCGGAGCTTGGGGTCCATCGTGTCGCGCATCCAGTCGCCGAAGAAGTTGAACGCCAGCACCACTATGGTGATGGCCAGACCGGGCAGCAGGGACAGCCACCACACGTCCACGATAACCGTGCGTCCCTCGGCCACCATGATGCCCCACGCGGCTTCACCCGGCGGCAACCCCAAGCCCAGGAAGCTCAGGGAGGCCTCCAGGAGAATTACCTGGCCGATCTGCAGGCTGGTGATGACCAACAGGGTGTTGACGATGTTGGGGAAAATGTGCCGGGCAATAATCATGTGGGCGGATACCCCGGCGATCTTCGCCTGGGTGACGAAGTCCAACTCCCGGATGGCGAGCACGTCGCCCCGGATCATGCGGGCGAACCTGGCCCACACTGTGAGCATCACCGCCAGCACAATGTTCAGCATGCCAGCTCCCAGGAGCACCACAATGATCATGGCCACCAGGATGGTGGGGAATCCCAGCGCGGCGTCGGCGAAGCGCATGACCAGCGCGTCCACCCACTTGCCACGGTACCCGGCAATCAGCCCCAGCGTGGTGCCCACCACCATGCCGAAGCTCAGCGCCACCAGGCTAATCAACACGCTGGTGCGGGCGCCGTAGATCAGGCGGCTCAGCATATCCCGGCCCATGACGTCGGTGCCCAGGGGATGGCTCCAACTGTAGTTGGCGTCTGCCCCGCCAAAAAACTCGCTGATAACTGCTGGCGACATCCGGGCTTCAAGCATGTTGATCTCGCGTGGATCGACAGACGTCAGCACTTCGGCAAAGATCGCGCAGATGACCAGCGTTGACACGATGGCCACGGGAATCCAGGGCAGCTTTAGCCGGCGGGTCTTGGTCCGCATTTGCCTTAGCCAGCCGGGCCGTGTTGCAGTAGTTGTGACACTAGTCACGGCAGCCATAGTTCCCTCCGCACCAGTTATCTACTCGTACCGAATCTTGGGATTAACATAAGCGTAAAGGATGTCCACCAGCAGGGCCGTGAGAATGTAGAAGAGTCCGGCAGCCAGCACCGTGGCCTGCACGATGGGGAAGTCACGGGTTTGGATCCCCTGGAGCATCAGGCGCCCAATGCCGGGCCAGGCAAACACCACCTCCACCGCCACCGAGCCGTTGAGCAACCCGGCCAGAGTCAGCCCGGAGAAGGTCAGTAGGGGAATGATGGCGTTCTTAAGTGCGTGTTTGAAGATGACCAGCCGCTCCGACAGTCCCTTGACCCGGGCGAACTTAACATACTCGCTGTCCAGAACCTCCAGCATGCTGGAGCGGCCCAGGCGCACCATGCCTGCCATGGCGGCCCAGCCCAGCACAAAGGAGGGCAATACGAAATGATCCAAGCCCCCTCTGCCGAAGGTCGGCAGCCAGCCCAGGATGGCCCCAAAGAGCAGGATTAGCATGATGGCGATCCAGAATCCGGGCGTGGCAATGCCCAATACGGCGAAGAACTTGGCGAACATGTCAATGGGAGTGTCGCGTTTCACCGCGGACACGATGCCCAGGGGGATTCCCACCACCAGCGCAATGAGGAAGGCAGCGGAGGCTAGCTGCAACGTTGCGGGGAACCGCTCCATCAGCACCTCCCGGGCGGAACGGCCCAGGATGTGCGACTTGCCGAAATCGGCCCGCACCACGTCGCCCATGAAGTCAATGTACTGGATGTACAAGGGGCGGTCCAACCCCAGGTTCTTCTTGAGCTGTTCGTACTCGGTGCGTCCGGCCTCAGACCCCAGCAGGTACTGGGCTGGGTCGCCCGTAAGGTGGACGCTGAGGAAGATGGCCAGGCTCAAAATCCACAGTGTGAACAGCGCCTGAATGCCCCTGAACAGGATGTACCGCTGCATATCCACCTCTGAGTCTGACTGCGCCGAAGCGCCTGCTGGGGCTACATGTCTGCTGCCCCAGGCCTATCTGCTGTGGTTTCTGTAAGTAACCTGCTCCAATTGGTCGCTGAACGCCAGGTAATCCACTATTAGCCAACCGGCGAGGGTACCGTAACTGTGACGCCGTTCCCCGGGAACCGCCCCTGGGCGGGTACAACCCAGGAATGCTGCTCAGCTAGGCCAGCCATGCCTCCCACGGGTAGCCATGGCGTGGCTGCGGCCTCAGTCACCGTGCTGTTCCAACTACTGGCAGACCGTAAAACTTAAGGACAGCATCAAGTTTGATTGATACTATCATCTGGGGCCAATCATGTCAATTTGGCGGGGGTTCCCGGCGCAGGCGCCCGCGGTTATCCTGGCGCCTGCGCCGGAAGTCGTCGCGCTACTTCAGCGTGATGCCATAAATGTTGGATGGATAGAAGGCCAGCGGGTAGGGCGTCCAGGCGGTGACCCGCGGTCCCACGGCCCAGGGGATGTTTATGTAACCGATGCCCAGCTCGTAAGACTCATCCCTGCCGCGCTTGGCCAGGATGTTGTTCTGCTTCTGCCGCTCCACCGGCTCTACCACACCCAGGGCCATGCCGGTCAGATCAAACAGGTCCTGCGTCTGGTGCAGCCTGGCCCCGTGGGTGGGGCTGCCGTAGGAGGGCAGCCACACGCTGGACTTATCCAGGCCGGCCTCATTGTCCCGCCACAGTATCTGCCCGTGGAGGGCGTCGGTGAGGGTGTCCCGCTTCAGGGCGGCCTCGTCGCCGACTTTCACCTCCACGTCCAACCCCAGCTCCTTGCGCCAGAAATCGGCGGCAAGCTGGGCTGACTCCGGCAGGAAGGGCATGGCGGTGGACACCCAAGTGTTGACCGTCAGCTTGCCAAAGCCCTGGCCGTTGGGGTAGCCGGCCTGGGCCAGCAACTGCTTGGCCTTGGCCACGTCCTGGGGCCATACGTCCAGGTCCTTGCTGTACCCGATGGTGCTGGGCGTGATGTGGGCCCATCCCTTGGTCTGGAACACCTCCGGGCCGCCAAAGAGCTTGTCCCGGATGATGTTCTTGTCAATGGCGTAGTCCAGAGCCTGGCGCACTTCCTTCTTGCTGCAAGGGTTTGCGGTCTTGTAGCAGCCCAGCAGCATCACCCGCATGTACAGGCCTTCAGGGCCGAAGACCAGGCGGCCGCCGCCGGCCTCCACCTGCTTCTTGGTGGCCAGGCTGGCGGGGGCGATGTCCGCATCGCCGGCGCGAATGGCGGCCACCCTGGTGGCTTCCTCTGGCACCAGCCGAAGGTCCAAGCTCTTGAACTTGGGCCGGCGGTCTTCGGGCAGGCCGTTCTTGGTCTGGTAGTAGTAGTCCTCAAACCGCTCAAAGGCCATCACCTCGGCGGGCACGTGTTTCATCAGGGTGAAGGGGCCGGAGCTGACGGGCTTCTTGTCGTAGGCCTCTTCCTGGGCGGTGTCGTGGACCTTGGGCCGCTTGGGGTTCACTCCGTACCAGTTGCCTGCCGCCTCCGACACGTAGGCCCCGGCGAAGCCGGCGTTGCCCTGGGTGAAGTTAATGGCAACCTGGTTTGGCTGGGGCTGGGTGATGCTGCCCACGGTCCGGGCCAGGGACTGGGCGCTGCTCTGGGTGACCCGCTCCGCCGCGGAGCCGGACTCATCCTTGCCCCAGTAGTGCATGAAGGTCCACCACACGTCCTGGGCGGTGATGGCGCTGCCGTCGTGGAACTTGCCGCCCTCCCGGATGGTGAAGATCCAGGTCTTGCCGTCGGGGGAGACGTCCCACTTGGAGGCGATGCCGGGGATTAGCTCGGTCTTCTCGTTAGTGGCTATAAGGTATCCCTGGAGAAACCGGGCGAAGTTGTTGCCCCCGCCCACGGCATAGTTGTAGGTGAACCGTTCGTTGCCGACGCCGGCGGTCATGAAGGTCAGCTTGCCGGGGTTGACTGTCGGAGCCGCGGGCGCTGTGATGGATTTGGGCATGGCTGTGGGGGCGCCAGGGCCAGTAGCGGGCGCCGCCACAGTGGGGTTGGCTGCCGGCGCCGGCGGAGCGGCGGCGCCGCAGCCTACCGCCAGCAGCAGTAGAAGTAGTAGCGGGGTCAAGAGAGTCAACCCCAAGAAAAGTTTGCGCTGATGAGTCCTGGTATACCGCATGGACAAGTCCTCCTCTATACATACATTTATCAACATACATTTATCATTTTCGGCAATTTGCCCGGTTCCTAATTGATTGAGAACGGCAGGGGCTTGCCCCCCGGCCATCAAATTGCAGGGGGGGCAAGCAACGGCCCCCCCTGCAATCCATCACAAAATCAGCCTCCTGCGCCGCCGACCGGCCAGTGGATGGTTACGGCTCTAATAGCGTTAAATACCATGTTTTACGCCATAGTGTTACGAAAACTCCACTTATAACAGGCAAGCGGCAAAAGTTGTCTGGATGTTAACAGAGCATATGCTGAATGTCAATTATCATGAATTGAGATGAACTATTGATATTTTTATTTCTGCCAAGTGTAGGTAATTCTCTAGAAGTGTCATCAACGGGAGACGAAGATATAGGATATAGTAGTGCCCCTTACGGAAAGCACAACAGTGAGGGGGGCCGTTAATCGGCCCCCCTCACTGTTGTTCCCGCCGGTTGGACGCCCCCACCCCGGGGGCCGTCCCGCTAGGGACTACTTCAGCACGATGGTGTGCAGGCCCGAGGGAAAGAAGGAGAAGGTGAAGGGCTTCCAGGTGGTGACCCGGGGGCCAACGCCCCAGGGGATGTTCACGTAGCCGATGCCCAACTCGTAGGACTCGTCCCGTAGCCGCTTGTAGGTGCCGTTGAGGGCGGCGCCGCGCAGGGCCGGATCGGTGACCGCCAAAGTCTTGCTGACCTCGTCAAACAGCGATTGGTCATGGTGCGCGCGGTCGCCCTGGTCGGGCGTGCCGTAGCCGGACCGCATGATGCTGGCCCCGTCCATCCGCGCTTCGTTGTCCCGCACGGTAATCTGGCCGTTCAGCTCTCCGTTGCGCCGGGAGGCGTTAAGGGACGCTTCCTCGCCCACCTTAACTTCCACTTCCAGCCCCAGCTCCCGCCGCCAGGTGTCGGCCATGAGAGTGGCTGCCTCGGGCATGAAGGGCAGAGACGCCGAGATCCAAGTGTTGACCGTCAGCTTGCCAAAACCCTGGCCGTTGGGGTAGCCGGCCTCGGTCATGAGCCGCTTGGCCTTGGCCACGTCTTGGGGCCAGGCGTCCAGGTCGGGGCTGTAGCCCAGGGCGCCGGGAGTCACAAACTCCCAGCCCTTAGTGGAAAATACCTCAGGACCGCCGTAGAGCTTGTCCCGGAGGATGTTCTTGTCCAGGGCGTAGTCCAGGGCCTGACGGACCTTCTTGTCCTTGCAGGGGTACTTGGTGTAGTTGGCCTCCCAGCAGCCGCTGAGTATGACCCGCATGTACACGCCTTCGGGGCCAAAGACCAGGCGGCCGCCGCCGGCCTCCACCTGCTTCTTGGTGGCCAGGCTGGCGGGGACGATGTCGGCGTCGCCGGCGCGCAGGGCGGCTACCCGGGTGGCCTCTTCAGGCACCAGCCGCAGGTCCAGGAACTTGAAATTGGGCCGCCGGTCTTCCGGCAGGCCGTTCTTGGGCTGATAGTAGAAGTCCTCGAACCGCTCGAAGGACATAACCTCGGCCTGGACATACTTGACCAGCTTCATTGGGCCGGCGGCGATGGGGTTGCGATCGTAAGCAGCCGCCTCGGCCTCGTCGTTCAGGGTGGCCCGCTTGGGTATGATCAGGCCGAGCCAGTTGGGGCCGGCTTCCGCCAGCAGGCCGGAGGGCACTCCTGAGTCCACGTTCTTGGTGGTCATGCTGACCTTATTGGGACCGGTCTGCTCAATCTTTGCCGCGTTGCGGGCGGCGGCCTGACCGGTGGTGCCCTTGTTGTAGGCCAGACTCTCCGCGCCCCATTCGTGGTTCATGCTCCAGGCGATGTCGGCGGCGGTGAGGGGTGAGCCGTCGTGGAACTTGACGCCGTCCCGGACGGTAATGGTCCAGGTCTTGCCATCGGCGGAGATGCTCCAGTCGGTGGCGATGCCCGGGGTCATGGTGCCGTTGGGGTTCGCCGCGATGGGGAACCCGTGCAGGATGCGAGCGTACTGGTTGCTGGTGCCGGTGCCAGAGTAAACATAGTCGAACCGGCCGGCGCCCCAATTGCCCACCATCATGGTGAGCTTGCCGGGGTTGACTGTCGGGGCTACCGGGGCGGTGGTGACCCCGGGCTTCGCTGTGGCGCCGGGGGCCGGCGCAGTAGTGGCACTAGGCACGGCGGTGGTGGCGGCGCCGCAGGCCACTGCCAATAGCAGCAATGATGCCACACCGGCGCTGAAGGTGTAGTGGAGCAGTGACCTGAGCCGGGAGATTGATCGCATAGTTCTCCTTGTGAGATTAAATATAGTCGCTTTTCGTTGCATTATCGCTGAAGTAATGCAGCTTTAGCCCGAAATGCTCCGAATTGCATTGTGGGAAGGTTAGCATGGCGGGTGTCCCGTGTCAATAAGCATACATGGCCGGAATCCGCCTAACTGCGCCGGGAACATCGCCGTCCGGCGCCGGCTACCCCACAAGCCCGGTAAGGCTGGGTCTTAATTGAGTTAGCGCCCCAAACCGACTGGCGGCTGCTGGAATTAAAATACGGTGTTGGATACAATGATAGCTGGGGCAGTTGCACCCTGATCGCACGGAGGCCGGCATTGGCCACATCCCACGTGTTTGTTACGCGGCAGATCTTTCCAGAGGCACTGGATATGATCGCCAAAGAGGCGGAGTTGGAGGTGTGGCCGGATGAATATCCGCCCACCCCCGAACAGCTCCGCAAAAAGCTTGCCAGCGTCGATGCGGTGCTCACGACTGTCATGGACCGCATGGACCGGGCAGCCATGGACGCCGCCCCGCGCCTCAAAATCATCAGCCAGCTGGCCGTGGGGTTGGACAACGTGGACGTGGCGGAGGCCACCCGTCGCGGGATTCTGGTGGGGCATACCCCCGGCGTGCTGGCCAAGGCCACTGCTGACCTGACATTTGCCCTGCTCATGGCGGCGGCCCGGCGGGTGAGCGAGGGCGACCGCTGGGTAAGGAATGGCCAGTGGCAGTTGGCCTTCCACCCCATGCGCTGGCTGGGCATGGATGTCCATGACGCCACCCTGGGCATTGTGGGTTTGGGCCAGATTGGCTTAGAGGTGGCCAAGCGGGCGCGGGGCTTCGACATGACCCTGCTGTACCACTCGCGCACCCGCAGTCCGCAGGTGGAGAACCAGTACGGCCTCAAGTATGCCGAGCTTCCGGCTCTGCTGGCGACCTCCGACTTTGTGAGCCTCCATGTGCCGCTGACTCCTCAAACCCGCCACTACATTGGCCAGCGGGAGCTGCGGATGATGAAGCCCAACGCCATCCTCATCAATGTGTCGCGAGGCCCGGTGGTGGACTCCAAAGCCCTGTACACGGCCCTGAGCGAGGGTTGGATCCGCGGCGCCGCGCTGGATGTGACGGACCCGGAGCCCATACTTGCCGATGACCCGCTGCTGAAGTTGGATAACCTGGTGATTACCCCTCACGTCGGCAGCGCCACAGTGGCGTCCCGCCGGGCCACCTGCCTGCTGGCCGCCCGCAACCTGGTGGCTGGGCTGAAGGGGCAGCGGCTGGAGAGTTGCGCCAACCCCGAGCTGTACCAGACCAGGGGGTCCCAGCCCGGCTCCGGAACTGCTCAGGAGTAGGCGCCGGGCGACTGGTACGCGCAAACAACGTAGGGGCGACGCATGTGTCTCCCCTACGTTTCGCCAGCGGCCAACCCTAAGGGCTATCCCTGGCGCCGGCGGCTCCGCTCGTACACAGTGAGGAAGGCGTCCACTGATGTGCTGGCAATGGCCCGGCCAATGGCGTCTAAAGGCAGGTCGTCCAGCTTCTTGAACCGCACGCAGGACTTGCCCATGTTCAGCTTCTTGTCCGCGCGGGCAAACTCGGCCCGCAGCCACGCCTCGGCTGATTGCTCCATGTACACGGCCGTGAGGTACAGGGAGCAGTAGTTCTTCTGGGAAGCCAGGGCGGCGTACATCAGAGGCTGCTTGTTGTAGGTTTTGGGGTACCGCTCCAGGGTCACCTCGTAGCAGAGGCCTCCCCACCGCATAGCCTCAGCGTACCTCGCCGGCAGGTTGTCCAGGACGATCTGGCGCAGGGCGGCAATGGTCTGCTGGCGTTCCTGAGGCAGGGCGCTCAGATAGGCTTCAGGGGTGGTCGCAGCGCTCTTGACCACGGATTATAGTCTTCCCAAAAGGCGCTTGGCGCTTGGATGGCAGGAGGAGTGCGGGTCAAGTACCAGTGGGTCGGCTGGCGGAGAGGGCGGGATTCGAACCCGCGAGAGACTTGTGAGCCCCTACACGATTTCCAGTCGTGCCCGTTCGACCACTCCGGCACCTCTCCAGCAATGCGGGGCCTTTCAGCCGGGACGGTATTATAGCCAACCGCCGCTTTCTCGTCCATGTCGCCCATCGCCAGTCCCGGTCGGGTTTATCCCGCTGCCCAGGGCCATCGCCGTCCCCAGATTCAAAATTATTGACAAAATATATACCTGATATTAAACTGCCTGAATGTGCGCAACGCCGTCATCACGTTCCGCTCTCCGCGGTTTGCCGCCGGCTTCGTTTGAGTCCCCGCCTGCGGGGCCTGGACAGGCTGGCGGTCCCACGGTGGCGTTACCTCTTAGCTCCCCGGTTCGTTGCCACCATTAGACCTCCTGCTTTCTGCCCCACAGGCATGCCGCTGGAATGCCGCATACGGTGGTCCCGATTCGCCTTTGGGTCAGCAAAAACATTTGGGTTAGCAGGAGGGTTCTTTAATGCTTCAGATGTTTCAGAGGTTTAGTGCCCGCAGACTTGTCCTGGTGGTATTCTCCGCATTGATTTTGGCAGCAGGCATCGTCGCCTGCGGGCCCGCCGTAGCACCTACTCCCGCCGCTCCTGCGGCAACTCCGGCGCCGCCGACTCTCAAGATTGGCGGCATTCCCGACCAGAACGCCGCCACTTTGGCCCGCCGCTACGACAGCTTCGCCGCCTACATGTCCAAGGAGCTGGGGGTGCAGGTGCAGTATGTGCCCAGCGTGGACTACGCCGCGGTGGTGACCGCCTTCACCCAGGGGGAGCTGCAACTGGCCTTCTTCGGCGGGCTCACCGGGGCCCAGGCCCGGCTGCAAAACCCCGGCGCGCTGGCCATTGTCCAGCGGGAGAACGACGCCAAGTTCCACTCCCGGTTCATCGTGCGCAGCGAGCTGCCGGTGAAGTCGTTGGAAGAGCTGAAAACCCAGGCCAAAAGCCTGACCATCACGTTCGGCAGTGAAAGCTCCACCTCCGGCCACCTGATGCCCCGCCACTTCCTAGTCCAGGCCGGCATAGACCCCGCCACCGCCTTCAAGACGGTGCCCAACTTCTCCGGCTCCCACGACCTGACCTGGCAGTTGGTGCAGAGCGGCTCCTTCGACGTGGGGGCGCTGAACGAGGATGTGTGGACGGCGGCAGTAAAGGCCGGCAAGATTGACCCGGCCAAGGTGCGTGAGTTCTACACCACTCCCGAGTATGTGGACTACCACTGGCTGGCCCACCCTGGCTTGGACAAGACCTACGGCGCCGGCTTTACCAGCAAGGCCAAGCAGGCGCTGCTGAAGCTGAACCTGCAGGAGAACAAGGAGATTCTGGGCCTGTTCGCCACCCAGAAGTTCATCGAGACCAGCAACGCCAACTACCAGCCCATCGAGCAGATTGGCCGCAACCTGGGGATAATCAAGTAGATGGCTGATTCTCGACACCACGCGGCAGTCGCTGCCCCGGCCGCCACTCACGTGGTGGTCAAGGATGTTGCCAAGGGCTACCCTGGGGTGCGGGCTTTGGCCCCCATCGCGTTCAGCGTGCAGCCCGGCGAGCGGTTGGCCCTGGCCGGGCCCAGCGGCAGCGGCAAGACCACGCTGCTGTACCTGCTGGCGGGCCTGCTGCAGCCCGACGCCGGCCAGCTGTGCATTGACGGGCGTGACCTGGCGGAGATGAGGCCCGGCCGGGAGCTGGCTCGGCTGGTGGGCATGGTGCACCAGCAGTACGATCTGGTGTCCTCCCTGCCGGTGCTTCACAACGTGCTGGCCGGGCGGCTGGGCCAGTGGAGCCTGGCGGGTTCAGCCCTCTCCCTCATCTGGCCCCGGGAGCGGCATCTGGCGGAGGAGGCCCTGGCCCGGCTGGGCATCGCCGACAAGGCCAGCCAGCGCACCTCCCGCCTTTCCGGCGGTGAGCAGCAGCGGGTGGCCATCGCCCGGCTCATGCTGCAGTCGCCCCGCATCATCCTGGCCGACGAGCCGGTGTCATCCCTGGACCCCGCTCTGGCGGAGGAGATGATGCGCCTGCTGGTGGACCTCGTGGAAGGCTCCGGCAAGACCCTCATCGCCAGCCTGCACTCGCCCTATCTCATCAAGAAGTACTGCACCCGGGTCATCGGGCTGCGCCAGGGGGAGATGCAGTTCGACCTGCCCGCCGCCGACCTGACGGAGGCGGTGCTGGACCGCCTCTACGACCTGGACCGCCGGCGTCCTGAGAACGGCGCAATACGGCAGGAGTGAGGCGCTGAAGCTATCCGATAGCCGCGGCCTGCTGACCCTGCTGCTGCTGGGGGCATTCCTCTGGAGCCTAACGGGCGTGGACTGGGGAGGCTCCCTGATTCACAGCGGCGGTGGCGGCGCCGCCCGCACCTTCTTCCTGGCCCTCTTCCCGCCAGACCTGTCCCCCGAGTTTCTCCGCATCAGCCTGGCCGCCACGTGGCCCACCCTGGCCTACGCCGTGGCGGGCATGACCGTGGCGGTGCTCATCGGCCTGCCGTTAGGCATACTGGCCTCAGGCACTGTAATTTCTGTGCCGCGCCTGCGGTGGCCGGTGGCGCTGGCATCCCGGTTCTCCCTGGGCGGGATGCGGGCCATCCATGAGTTGGTGTGGGCGGTGCTCTTCGTGGCCGCCTTTGGCCTCTCGCCCTTGGTGGCGGTGCTGGCATTGGGCATCCCCTACGGCGGCATCCTGGGGCGCATCTACTCGGAGCTGCTCCACGACGTGCCGCCCGAGCCGCTGCGGGCGCTGCGGACCGCCGGTGCGTCGCCGGTGCGCCAGCTGCTGTACGGGCGCATCCCCCTGGCCCTGCCGGACATGGTGGGCTACACCTTCTACCGCTTCGAGTGCGCCATCCGTTCGGCGGCTATCATGAGCTTTGTGGGTATTCAGGGACTGGGGTATCAGCTACAGTTGTCGCTGAACGACCTGCTGTTCCGGCAGGTGTGGACGCTGCTCCTGTTCATGCTGGTGCTGGTGGTGCTGGTGGACCAGTGGAGCTCCCTGGTGCGCCGGAAGCTGGCGTCCTGATGGAGGCGAGGGAGAGGCCCACCCGGTCTGCCTCGGCCAGTCCCAAGCCCGGTGGGGTGGTCCGGCTCTCCATGCTGGGACTGCTGGCGCTGGCGGCGGCCTCCTGGGGCTACCTGGTGTTCGGCGTAGACCGGGATTTCCCCAACCTGCTGGCTGCGGATACGTGGCAGGGAGCCGGGCGCTTGTTGGGCCAGATGCTTGGCAGAGACTCAACTTCTCCTCCGGCTTACACCCAGTGGGACCGGTGGCTGGAGACCGGCAAGCTGGCGTACCAGACCCTGACCATGAGCGTGCTGGCCATCGGCCTGGCGGGCATCGGCGTGCTGGTGACCTTCCTGCCGGCGGCCCGCAACGTGAGTCACGGCGGCCTGGGCGGCGCGTCGTCTCGGCCCTGGCGGGTGCTGCATCACGTCATACGGCTGGTGTACAACCTCACCCGCGCCGTGCCCGAGCTGGTTTGGGCCATGATCATCGTGTTCTTCCTGTCGCCGGGGTTGCTGCCCGGCGCGGTGGCCCTGGCCCTGCACAACTTCGGCATCGTGGGCAAGTTGTCGGCAGAGGTGGTGGAGAACCTGGACCCCGCGCCTAGCCGCGCACTTCGGGCGGCCGGGGCCAGCAACACCCAGATGCTGCTGTACGGCATTCTGCCCCAGGCGTTGCCCCATTTCCTGACCTACCTGCTCTATCGCTGGGAAGTGGTCATCCGCACCACGGTGGTGGTGGGCTTTGTGGCCGCCGGCGGCATGGGGCGGGAGTTCCGCCTGAGCCTGAGCTACTTTCACTACACGGATGTTGCCCTGCTGCTGATGTGGTACATGATTCTGGTCACCGGCGTGGACCTGCTCAGCGCGTTGCTGCGCCGCATGGCGCTCCCTCCGCCGGTGCGGTAAGCGGTGCGCCGTGGCCTCCTCCCGAGTTGTATAGTTAGGGCATGCGATGGCTCCTCCGCGGGATATTGGTGGTGTTGTTGGCCGGTCTGATACTAGCCTCCGGTGGCGGCTACCGGCCCGCCAGCCTGGACTTGCTATTGGCGCCCTACCGGTACAGCCTGCTGGCCTGGGAGCTGGAGCATCTCCCGGAGAAGTGGCTCCACAAGCTGGACCGTGCCCTGGCCTGGTGGCAGTCGCCCACTGGCGCCGAAAAGGCGGCCTGGGCGCAGGAGTATTTCTCCCTGGCCCAGCGCGCGGATCAGGTGGAGCGTGCTCTGGATGGCGAAGGCACTTCCGGCGACCCCCTTACCCAGGAGCAACTCCGCGTGTCCCGGCAGGAGCTGGCGGACTTGCGCGAGCGGCGGGCGCGGCTGCGGGCCCTGGTGGAAGCGGCCATCGAGGCGGCCATCAGCGATGTCCTGGCCCAGGAGGGTTTGGACTGGGGCGCAGGGATTGTCATGCCGCCGGTGGATGCGGTGCTCTCCAGCTCGCCGCACGTCCTGGTGACGTCGCCCCGGGAGCGCATCCACCGGGAGTGGGCGGTGCTGCTGCGACCTGCCCTGGACGACGGCGACAAAGAGCTGGTGGAAGCGGGCGTGTTGGCGGACCGCGGGCTGTCGGCGATTGTAGAAGGCACCGGGGGTGTGGCCTCCTACCCCAGCGTGGTCTCCGACGCCTACGGGCTGCAATACGGGATGGCCACGGTGGCCCACGAGTGGGTCCACCAGTGGCTATTCTTCCGCCCGCTGGGTCAGGGCTTTGACCGCACGCCGGAGCTGACCGCCATCAACGAGACGGTGGCCACCATTGTGGGGGAGGAGATCGGCGACCGGGCCTATACCGCACTGACTGGAGAGGTGGTGGACCGGCCCGCAACCGATTCCAGATCGCCAGAACCAAGCGCAGATGCCCCCGAGGCGGATGCCTTTGACTTCAACGCCGCCATGCGGGAGACGCGCCTGGGTGCTGAGGAGCTGCTGGCAATGGGAAAGATCGACGAGGCTGAGGCGTATATGGAGCAGCGCCGCCAGTTCCTGGATGGCCAGGGGTACCCCATCCGCAAGATAAACCAGGCCTACTTTGCCTTCCACGGCTCCTACGCCACCGGCGCGGGCTCAGTCAGTCCCATCGGGCAGCAGCTACAGGACTTGCGGCGGGACAGCGCCTCGGCGGCGGAGTTTCTGAAGGTGGTGGCCCGGTTCAGCACCTACCAAGAGTTTTTGGACTACCTGAAAGGTAGGTGAGCTTGACCGCTAACCAACTTATAGCCCCTCGCTGTTCAGGCGCTGTGCTGTATTGTGGTTAAGCCGACTCCCAGGGCTTCCACCACTGGCGTAACGGGCGCAAGCCGCGCCCAAGGAACTCCTCTACATTGGCTTCTGTGCAGCACCGTCCTGCTACCGCCGCTAGCCTCCTCGTCTATTAACGTAGAGGGCACATCCTCCCAGTCAAACCCACGTCTGCCGAAGGCGTCTCGTTGCTCCCAAACTATGATCCTATCGTCCTCAATCTTCCAGCCGTTGGCCGCGTCCCCCTCGCTCTTGGCGTGGGTCGATACCCTCAGCAAGCTATCAAGGCGGGCCTTCACCCGGTCATACCGATTCTCGGCGTAGTCAAACCAGGTTACGGTCTGGCACCAGCGTGGCGGCGATACGTCTATGGCGCTCGAGATTATGCTGCTTAGCTCGCCTGACGACAGCCCCAGCCAATCTTCCGGTAGTCGCTCATCGTCGAGGCGATCCATAACTGATGTCAAGTAGCGGCGATAGAGGTGTCCCGTTAGCCCACGGCGCATCTCCTGTACGCTGCCCTGCAGTCGCTGACGTAGCTCTTCGTTGTGTGGCGGCAACGCCGGCGTCGTGTAAATCATCATGCTGCGCTTTACCACCTCGTCTGGGAACGACTGGGGCTCCGCATTCATGGAGAGTATGAAACCTGGGTATTCTGTGACGGGAGGCTGCATCTCGTCCTTGATCATATCTCTGCCATGAAGCCTGAATGCGTTGCGCCCAATGTCGTCAAACACCACCGGAAACCTTTTGTATCCTTGTTGTAACCCACGAAGTTGAGACGTGGTAAAGCTCCTCTTTTCTACTGTGTGGGCATAGCCGAACATAGAGGTCATCAGTGTATCTGCCAGGCTGGTCTTACCACAGTTAGACTTGCCGAAAATTATCGCAAAGGAGGGATACCGGATTACATCGCTATCCTGCAACAACGCGAGAGAGCGCATGTCACAGATGAATGGCGAAAAGTATAACCAGGACATAGGAGCTTGTCCCACAAACCCCCTTCTCGCAGGGTAGGTAAAGCAGTAAGCTCATGGAAACATGGAGCGAGGTACGAGGGGATGGCGTACAACCTGCTGGCGGGTGACCGAGAGCAAGGGTATCTGCTGCCGCCGTCGGTGCGGGAG
>SHYG01000063.1 GCA_009692925.1 Dehalococcoidia bacterium
TCATGGGCGAGTCGGCGCGGGAGATTAACGTGTTCGCCCTGCTGTCGGGGCTGGAGCAGATCCTGCCCACCCTGGGCTACGAGGTAGCCTGCGGCGCCAGCCTCTCCGCGGCCCAGCGCGCCCTGGTGGAGTTTGACGCGGCGGGGTGAGGGGGGGCCAGACGCCAGACATGGGGTGACATCCCATTCAGGGCGTCTAATATCTGTCGGCCCGACAGCCGCAGGCGGAGGTAGAAGTGTTCCGACTAACGAGTGGTTTCGGCCAAGATATCCAAAATACATCCGATGCAGACATCAACATGGCTCTCCAGCAGATGCCTGGCGGAAGCGATTCCTTCGTCATCCTAGACACTGGCGGGAACGGCACGACCTATGTCCAGGTGCATGGCAGTACTGAGGATGGCTTCGACCTGGAGTACCAGGAGGGAAATCTCGAACAGCATTTCCGGTGTGCAACGGCCGACCCTTCTCTTGAACAGGTTGTTGCTGTCTTCCAAGCGTACCGCCGCGGTGACATAAGCTCGAGGAAGTTGGTCCTGTGGGAGCACCTCGCTCTTTAGAATAGCTCAAATAGGCTGCCCAACTCGAGCCTGCAACCCGCAGAGGGCGGTATCCCCTATGGAGAACTTGTTTTCCCGCTCGTCCGCTGCGCCTGACGCGGAGAGCCGTTATCTTCCAAGGCGGGCCGCGCCAGCTTAAATCACTCCTCCCCTCGATACCCCTCATCCAGAAGGTCCACCACGTGGCACACCCGGGCCGTGCTCCCCTTCCGGCGCAGGCCCTGCTCCAGCTGCATCATGCAGCCGGGGTTGGCGGTGGCCACCACCTCCGCGCCGGTTTCGGCGATGAAGCCTAGCTTGCGCTCCAGTATCTGCCCCGACAGCTCCGGCTGCACCGCGGAGTAGATTCCCGCCCCGCCGCAGCACATGCTGGCCTGCTCCATTTCCACCAGCTCCACGCCGGGGATGGCCTGCAGGATCGCCCGCGGCGGCGCGGTGATGCGCTGGGCGTGGGCCAGATGGCAGGGGTCCTGGTAGGTCACCCGCCGCTCCAGCCGCGCGGTAGGCGCCGCAAAGGGCAGCGACACTAGCAGTTCGGTAATGTCCATGGTTAGCTCAGAGAACCGGCGGGCCTTCTCTGCGTACTCGGCGTCATCCTGCAGCAACTCATGGTACTCCTTCATGCTGGCGCCGCAGCCCGCCGAGGCGGTGACGATGCGCTCCACCCCGGCGGCCAGGAACACGTCAATGTTGCGCCGGGCCATGCGACGGGCGTACTCCAGGTCGCCGCTATGCTGGTTCAGCGCGCCGCAGCAGCCCTGGCCCAGGGGAACCACCACGTCGCAACCGTTGAGGATCAGCACCCGAACTGACGCCCGCATGGTGTCCGCCTGCATCAGAGGCATGACGCAGCCCGACAGCAGGCCCACGGTGAGCCTCTTCTCCCCAAGCGCCCTGTGTGTCTCGCCGGACGGCCCGAAGAACGACCTGGACAGCGCCGGCAGGGCCGCCTCCAACTGGGCCAGCCCGCCGGGGAGCAGCCGCAACACGCGGGAACTCCGCACCAGCCACTGCACACCACATCGCTGGTAGAGCCGCAGCAGGCCCGCCCCCAGGCGCAGGCGGCGCGGATGAGGCAGCGCCCCTCGCAGCAGCAGGCGGCCCGCGCCCTTGACCATGGCCGACTGCCGACCCTGGGTGCGCACCTGGGCGCGGGTGGCGGCCATCATGCGCCCGTAGGGCACTCCCGAGGGACACACCGCCTCGCAAGCCCGGCACTGCAGGCACATCTCCCAGTGGCCCACCACCCGCGGGGTGATGCCTACCCGGCCATCCTGCACCGCCTTCATCAGGGCGATGCGGCCTCGAGGCGACTCGGTCTCCACTCCCAGAGTGGTGTAGGTGGGGCAGGCGCTGAGGCACAGCCCGCAGTGGACACAGCGGGAGAGGTCGGCGGGCGATGGAGCGTCAACCCCAGTGAACCCAGACCCTGCGTTGAGAGACATTACAGCCTCCCGGCGAAGCGGCCCGGATTCAGGGTGCCCAGAGGGTCGAACTTCTGCTTGAGACGTCGCATAACCTCCAGCGCCTGGGGCTCCACGTCCCAGACGTCCACCTGCTGCTTCAGCCCTAGGGGGCACTGCTCCACCACCACCCAGCCGTTCAGCTTCCGAACCTGGTCGCGCAGCCTGGCGATTTTCTCGGGGGAGCCGTCAAATCCCCCCGAACCCCCCTTTGCGAAAGGGGGGTTCGGGGGGATTTCTCCCCACTGGAGCAGACGCACCGTGCCAAAGCCGGGGTCGGCGATGATGCCCGTGTCTGCACCTGAGGCAGCATCCTCCGACAGCAACGCCGCCACCTGGCCCACCGCCGAGGGCGGCACACTGACCTTCAGCCCCAACCGGGGCGCGGTCTCAGCAGCCCAGCCCAGGCCGGTGAGCCGCCCCAGCAGCTCCTGACCCACGCCGGCATCCAGGACCGCTGCCTCTGACCCTCCCTGGGACTGGAGCAGCCGCCGGGACTCCTCCAGCCGTCGCCGCACTGCCAGGCCGCGACCCTGGAAGAATGCGATGGCAAGGGCTTCCCCGGTGCGTGGTTCCGGAGCGATACGAGAAATCCCCCCAACCCTCCTTTCGTAAAGGGGGGCGAGGGGGGATTTTCTCACGTTGCCTCCAGCTTGCTCTAGGCCGAGCCGCCGCACCACCGGCCCCGTCACTACCTGCAACCCCTGGGGGGCAAAGACCTGCCCCGCCAACTGCTGGCCCGCCAGCACTGCCCGCACGGCAGAGGGGAAGCCGGTCACCAGGGCAGCGAAGTCAGCGGGCCGCGGCGATAGCTTGAAGGTGGCCTCCACAATGACTCCCAAAGTGCCCAGGGAGCCGGTGTACAGCTTGTTAAGATCATATCCGGTAACATTTTTGACCACCTTGCCGCCCGCCTTGCTGGCCACGCCCTGGGCGCTGACCACGCCGATGCCGATGAGCCAGTCCCTGGGCAGGCCGTACGCCAGGCGCAGCGGCCCGGTGGCGCCCGTCGCCAGGATGCCGCCGATAGTAGCCTGGTCCGCCAGGGGCGCTTCCACGGGCAGGAACTTACCTCCCTGGGCTAGCGCCGACTGGAGGACGGCCAGGGTCATGCCCGCCTCCACGGTGACAGTCAGGTCGGCGGGCTGGAAGTCCAGCAGTCGGTCCAGGCGGGCAAGGTCCAGCACCAAGTCCACCTGGCGGGGCAAGTTGCCCACGCCCATCTGCGTGCCGCCGCCCCAGGGGCACACCGCCAGTCCCTCCGCAGAGGCCCACTGCAGCACCTGGGCCACCTCCTGCCGGGTGGCGGGCTGCGCTACTGCCTGGGGCGTCTGGCCGTCAATAGCGTATGCCGGCAGCCGCTCCGGGGGGAGGACCTGTATGCCCGCCTCCAGCAGGGAAGATAGATGTTGCGAGAGGGTCAACGGTAGATATCCCGGCGGTGTCCTTCCAGCCTCTGCTTGACCGCCTCCAGTGACTTTGTCGGTTCGTCTTTCCCCTCCGCCATCAGTGCGAGGTCGGCAAGGTCATCCAAGAGTTGCTGGCACTCCTTTATCGGAAGCACCACCGCCTGCTTACGTCCCTTTTCATCCACTACGAAGCTTATCTTCTGCCGCGCCATCTGATAACCTCCCTACGCATACAACCCCGGCGCGGCACGGTGGGGCGAGGGCGGGTGGTCCTGCCCGTCGGGGAAGATTTTGCCGGGGTTGAGGCGGTTGGCCGGGGCAAAGGCGTCCCGCGCCAGCTTCATGGCCGCTAGGTCCTCCGGAGTGTACACCAGGGGCATGTACTCCTTCTTTTCCAGGCCCACCCCGTGCTCGCCCGTCAGCGTGCCGCCAGCCTCCACGCAGATTCGCAGAATCTCCCCGCCGGCGGCCAGTGCCTTCTCCAACGCTCCAGGCACCCGCTCATCGAACAGCATGATGGGATGCAGGTTGCCGTCGCCAGCGTGAAACACGTTGGCGATGGGCATGGCGTACCGCTGGCTGATCTCCGACACCTGCCGCAGCACCTGGGTGAGCTTGGTGCGGGGCACTACGCCGTCCACCAGGAAGTAGTTGGGAGCGATACTACCAAAAGCCCCGAAGGCGTTCTTGCGGCCCAGCCAGAGCTTGGCCCGGTGCTCCGCCGCCTCGGCCACCTGCACCTGGGCAGCCCCGCCCTCCCACAGCGCCGCCTCCACCTCGCGGCTAGTGTCCTCCACCTCCTCCCGCAGCCCCTCCAGCTCCACCAGCAGCACGGCGCCGGCATCGGGCGGGTAGCCGGCGTCCATGACGTTCTGCACCGCCCGGATGCTCAGGGCATCAATCATCTCCAGCGCCGCCGGGATGATGCCGTAGCCGATGATGGCCGACACCGCGGTGCAGGCGGAGTCCAGATCGGGGAAGATGCCCAGGAAGGTCTTCACAGTCTCGGGCAGGGGCAGCAGCCGCACCACGATGCGGGTGGTCACGCCAAAGGTGCCCTCCGAACCGACAAACACGCCCCGCAGGTCGTAGCCGGGGGTCTCGCGCGCCAGGCTGCCCAGGCTGACCACCGCGCCGTCTTCCAGCACTACCTCCAGGCCCAGCACGTGGTTGGTGGTGGCGCCGTAGGCCAGGCAGTGGGGGCCGCCGGCGTTCTCGGCGATGTTGCCTCCCAGGGTGCAGGCCCGCTGGCTGGAGGGGTCCGGGGCGTAGCGCAGGCCGAACTTGTGGGCGTGCATGTCCAGGTCCAGGTTCACCACCCCCGGCTCCACCGTCGCGGTGCGGTTTACTGTGTCCACCTCCAAGATGCGGTTCATTCGGGCGAACCCAATCTGAATGCCCCCCGGCGCGGCGATGGCGCCGCCGCTGAGGCCGGTGCCAGCGCCGCGGCCCGACACGGGGACGCCTTCCCGGTAGGCCAGCGCCAGCACCCGGCTGACCTCCTGGGTGGAGGCAGGCAGGATCACTGCCAATGGCGCTCGGCGGTCGATGGAGCCGTCGTACTCGTACACCAGCAGGTCTTCCGGGTGGCTGACCACGTGCCGCGCCCCCACGATGGCCCGCAGCTCATCCAAAAAGCGCCCCGCCAGGCTGGGTTGGTCCACTGCCATCTCCTGCCGCTATCTGGTTCGGATGATAGCCCACTGGCTCGTTGCTGGCAAGGAGAAGCAGGGTAATTCAATATGTCCCCGAATGTAGGGGCAGACCAGAGCCTGCCCTGAGCCGGGCCGAAGGGTGTCTGACCCTCTGGTGAAAGGTCAGTCCCGGGGGCAGACACGCAGGTGCGCCCCTACAGGCCGGCCAATAATCGAATGATCCTGCAAGGACAGCTAGCCGGAGTAAAGCTCCAAGTACTGGCGGGCCACCTCGGGCCAGGTGAACCGAGCGCGCACATACTCCTGCCCTTGCTGCCCCAACCGCTGCCGAAGCGCGTCGTCGTTCACCAAGCGAACTAGATGCTCCACTGCCGCGGGCGCGTCGAAGCGGGGCGTCACCACCGCACCTTGACTCAGCAGCTCCAGGTTGGCGCCCACGGCATGGGTCAGCACCGGAACGCCGCAGGACATGGCCTCAAAGAAAGCCAGGCCAAAGGCCTCGTACCTGGAAAACAGCGCAAACAGGTCTGACCTGAGATACCAGTCCGCCAAATCAGCATCGGACACCTCACCCGTCAGCACCACCTCCCCAGCCAGCCCCGCCTCCCCGATGGCCGCGCGCAGCTCTGCCGCGCCACCTTCATCCCGGCCTACCAACACCAGCCGGGTGGGGTGAAGGAAGTGAGGCCGCGCCCGCCGGTAGACTTCCAGGAGCCACATCTGCCCCTTATGGGCGCCCAGCCGTCCCACGCACAGGATGGTCAGGGGGGCTGAGACGGAAATCCCCCCATCCCCCCTTTGCAAAGGGGGGCCAGGCCGGATTCCGCCAGGGAGCGACGCCCCCCAGCCGATGACCCGCTGCTTGCGGCGCGGCGTCCAGTAGGCGCGGCGCACCTGCTCTGCCTCGTTGCGGCTCAGCGACACCACATGATGCGCCCTGCCGCACAGGAAGCCGTTGATGGGCCGCAGCCACCAGCGGTGCGGCGGCAGGGTGTGAAAAGATGGGGTGAAGACAAACCTGGCCCGTCCCCGCAGCCAAAACCAGGCCCAAAAATGCCCCCAGAACCAGCCGTCGCCCACGAAGTGGACCACGTTGGGGTTGAACTCTTGAACGTAGCGCTGGATTTGTCCGGGGGAGAACCAGACCAGCGGCACGGAGTACAGGGGGAGGGACTTCTCCGGGTGTCCGGCCAGGCGGAAGATGGCGATGCCCTGGGGCGTGGTCTCCCGGTCCGCCCACTCCGGGTGGGGGATGCGCGGGAAGGCGTACTTGGTGGTGAGCACTGCCACCGCCTCCACCGACGGGGACTGCATCAGTTGGAAGGAGAGCTGCTCAATGGCCCGCTCAATGCCACCCAAGTAGGGGCGAAAGTAGGGGGTCAGGAAGAGGACGCGCAGGGGTGGGCTACTCACCTGGAGTCCCATAGCGGTGAGGCGGGATTCCAGCCACTGCAGAACCCGTCCAAGCTTAACCTTCGAGGCTGGAACTTATGCGGAACCGGCCAGTCTGGGCTACAATCAAACACCCGATGATTTGATCTCCTCGCTCCGTCACCAGTTGCACCGCCGCAGCCAGCCTTGATCTAGCCCTTGCTGGAAAGCGCAACAGAATGACACCTCCTGTGGCATGTCCTGCGGAGAAGACCAATTGGCCAAAGTCCTTATCCTCGGTAAGCAGAATGCGGCCTTCACTGGCCGCAAGTTAGATTACTGACTCATCCTCCGCCCTTGGAACTATCTCCACCACCACCGTCACATCGTGGCCCGCCGCCCGCAAGGCACGGACTACCGCAAAATCACAGTTTTCATCCGCCAGGAAGCGCATCTCTCAGGATCGAAACCGTTAGGAGTTTGGCCCAGCCAAGACTGTTTCCTCACGGGCCACCATATCCGCGGCATAGCTGAGGGCGGCAAGGACATCCTGCCGAGTCAAGCGCGGGTAGGCCTCCAGCAAGTCAGCTTCGCCAGCCCCTTCGCTGAGTTTGCGCAAGACTATTTCCACGGGGGTCCGCGTTCCCCGGATGACCGGCTTGCCCAGCATGACCTTGGGATTGATCTCTATTCGGTCAGTTGTCCCCATACATTCCCGCATTTACTGCGTTAGGTTACCAGAACTTTGGCTTAATAACCATTAAGCCCAACGAAATGAGCGGTAAAATCGTAGCCACGGTTCCCCAAAAATACCACCGGTGCAGCGCCTGAAAAAATGGCTTAGGAAGCGTCTCTCCCGCTTGAGCATTCGCAGACAGCCGAATGAGTCTACTTTGGTCTGGAATTAAGAACACCGCCCACACAACACCTGACGAGGCGAACAGCGCCAGAGCAACTGTAATCCAACTCACACCAAGTATTCCGCCCCAGGTTGTGGCGAGAATCAGCCCATTCGCCAGCAACAGTAATATCCCTGGCGCGGTGAACACCACATCCGCCCAGTTCACTACCGTTGAAGCGAATTGCAGTATTGCTGCTTCCCGCGTCCGCTCTGCCAGCAACATCCATACGCCCGTTACGATGATGTTTCCCAGAAAGATCACCGCTCCGAAAATGTGCAGTACCTTGTGAACCTTATAAGGGAAAAGTGGCGCGTTATGGGTAATGCCCAACAAGGTTAGGACGACTACAGTGATCGCGATTTCGCCGATCAGCCACTTGGTGCTTGTATGCATCTCAAACCTGATTACAATGCAAAATGGCTCTATGAACTCCCCTTCCCCGTATCCTTACCCAGCGCCCGCTCCAGGCCGCCCTGCCAGGCGGCGGCAATCTCCGTCAGGGGCAGGTCCAGGCGGCGGCCAAGCTTGAGGCGCGCGCGCCCGGTGCGTCCCAGCTCCCGCAGGGGCACGTTTGCCTCGTCAGCCAGGCGCGCCAGTTGGGGCAGGTGCTCCGGCTTCAAGGACAGCACGACGCGGGACTGGGCCTCGCCGAAGAGGGCGGCGTCCCAGCGCCGAGGCAGGCGGGCAAAGACCTCGCCCCCCTGGAGACCCACGCCGCCCTGGATGCAGCTCTCCGCCAGGGCCACCGCCAGCCCGCCGTCGGAGCAGTCGTGGGCGGAGGCGGCCAGGCCCCCCCGAATAGCTTGGCGGGTCAAGGCCTGCACCCGTTTCTCCATAGACAGGTCTATCGCCGGACGGCCCGCCACGCGGCCATGCACCACCTGCAGGTACTCGCTGCCCGCCAAATCAGAGGCGCGGACGCGCCACGCACTCTCAAAGCCTTTTGTCGCGGGGGAAATCCCCCCTGATCCCCCTTTGCGAAGGGGGGGAAGGGACGTCGCTCCCCCAAGCATCACCACCAGCAAACCCGCTTCGGGGAAGGCGGAGCGGGCGTGGCGCGTGGCATCCTCCAGCAGGCCCACGCCGCCGACCACGGGCGTAGGGTAGATGGCCTGGCCCCGCGACTCGTTGTAGAGGCTGACGTTGCCGCTGACCACCGGCACGCCCAGCGCGCGGCAGGCCCGGGCCATCCCCCGGATGCACCACTCCAGCTGGTAGTAGATGTCGGGGCGCTGGGGGTTGCCGAAGTTGAGGCAGTCGGTGAGGGCCAAAGGCTCCGCACCGGCGCAGGAGAGGTTGCGGCAGACCTCCGCCACCACCATCTGGCCGCCCCGGTAGGGGTCCAGATAGCAGTAGCGGCCGTTGCCGTCAATGCACAGGGCGATGGCCCGGCCGGTGCCCTTAATCCGCAGCACCGCGGCGTCGCTGCCCGGCGCCACCACGGTGTTGGTCTGCACCTGGTGGTCGTACTGCCGGTACACCGCCTGCTTGCTGGCGACGTTGGGGGAGGCCAGCAGCTTCAGCAGCACCTCGCTGGGGCCGGCCCTGGGCAGGGGCACATCGGCCAGGGAGAGGCGCTGCCGCTCCCGCTGCTCGGCAGACATCTGGCCCTGGAGCCGGTAGCGCGGCGCCTCCACCAGGTGTCGCAGCGGCAGACGCGCCACCGTCCGATTGCCGTCCCGCACGTGGGCCTCGGGCTGGGCGATCACCCGGCCTATCTCCCGGCAGGGGATGTCCCACTTGCGGAACACCGCCTCCACTGTCGGCACGTTCTCCGGGGGAACCATCAGCACCATGCGCTCCTGAGACTCGGACAGCATCACCTCGTAGGGGGTCATGCCCGGCTCCCGGCGGTGCACCTGGGACAGGTCCAGCTCCACACCGCACCCGCCCTTGGCGGCGGATTCCAGGGTCGAGCTGGTGAGGCCCGCCGCACCCAAGTCCTGGATGGCCTCCACCGCGCCGGTGGCCAAAGCCTCCAGGCAAGCCTCGATGAGTATCTTCTCCATGAAAGGGTTGCCCACTTGCACCGTGGGGCGGCGCTCCTCCTCCGACTCAAAGGTGCGGGAGGCCAGCCCCGAGGCGCCGTGGATGCCGTCGCGACCCGTCTCCGCGCCGACCAGCAGCAGCACGTTGCCCGGCGTGCGGGCGGCGGCGGTGGCCAGCCGGTCAATGGGCGCCAAACCTACGCACATGGCATTGACCAGCGGGTTCTGGGAGTAGGCGGGGTCGAAGTAAATCTCCCCGGCAACGTCGGGCACGCCGATGCAGTTGCCGTACCAGGAGATTCCCTCCACCACGCCGTGGAACAGGTGGCGGTTCAGGGGGTCGTCGAGAGGCCCAAATCGCAGGGAGTTGAGCAGGGCGATGGGCCGCGCGCCCATCGCCAGGATGTCCCGCACAATGCCGCCCACACCGGTGGCCGCGCCCTGCAACGGCTCCACTGCCGAGGGGTGGTTGTGGGACTCCACCTTGAACACCAGAGCCAGGCCGTCGCCGATGTCGATGGCCCCGGCGTTCTCCGCACCAGCCTTGGAAAGCACTCGCGACGAGCGGCCAGGAAACAGCCGCAGCAGGGGCCGCGAGTGCTTGTAGCCGCAGTGCTCGCTCCACAGCGCGCCGAACATGCCCAGCTCCAGCGGGTTGGGCTCCCGGTCCAGGCGGTCCAGGATCATCTCGTACTCGGCGCGGCTGAGGGCAATCTCGTCCAGCACCGCCTGGGAGGGCCACGCCTGGCTGTCGCTGTTAGAGCTGGAGGATTTAGGGTGGAGCGTCATATCCATCAACACGTCAGTTGTAGGGGCGGGTTTGAAACCCGCCTCTACGGGTGGCAACGAGTGTACCAGCGCCGCTGGGGAGGGTCAACGAGTCGGGGACAGTAAACAGTCGCAGCTCAGAGGACGCCGCCTACCACCACCAGAAGCACCCCCAGCACCGTCAGCAGTGTCCCAATAAGCACCCAGCGGGTGACGCGCTCCAGCCGCCGCTCCAGGAACAGGTGGGCCAGCAGCAGGGTGAGCAGCGGGCTGACGTTGGATATCGGCGACACCACTACCACCGGGGCACGCGCCAGCGCCAGATACAGGCTGATTACTCCGCAGGCGCCGGCAATGCCCGATGCGGCGACCAGTACCAAATTGCGCCGTCCTGCGGCTGGGGAACGCAGACGCCGCACCGCGTCCCGTCCGCCCAGGGGCAGCAGCAGGGCCACCCCGAACAGCAGGCTGATGGCCGCCACCATAAAGGGTGAGCCGTAGCTGTGGGTCAGCGCCTTGGCCACCACGTTGCCCGCGCCATAGGACACGGCGGCGCCCAGGGCCAAACCGTATCCCAGCAGGGACTTCCCGTCGCGGCTCCAGCCACTGCGGAAGGAGTCGCCGGTGCTGACAGCCAGGCCCGCCACCACACCGACAGTGCCCGCCAGCACCAGCGCGTGGGGACGCTCCCCCGCCAGGCTGATCGCGAAGATGGCGGCAAAGAGGGCGGCAGCGCCCACGAAGGGGCTGGAGCGGGCCGCCCCCACCAAACCAATGGAAAGGTAGTTCAGGCCGCGGCCCCCCAGGAAGTTCAGGGCGCCCAGCAGCAGCAAGCCCAGGAAGGCCACCGGCGGCAAGGCCAGCATATCGGAGCGGGCAAAGAGCAGGGCCAGCGGCGCCGCCACCAGAAGGCTGGCTATCGCGGAGATGAGGGTGCTGGCCAGCGGCGGGATGTCGCGCATTCCCAGGCGGGCAAAGATGGCGGAGCTGCCAAATCCCAGGGAGGCCAGCAGCGCCAGGCCTACCGCCAGCATTGCGCCGTTACCGGGTTCCACAGCTATCAATAATCGACTGGAAGATGCAGTTGCCGTCGCTGCTGCCAAGCAGGGGTTCGCAGGCGCGCTCGGGATGGGGCATCATGCCTAGCACGTTGCCGCCCTCGTTGACAATGCCGGCGATGTTGTTCAGCGAGCCGTTGGGGTTGGACTCAGGGGTTGCCGCGCCGGAGGCATCGCAGTATCGGAACAGCACCCGGCCCTCCTCCTCCAGCCGGGCCAGGGTGGCGGCGCTGGCGTAGTAGTTGCCCTCGCCGTGGGACACCGGCACCTGCAGCGCCTTATCCGCCGGGCAGCAGCGGGTGAAGGGAGTATCGGCGCGCTGGGTGCGCAGGTGAGTCCACTGGCAGCGGTACTCCAGGTGCTGGTTGCGCATCAGAACACCGGGGAGCAGGCCGGCCTCGCAGAGAATCTGGAAGCCGTTGCAGATGCCGATGACCAGTCCACCATCGGCGGCAAAGCGGCCCAGGGCGGTCATCACCGGCGAGAAGCGGGCGATGGCGCCGGCCCGCAGGTAATCGCCGTAGGAGAAGCCGCCTGGGACGATGATGCAGTCGTAGCCCCTCAGGTCTTGCTGCTGGTGCCAGATGTAGTCCGCCTGCTGGTGCAGCAGGTCCTGGACTACATAATGGCAGTCGGTGTCGCTCCAGGTGCCGGGGAAGACCAGAATGCCGAAGCGCATCGTCTTGGCCTTACCGGGGGACCGTAAACCACAGAGAGCACAGAGGACACAGAGAACTGAGGACGTTAGCCGTTATCTCAGCGTGCTCGGCGCGCTCTGCGGTGAAAACGTCGGTTTGCACTTAGCCGCCGGCCCCCAGCAACTGCTCCACCAAAGCGTTGACCTGGGCGCCGTCGGCCTTGCCGCGCACCTGGGGCATCAGCTTGCCCATGACCTTGCCCTTCTCCCGCATGGAGGTAGCGCCCACCTCGGCAATGACCGCCTGGACGATCTTCCGCAGCTCCTCCTGCCCAATCTGTGCGGGCAGGTACTCCTCCAGGATCGCCAACTCCGCCGACTCCTTGGCCACCAAATCGGCGCGATGGCCCTGCTCAAACATGCGGATGCTCTCCCGCCGCTCCTTGGCCTGCTTGGACACCACCTCCAGGAAGCCGGCGTCGTCCAGGGGCTTGCGCCGCTCAATCTCCATCATCTGCAGGGCGCTCTTGAGAAAGCGCAGGGTGTCCACCCGCGGCTGGTTGCGGAGGCGCATGGCGTCCCGGATTTCGGTTTCCAAACGGTCTTTTAATGCCACGAAAATACCACCATCATGCAATGTGGGGAGCGCGGGTTGATTATACGGGGGGCTGAATTGGGGCGTCAATCAGACCTGGCCGCCGCCAGACCCCCATATTGACTCACCTGCCCGCCTGCGGTAGTCTGAACCCGCCAAATCTGTCCTGAGGGATACCAGCATGACCCAGCAGACTCAGTCCGCCATGACGCCCGAGGTCCGGGCCATGGTCGGCGTCAAGGGCGAGGTGGTGGAGGCCTGGGGCGTGGTGGACGCCGAGTACCTGCGCCGCTTCAGCCAAGCCGTCATGGATCCCGACCCCCGCTACTGGGACCAGGAGTTCGCCGAGACCACGCCCTATGGCGAGATT
>SHYG01000004.1 GCA_009692925.1 Dehalococcoidia bacterium
GCGCGGTTTGTATGGCCGTGCTCGTAAAGATATAATGGGGAAAGTTAGTTAGTGTCGCCATCAGATGTCACTTGGCGGCACTTGGCCGTCAGTTTGGAACCGATTAACACCCAGCACTTTGGATTTGAACGCCGGCGGAGGGAGTGATGGCTCAGGCGCGACCAACCCACCCCCAACATTCGGCCCCCGCCGGGGAGCACCGTCGTCAGAGTGACGGGTTGCCCAAAGGCATCACGCCCCAAGACCTGGTGCAGGCCTGCACCCGCATGGTGGGCACCAGGGAGATGGACCAGCGCATCTGGGCCCTCAACCGCCAGGGCAAGGTCCCCATCATCGCGTCCTGCCAGGGCCATGAGGCCGCCCAACTGGGCAGTCTGCTGGCGGCGGAGAAGGATGGCGACTGCTTCCTGTTTCCCTACTATCGGGACTTGGCCATCAAGTCGGCGGGCCTAACGCCAACCCAGGTGATGTACTCCTTCATGGGCAAGGAGGGCGACCCTTATAGCAACGGCCGCCAGTTCCCCCTCCAGGGCGCCGACCTGCCGCGCCGTATTATCCAGACCTCCAACGTGGTGGGCTCGTCCCTAACCCACGCGGTGGGTTACGCGCTGGCGTGCCGGATGCTGGGGGACAAGACGGTGGTGCTGGTCTACTTCGGCGACGGCGCCTCCAGCCAGGGGGAGGCCCACGAGGCCATGAACTTTGCCGGGGTGCACCGCCTGCCGGTGGTTTTCATCTGCGAAAACAACCGCTACGCCATCTCGGTGCCCCAGAGCCGGCAGATGGCGGTGGCAGACGTGGCCAGCCGCGCCGCGGCTTACGGGTTCCCCGGCTTTGTGGTGGATGGCATGGAGCTGCTCCCGTGTTACGAGGCCACCCGAGAGGCCATCATCCATGCGCGTAAATCGGGTCCGGTGTTGCTGGAGATGAAGGTGGAGCGGTTCATGCCCCACACCACCGACGATGACGACCGGGGCTACCGGCCCAAGGAAGAGGTGGACGCCCTGCGGCAGCGCGACCCGGTGGTGACCTTTCCCGCCTGGCTGGTGCAACAGGGAATCATGTCGCAACCCCAGGTGGATGAGGTGCTTGCCCAGGCCCAGCGGGAAGTGGACCAGGCCACGGAAGCCGCCGACGCCGCGCCCTTTCCCAGTGCCTCTGGCCTGTTGGATCATCTCTACTCCCCGTAAGGCTTGTCATAGCGCTAGTTTGCCCTATGTCCCTATGTCGGGAGGCACTAGCGAAGCGTAAGGAGGCCTGCCATGGCCGTTAAGAGTGTCATTGAAGCGGTGCGCGAGGCCATGCGTGAGGAGATGCAGCGCGACTCACGGGTCTTTGTCATGGGCGAAGACGTGGGCCGGCGCGGCGGCGTGTTCCTGGCCACCCAGGGGTTCCTTGACGAGTTCGGTGAGAGCCGGGTCATTGACACCCCCCTGGCGGAGGCGGCCATTATCGGCGTGGCCCTGGGGGCCGCATTCCGGGGCCTGCGCCCCATCTCCGAGATCCAGTTCTCCGACTTCGTGTGGCCCGCGGCCAACCAGCTTATCGGCGAGGCGGGCCGCCTGTGCTATGGCTCCCACGGCGCCTTGAAGGTGCCCTTAGTCGTGCGCATCCCCTACGGTGGAGGCATCCGGGGCGGCCTGTTCCACTCTCAGAACATTGAGGCCTATTTCTTCCACACCCCCGGGCTCAAGGTCATTGCGCCGTCAACGCCCTACGACGCCAAGGGGTTGCTCAAGGCGGCCATCCGGGACGATAACCCGGTCATCTTCCTGGAGCACAAGAAGACCTACCGCCTGGTGCGGGGCGAAGTTCCGGAAGGAGACTTCACGGTTCCCATCGGCAAGGCGGAAGTAAAGCGGCCGGGGCGTCATGTGTCGGTGATCAGCTACGGCTTGATGCTGCACTACTGCCTTGAGGCGGCCCAACTGCTGGCGGGCGAAGGTATCGAGGTGGAGGTCGTGGACCTGCGCACTCTCAAGCCTTTGGACCGGGCCACGGTGCTGGAGTCGGTGCAGAAGACGGGCCGGCTGCTGATTGTCCACGAGGACAACATCACCGGCGGCGTGGGCGCGGAGGTGGCTGCCGTGGTGGCGGATGAGGCTTTTGGGTATCTGGATGCGCCCATCACCCGGCTCTGCGGCCCGGACGTGCCCACCATGCCCTATGCCGCCACTCTGGAAGAGGCCTACCTGCCCAACACGGCAAAAATTGCCGCTGCCCTGCGCAAGCTGGCGGCGTACTAAAAACGTGACGATCACCACAGAGAGCGCAAAGGACACAGAGAGGTTACGATTCATTCTCAATAATCTCTGTGATCTCTGTGCGCTCAGTGGCGGTTCGTCCTATAGGCACTCAATGCAGGCGGTGTTCCCTTGGCCGTAACCATATCTCTGCCCCAGGTCGGCGAATCGGTGGTGGAAGGCACCATCGGCAAGTGGCTCAAGCGGCCCGGCGACCGCATCGCCCGCTATGAGCCTCTAGTCGAGGTGGTCACCGATAAAGTGACTATGGAGCTTCCTTCTCCCGTGGCCGGTTCCCTGCTGCGCATCCTGGCCCAGGAAGGGCAGACAGTGCCCATGGGCGCGCCCATCGCGGAGGTGGAGACGTCAGAGACTCCGGCGGGTGCGGTCTCAATGGCGGCTCCCGCGCAGGTCGCGCCGCTCCGTACTCCGGCAGCGACCCCGCCTGGCGGCATCACCAGCTACCTGATCAAAGATGCCCGGCCCATGGGCCCCACCGGCGGCGGCCCTACATCAGAAGAAGCGGCTCCGGAAGCCCCCGCGCCACCGGCGCCTGCGGCTGAAGGTGAGTCCACGGCGCGGATGTCCCCCGCGGTGCGTCGTTTGGCCCAGGAGCACGGGGTTAATCTGTCCCAGGTGCAGGGCACGGGCCTGGGCGGGCGCATCACCCGCGACGATGTGTTGAAGCACGTGGCGGCAGGTCAGGCAGCGCCTGCGCCGCCTGCTGCCGCGCCATCGCCAACCCCGGCGGCATCTGCGGCCATTCCGGGGGGCAGCCCCAGTCTCGATGAAGAGTACATCACGCTCACCCCGGTGCGGCGCATGATTGCCGAGGCGATGGTGCGCAGCGCCAGCCAGATTCCCCACGCCTGGAGCGCGGTGGAGGTGGATGTCAGCCACCTGGTGGCCCTGCGCGCCCAGGTGCGCGCCGCTTTCGAGGCGCGGGAAGGCGTGGATCTGACCTATCTGCCCTTTGTCATCAAGGCGCTGGCGGAGGCGTTGAAGGAGTTTCCCACCCTTAACGCATCTTGGGGCGGCGACAAGATTGTGCTGAAGAAGCGGATTAACGTGGGCATCGCGGTGGCCGCGCCCCAAGGACTGGTGGTGCCGGTGGTGCGCGACGCCGACCGCCAGAGCATTGCCGGGCTGGCCAGGGCCGCCCGGGAGTTGACCCAGCGGGCCCGCCAGAACAAGCTTGTTCTCGAGGATGTCCACGGCGGCACCTTCACCCTGAACAACACCGGCGCTCTGGGGTCCGTGGTGTCCAAGCCCATCATCAACTTCCCCCAGGCGGCCATCCTGACCTTTGAGGCCATCCAGAAGCGGGCGGTGGTGCGCGACGACGCCATCGCCATCCGCTCCATGATGAACCTCTGCCTCTCCTTCGACCACCGCATCAACGACGGCGCCCAGGCCGGCGGCTTCCTGCAGGCGGTGAAGCGGCGGCTGGAAGCCATGGGCCCCGGTACGCAGATATACTGAGTCGCTTTATTCAGGCTTTCCGCCAAGACCTGCATAAATAACTAGTGTGGTTGTGAAGAGTTGGGACGGAAATCCCCCCTGGCCCCCCTTTGCAAAGGGGGGCCAGGGGGGATTTCCGCAGCTTCGATAAAGAGATTTACGCAAGGGTCTGTAATGCCCGCATCTCCAATCTGCCAAGTAGTTAACCTGGGGCTGGTGGAGTACCGCCGCGCCTGGGACTTGCAGCTTCAGGTAGCCGGTGCGGTGCGGGATGGCCGCCAGCCCAACACCCTGCTGCTGCTGGAGCACCCGCCGGTGTACACCTGGGGCCGCCTTAGCCCGCCGGAGCACCTGCTGCTGACCCCGGCCCAACTGGCGGATCGGGGCATTGCTGTGGTGGAGACCGACCGGGGCGGGCAGGTGACCTTCCACGGTCCGGGGCAGCTGGTGGCTTATCCCATAGTTGATCTGCGCCAGTGGGGCGGGCCAGTCAAGTACGTGCGCGCCCTGGAGCAAGTCATCGTGCGGGCGCTGGCGGATTTGGGCATTGCCGGCGAGCTTATGCCGGGGCTGACCGGCGTGTGGGCAGGCGGCGCCAAGGTTGCCGCCATCGGCGTGAAGATTGCCGGCGGCGTGACCCACCACGGCTTTGCCATCAACGTCAACACCGACCTCTCCTACTTTGACCACATCGTCCCCTGCGGCATTCGCGACCGGGGAGTGACCTCCGTGGCCCAGGTTCTGGGGAAGGCTGCTTCAATGGACCAGATGGCAGACCGTGCCGCCTGCCACTTCGGCGAGGTCATGGGGTTCGGAATGGAAGTGGGACAGCTGGATGCCAGTCTTGCAGCCCGGGCTGGCGCTGAGGCGACATAATGCGCCGCGCCGCCTTTGTCTACGACGCCGCCCTGTCCTGCCACGTGCTGCGGACCGACCACCCCATGCGCCCGGTGCGGCTGCAGCACACCTACGACCTGCTGCGGGGCTACGGCGCCTTCGACGAGACCAGCTCGCAGCTAGTTCCGCCCCGGCCGGCCACGGAGGAGGAGCTGCGCCTGCTGCACTCGCCCCAGTACATTGCCGCGGTGCGCAGCTTCAGCCTGGGCCTCAGCGGCCACGACCCCCGTCGCTTCAACTTCAGCGACCAGGGGGACAACCCCCGGTACCAGGGCATGTTTGAGGCCGCTACCCTGAGCACCGGGGCTACCCTGGTGGCGGCGGAGCTGGTGGCCAGCAAGCAGGTGGACGTGGCCTTCAACATCGCCGGGGGGCTGCACCACGCCGCGCCGGACCACGCCTCTGGCTTCTGCGTCTTCAACGACCCGGCCATCGCCATCAAGTACTTCCTGGCCCAGGGCTTGCGGGTGGCCTATGTGGACATTGACGCCCACCACGGCGATGGGGTGCAGCAGGCATTCTACGACGACCCTCGGGTGCTGACCATCTCCGCCCATGAGTCGGGCCGGTATTTATTCCCCGGCACCGGCTTTGTGTCGGAGACAGGGGCCGGCGAGGGCAAAGGCTATTCGGTAAACCTGCCCCTGTACCCTTACACCGACGACGAGGTGTACCTGTGGGCGTTCCTGGAGGTAGCGCCGCCGCTGCTGCGGGCCTTTGCCCCCGATGTGCTGGTGACTCAGCTGGGCATTGACAGCTACCACCGGGACCCGCTGACCCACCTGCAACTGACCTCCGGGGGATACGTTGCGGCGGTGCGGGAGTTGGCCAAGCTGGGAGTCCCCTGGCTGGCCCTGGGCGGTGGCGGCTACGACTTAAGTGCGGTGGCCCGCTGCTGGGCCCTGGCCTACGGGGTGATGCTGGATGTGGAGTGGCCGGACCAGTTGCCTGACGGTTTCTTGCGCCAGCAGGGGCTGCATAGTCTCAGAGACAGCCAGTCGCCCCAGATTCCCGCTCAGGCGCGGCAGGACGCCCTCCGCTACGCGGAGGAGACTGTGGCGGCCATCAAGGAGCAGATATTCCCGTTGCACGGGTTGTCGGGGTAACTACCTAGTTTTCAGTTAAAATAGTTTTGAATGTCATTCTGAGGGAGTCCTTCCGCAGAAGGACGACCGAAGAATCTAAGAATCGGGAGAGAGGCTACTTTCGCCATTCTAGATTCTTCGCTGCGGCTCAAAATGACACTTGGTAGTAGCAACAATCAGGGGGCAGCCTGAAGCCGCCCCCTGATTATATTGCTCGGATGTTGGGAAATGGCCGCGGGTGGAGCTAGTTGACCTGGTGCTCCGGATGAAGCAGTTCCTTGGCCATGGCGCCAATGCCGGACTCGATGCAGTCTCGCAAAGCGGAGTAGATAGCCTTGTTAATGGCGCCCATGAGCCACTGCTCAAAGGCGGCATCGGTCTGGTAGCTGTTCTTCAGCGCCACCAGTCGCTGTAAGAGAGAGATGTAGTGCTCCTGCAGCGGGGTCAAAGGCTCACCCTTCATTCCCATGGCCTCTGTACTCCGGCCCCTGGCAGTGCCAACCTCGGTCTCGTCCTTAGAAGTTTGCATTTTCCTCTCCGGATCTTCAGCTACAGCCCTGCTTTACCGTCGCTGTATCAGCATTATAACAAAACCCTAACCGACAAGTAATGGTAAAAGCCCTGTTTAGACCTCTCGGAACTCTCCCTCAACAGTGCCAGCCCCTGTCTGGCCTTCGCTGGGGCCAGCGCCGTCGCCAGTGGAGGGGTCGGTTCCCGCTCCGGTCTGCCCGTTTCCAGTCTGACTGTACACCGCCTGGCCAACCTGCTGGAGGACCCGGTTCAGGTCCGTGGTGGCGGTCTGAATCTGGGCGATGTTGTTGGCGCCGATGGCGTTCTTCAGGTCGGCAATCTTGGCCTCCACCTCGCCCTTCAGCTCCTGGGGCACTTTGTCGCCGCTCTCCCGCATCATCTTTTCCGCGCTGTAGACCAGGGAGTCGGCCTGGTTGCGGGCCTCCATCTCGGCGCGCCGCTTCTGGTCATCGCCCTCGTGGACCTTGGCGTCGTCCACCATCCGGTTGATGTCCTCTTTGGAGAGTCCGGAGCTGGGCTGAATGACGATCTTCTGCTGCTTGCCGGTGCCCTTGTCCCGGGCGGACACGCTGAGGATGCCGTTGGCGTCGATATCGAAAGTAACCTCCACCTGGGGCACGCCCCGGGGCGCGGGCAGGATGCCGTCCAGGATGAACCTTCCGATGGACTTGTTGTCCGGCGCCATGGGCCGCTCCCCCTGGAGCACGTGGATCTCCACGCTGTTCTGGCTGTCGGCGGCGGTGGTGAAGGTCTCCGTCTTCTTGGTGGGGATGGTGGTGTTGCGCGGGATCAATCCGGTGGTCACCCGGCCCAGGGTCTCCAGGCCCAGGGTCAAAGGCGTGACATCCAGCAGCACAATGTTGCCCACCTGGCCGGAGAGCACCCCGGCCTGCACCGCGGCTCCCAAACCCACGGCCTCGTCGGGGTTCACCGTGCGGTTGGGTTCCCGCCCAAAGAGGGCTTTAGCCTTCTGCAGCACCGCGGGCATGCGGGTCATGCCGCCCACCATGATTACCTCTTCAATGTCCTTGGGGGTGAGGCCGGCGTCGGTCATGGCCTGCTTGCACGGCCCGTCTACTTTGTTAATTAGGTCCGCCACCATCTGCTCCATGCGACCCCGGGTCAGGGTTTTCACCAAGTGGGCCGGCCCGGTGGCGCTGGCGGTGATGAAGGGTAGGTTGATCTCGGTTTGGAGTGTAGTGGACAGCTCAATCTTGGCCTTCTCCGCGGCGTCCCGCAGGCGTTGCAGCGCCATGCGGTCCTTGGACAGGTCAATGCCAGTCTCCTGGCGGAACTCCTGGATCAGCCACTCCAGAATGCGCTGGTCGAAGTCGTCGCCTCCCAGGAAGGTGTCCCCGTTGGTGGACTTGACCTCAAACACGCCGTCGCCCATCTGCAGGACGGTGACGTCAAAAGTGCCGCCGCCCAGGTCGAACACCGCGATGGTGGCGTCCTTCTGCTTCTTGTCCAGCCCGTAGGCCAGGGCGGAGGCGGTGGGCTCGTTGACGATGCGCAGCACCTCCAGCCCGGCGATGGTGCCGGCGTCCTTGGTGGCCTGGCGCTGGGCGTCGTTGAAGTAGGCGGGAACCGTGATCACCGCCTGGGTGATCTTCTCCCCCAGCTTGGCCTCACAGTCCTGCCGCATCTTCTGCAGGATGAAGGCGGATATCTCCGGCGGTGAATAGGCCTTGCCGCCCATCTCCACGTGGGCATCGCCGTTGGCGGCGCGCACCACCTTGTAGGGCAGCGCGCTGGTGGCCTTCTTGACTTCCGCATCGTCAAACTTGCGGCCCATGAGCCGCTTGACGGAGAAGATGGTGTTCTCCGAGTTGGTCACGGCCTGCCGCTTGGCAATCTGGCCCACGTACCGCTCCCCGTTCTTGGTGTTGAACCCCACCACCGAGGGAGTGAGCCGGCCGCCTTCGCCGTTCTCCACAACGACCGGCTCGTTGCCTTCCATAACGCACGCCACCGAGTTAGTAGTGCCCAAATCAATGCCCAGTACCTTCGCCATGTCTGGTCTCCTCTTTATCTTCGTTGCAGTTAGCGGGCTACGATGACTTGGGCCGGTTGAATCACCCGGTCGTGGAGCCGGTAGCCGGTGCGGACAACTTTGGTAATGTACCCCGAAGGGTGCTGGTTGCTTTCGTGGGTGTCCAGGGCCTCATGCTCCAGGGGGTTGAACATCACCCCCGCGGCCTCAATCCGGGTCACGCCTTCCGCGTCCAGGAAGGCCCCCAGCTTGCGCCGAATTAACTTGATGCCCTCCACCCAAGGGCCGGTGCTGTGCTCGCCGGCCTGGGCAATTGCCAGGTCCATCTCGTCAGCCAGGGGCAGCAGCTTGGTGATGAGCCGCCCGTTGGAGTACTTCTGCTGGGACATGCGGTCATCGTCGCTGCGCCGCCGGTAGTTTATCAGCTCGGCCTGGGCGCGCTGGGCCAGATCCAGGTTCTGGCTGGCCTGCTTGCGGGACTCATCCAGGTCCCGGCAGAGGGCAGCCACCTGCTCCGCCGGTCCCAGGTTAGCGTATGGGTTGGACGCGCCCTGGCCTTCACTGGCGCGTTCGGGTTGGGGAATGTCTTGTCGGTTGTTTGTCATTTTTGAAAGCGTCCTGGTGTCCTGAGATTAAATGCTACCGGAGTCCAGCGGCAGGTTCAAGGTATGCAACAGGTGGGTCATCTCCTGTTCCACTTGGCCTTCCAGCGGGGTGCCCTTGGCGGCGCCGCTCATGCGTTCCTGCATCTGCATCAGCTGGTTCACCAGGGTCAGGGTGAATTCTACACCGGCCAGGTTGAACCCCAGGTTCTCCACCAAGTGCCGGATTAGGTACAGTTTGCGGATGTCTTCCCACGAGTAGAGCCGCAGCATGCCAACAGAGCGGCCGGGGTTGATGAGCCCCAAACGTTCGTACTTGCGCAGCGTTTGGGGGTGCATCTCCAGGATGCGGGCGGCCACGCTGATGACGTAGACGCCCTGCACTACCGGCTCCGTCTCCACCTGCGGCTCCATTTGGACCCGTTTGGACGCCAGCGGACCCGGCATGAGAGGAATTACCGGCGCTGGGCGCGGAGCGGCTGCGCCATCGCTTACCTTGGGGTGCGGACGCTGATACATCCGGTAGGCCCGCTCCTGCGTATTATCTCGCGACACGTCTAATATAATATAACTTGACACGGGTAGTGTCAAGTTATATTATATTGTTTGGGAAGGGAAAATGAGGCGTGAGCGACCAAGGAGGATCTATGGAAATGATTAACTTCAAAGGCTGCCCCAAGTGCCGTGGCGACATCCATGTCGCCGAGGATATCTTTGGGAAGTATTTGAGTTGCCTGCAGTGCGGCTATCTCAAGGACCTGCCGAAACTGCCGGCGTTGGGCCGGAACGCGGTTTACACGGGCCAAGCAGATGAGCCGGTGGAAGAACGCGTAGCTGCATAAGGAGTGGGGTGTCAGCCCCCATCACCTGAATGGCAGCGGCAAGGCGCCGCGCCGCTGAATGAAATCCCCCCAGGCCGCACTGCCGGCCTGGGGGGAGCTTTTTGTCTGGGGCGCGCCGTGGGAGATTGGTTTAGTACTCAGTCAAAATAGTTTTGGATGTCATTCTGAGAGAGTCCTTCTGCAGAAGGACGACCGAAGAATCTAAGAATCTGAGTAGAGGCTACTTTCGCCACTCTAGATTCTTAGCTGCGGCTCAGAATGACACGTGTCAAGTTTAACTTGACTGAGTCATAGCGCAGGTACAGCCTACCGGTTAAGCTCGGGCCAGAACCGCTCCTCTTTCCAGGGGTCGGCGTTGTTGTTGTAGCCCCGCTGCTCCCAGAACCCTGGGGCGTCCTGGGGCATCAGCTCAATGCCGTTGACCCACTTGGCGCTCTTCCAGGCGTAGCGGCTGGGTATCAGGAGGCGCAGGGGCCAGCCGTGGTCCTTGCCCATCTCCTGGCCGTTCTGCTTGTGGGCAAAAAAGCCCTCTTCCATGCACACGTCCAGGGGGATGTTGGTAGTGTACCCGCCGTAGCTGTGGGCCATTACGAACGTGGCCTCGGCTTTGGGCATGGCCGGCCCCACCACTGCGGAGAAGGGGATGCCCTCCCAAGTCTGGTCCAGGGCGCTCCACTGGGTGACGCAGTGGAAGTCGGAGTTCAGGGTGGTCAACCCCTGGCCGAGGAACTGCGCCCAGGTTAACTCCAAGGGCCGGTCTACCAGGCCAAACACTCGCAGGCTCCAGGTTTTCAAGTCTATCTGGGGGGTTGGACCGTAGCTGAGCACCGGAAACTTCTGCGTGACGTACTGGCCCGCGGGGACGCGTTCGCCGCGCCCTTGATCGGGGATCTTCTTGACCTTGTCGGGACTTTTGCCCCGCATGAAGTTTGGTTGCATTGTTCCCCCTGTTAAGCCAGTTTGAGATTAGAACATTCTACCTATTTGATGCCGGTACAACAAATGGCCTCATACCAGCATCGCCCTGATCAATAGTAACTTTTCAGGGCATCCCCCAAGCGGGAGGTAATTTCCTCATTCGCCGCCTGAGCCTCGGCAGGAGGCAATTTACTCATAAGGTCGCGGGTGGTACCAGAGAATTGTTTGTGAGCAGCCCATAATTCAGCTGCCTGTTCCGGCCCAACAGGGGGCGGCACTTCTACCGTAACTGCCTGCACGTCCCGGAACTGAGCCTCTTTCAAGATGCTGGCTATTTTCCCCGGGGCACCCAAGCTAAAGGTCCCGGGTTGATTCGGCAGGGGTTGAGGCAACCCAGCTCGCCTTCGGATAACCTCGTACCCTATGGCAGTCCAGGGGTTGCGCTCAGGGGAAGAAAGAGCACTGATGGCGACGCGCCCGCCGGGTTTCAGTACACGTTGCATCTCCTTGGCTGCGGTTAGCGGCGAGGGAAAGAACATCATGCTGCCACGACAGAGGCTGACGTCAAAGGTGTTGTCGGGAAACCTCAGCCCCGCCGCATCCATCACCAGGAATTCCACATTAGATGAGGTTCATTCTCTGGGCGCGCTGCCTGGCCGCGTCCAGCATACCTGGTGACTGGTCTACCCCTATGATGTGCCCCTGGGTTCCCGCCAGACGTGCTACGGTGAGGGCAGGCTCGCCACTGCCTGTGGCCACATCAAGTATCCTTTGGCCCGGCTGTACATTGGCTATCGTTATAAGCTTATCGGTTATTGGCTGGAAAAACCTCAGGAACAAGGCTTCATGGGCAAGACGAGCCTGAGCTACGACATCCCATTCCTGGCGTACCTGCTCCTTCAACACATCGGGGTCTGGATTCCGGCTACTCACTACTACCCTCCCTTTATCAGCTTGTTAAAGACTTTCAGCAAAAATAAGGGGATGCTATCAGGCTGGGCCTCCCTAGCCGGGGAAGTCCCCTCGCGTACAAGGACGTGGCCGGCGTCATGAAGGTGGCCAACGAAGCCGGACTCTCGCGCCCGGTGGCTCGCCTCCGTCCCCTGTGGACAATCAAGGCCTAGGGCAGCGCCTGAATCTGCCCCGCCGGGCCGGCGGTTATCTCGCCAATTGCGACGGCCTCAGCTACCCCGGCGGCCTTCAGCTCCTGCAGCAGGCGGGCCGCGTTGGCCTGGGCCACGGAGATGAGCAGCCCGCCGGAGGTCTGCGCGTCGCACAGCAGCAACTGCTCTCGCTGGGTGAGGCTGGGGTGCCACCGCACGGTGTCGGATACGCCTTGCAGGTTGCGGTGGGTGCCGCCGGGGGCCACGCCCTGGTCCAGTAGCTCCCAAACTCCCGGCAGCACCGGCACCTGCGACAGGTGTATCTGAGCCGCCACCTTGCTACCCCGCACCATGCCCCGTAGGTGGCCCATCAGGCCAAAGCCGGTGACATCGGTGCAGGCGTGGGCGCCCACGCGGGTCATGACCTCCGCGGCGGCGCGGTTCAGGGTGGACATAGTATCTACCGCCCGTTGCAGCACCTCTTTGGGCGCCTTGCGCTGCTTGCCGGCGGTGGTGATGATGCCGGTGCCCAGGGGTTTGGTCAGCACCAGCACGTCGCCGGGACGCGCGCCGGCGTTGGTCACCTGCTTGCCGGGCGGCACCAGCCCCACTACGGCCAGGCCGTACTTGGGCTCCGGGTCATCCACCGTGTGCCCGCCCACGATGAGGCATCCTGCCTCTGCAGCCTTAGAGTACCCGCCGCGCAGAATCTCCGCCAGCACTGTCTTGTCCAGGGAAGCCGGAAAGCCCACGATGTTCAGTGCGATCAAGGGCTTGCCCCCCATGGCGTAGACGTCGCTCAGGGAGTTGGCGGCGGCAATGGCGCCGTACTCGAAGGGGTCGTCGGTAATGGGAGGGAAAAAGTCAACAGTGAAGACCAGCGCCGTCTCGTCGTTCAAGCGATACACGGCGGCGTCGTCCCCGGTCTCAATGCCCACCAGGAGGTCGGGGTGGGACATGGCGGGCAGCTTGCTCAGGACCTGGACCAGGTCCTCAATGCTGAGCTTGGCGGCTCAACCGGCGCAGTGGGACAGTTCGGTCAGGCGGAGTTCTTTGCCCTGCATCTTCCAACTCCTTACGCTTCGCTAAGACAAGCCTCGGCTAATCCAGAATCTACTCTGGCAGCGTGACGCCCTAATGTTACCATAGCTGGAGCGGCGTGGCCTACTGGACGCCTGCGGGACAAAAAAGGGCGGACCCGCAGGCCCGCCCTTGGAGCACCTGGTTAATCCTGGCCTGGGTTTACCCGACCAAACCGAACCAGCGTCCAGCCTTCTTGCGGCTGAGAGCGGCGTCTTCCGCAGGCGGTTTGGCTTGGGGCACGGCTGCGGCGGCCGGGCTGGCCTTAGCAGGGTGCTGAAAAAGGGGTCGACGGCCCGAAATCGTCCCAATTTTCGTATCTGAGAGTCCGTCCATTTTTCGCAAAATCGGGGGTTTTCAGCAGGCTGCTAAACCCTGACATTTTCCCTGGACAACGACACAACGCCAGTTGCCCTATCTGCCTTAGGATCGGCCTTTTGGGCTCTTCCAGCGTCATCCCGCCTGGAGCCTCCTCCCCAGGGCCGGTAGTCGCCCTACCTTCCAACCCGTTCCAGCAGGCAAACGCTCAACGTCTTGGCAAGTAAACCTGCGGACCACCAGCCCAGATAGGCAATCTGTCCCCTACCAATGATCTCATCCTAATGGCATGATGAATTAACTAAACATATTCGGTTGTTTTTACGAAAGTCATGCTTCTTGCGATGTTTTGTCCCGATTGACACGATATTCCCACACTAGTATCATTGCCATGCAGCGCAGCTTTTGCTCGTCACCCCTTTCCACTGCATGCTCAATGCTGCGCCAGATTTGGCGAGGAGCAGAATCCTTACCGATCAGGGGCGCTGAGTTAGTTCCACGGACTGGGTCAACACCAAGCTGCAAGCATGTTAGGGACAGGAGAATGCTATGACACACTTACGCGGATCCCTCGGGTCCACGTACTCCAAAGTTATCGCTTCAGTGCTTATGTTGTTCTTACTGCTGGTGGTCGGATGCGGCGCAGCTGCTACCGCTACCCCGGCCCCCCTTGCCACCACAACACCGTCGCCTGCTGCGGGCGCCAGCGCTACTCCCACGGCCATGCCCCGGGCTACGGCGGCCCCAACGGTGCCGGCGGTCAACCCCGGCAAGGTGACCTGGATGATCGGCGACTTTGGCAACGGGCGGTTCGACCCCACCTTTACTACCAGCAACAGCCAAGACTACACCCGACTAACCCACGGCTTCCTCGTCTCTTCCAACGCCAAGGAAGGGCGCAGGGAGGTCGTCCCCGGCATCGCCAGCGATTGGAAGGTATCCAGTGATAGCCTGACCTGGACCTTCACCATCAGGAAGGGGGTCAAGTTCCACGATGGGACGGAAGTGACCGCGGAGGATGCGGTCTGGAGCCTCCGGCATATCATGGGCCCGCAGGCTGTGGAGTACGCCACTACCTCGGCTACCGTACTGGCCCGCATAGTGGATCGAATTGAACAGACTGGGCCAGACCAGGTGAGTGTGACCACCAAGGTTCCCACCGCTGGCTTCCCTACAGGTATTTCGGAAGCAGGTTCAAGTCCCCACGGCTTCGTCCTGCCCAAGCGGGCGACTCTGCACGATCTAAAGGATGAAGAGGCCTATGACCGCAACCCCATTGGAGCTGGACTCGGGAAACTGGTGAAGCAGGTTCCGGCGGCCCAAATGACCTTCGAGCGATTCGCCGACTACTACTATCAGCCTAAGAACGGACTCCCCACCGACAAACGGCTGAATTTCACCCTATTGGACCTGCGGCTGATCTCCGAGGAAGCTACTCGGATGGCTGCCCTACGGGCCGGAGAGGCCGACATCGCGCCGGTCAGCCTGTCGTCACGCAAGCAGGTAGAAGCCGGGGGCGGCCGCTTGGTGTTCGGTCAGGAAGGGGTATACGTTGAAATCTTTCAAATGGGATGCATGAGACCCGAGAACCCGTGTCATGACCGGCGGGTGCGCCAGGCCCTCAGCTACGCCATGGACAGGGGTATAATACGGGACCGCCTTTATGGGGGCCCCGAAGTGTTGCAGGTAAAGGGGTGGGGCGCCGTCACCCCCAGCTCCATTGGCTACAGCCCAGAGCTGGATCCCTTCCCTTTTGATCCGGTCAAGGCCCGGCAACTCCTTGCTGAGGCTGGGTATCCTGGCGGCAAGGGCTTCGGCAAGCTGGTCATCAACACCCTGGTGTCCACCTCGGCTCCCTTGCTGCCCGAGTCGGCGCAGATTGGCGCTGGGGACTGGAGGAAAGAGCTGGGGCTGGACGTGGAGGTGAAGGTGTGGGACGCCGCAGCCTTGCAAAAGACCGTCAGCCTCACCGAGGACCTCTACGGCCAGATATTTTGGCGGGCCAACCAGACCGAACTGGATGCGTCGCGCCTGCTGCGTAAGTTTTACGCGGACCCAGAGCAGAAAAGCCGGCGCCATGACGACCCCGAGTTACTCGCGCTAACGGGAAAAGCTCTGACCGTATTCGACTCGGTAGAGCGGGAAAAGGCCCTCAACAGCGCCTACCGGCGTATGAGGGACGAGGCTTATGACATACCCCTCGGCTATTTCAATATTCCCTGGGGTGTGGGACCCCGCATCCAGACCTGGCAGCCCGACCCGCTGGCCTTCCATATCTCGGCTCTGCATACGATAACACTGAAGTAAAGACGAAGGGTGTCCGTCGGCCATAAGGAGGGCCGCTTAAGCGGCCAGCGGCGACCTCGCCCGCTTTGTGAGCCAGCCCACCCCCGAGGGGCCGACACGAATGGTTTTGGCTAGATCGAATCAGCGACTACTGGGAGGTAGATGATGGCATACACTTGGGCCCAGCCCCCCAAATCGTTGGCAACAGCCTTTTTAGCAGGGTGCTGAAAAAGGGGTCGACGGCCCGAAATCGTCCCAATTTTCGTATTTGAGAGTCCGTCCACTTTTCGCAAAATCGGGGTTTTTCAGCAGCCTGCTAAGGGTTTGTGGCCGAGATCCAGGGTCCTAGACCGACCACAGCTCCAGGGGGTTCAGTTGGTTAAGTGCAAGTGGGTGGCGACCCAGCGGTGGCGACCTCCAACTGCTCCGTGATCTGGCCCTGGGCGTCGAAGCAGTAGGAGTAGACGGTGGTTTTATCCTGCAGGTAGGCCTCCAGGCCCACGGCACCGGGATCGGTGGTGTCCTCAACGGGTTGGCTGGTCCAGACTTGTACAGATGTGTCTCCGCTGTCTACGGGGGTAACGGTCTGGGTCGCCTTGTCGGCCATCATGGCGTTCATAGCGGTCTGCACCGACTCAGACTCCGCCGCCTTGGCGCCCTCTTCGCCGGAGCCGATGAACCGGCCGATGTTGGGTATGATGACCGCGGCCAAGACGGCGATGATGCCGACCACCACGATCATCTCAATGAGGGTGAATCCCTTCTGGCCCCGGGCTACACGGTTGATAAACTTCTTCAGCATCGCGTTCTTGCCTCCACTTTCATTTGACTTGCCTTTGCCAATGTCCTTCCACCGAAGGTCGGGGTCTGGGCTATTCGGGTGTGCCAGGAACCCTACATCCTTCCTGCCTCCAGCCTGAAACCTTGTCCCTCACCTGAAGGACTGCTGCGGTTACCTCCACCCACCAGACCGTTACTCAGTTTTACTTTAACCAACTCACAGGCGTATCCCGGCGGCTGGCCGTTGTCTCACGTCAACCTCACAAATGGCGGATTGGGGGACGCAAATCCCCCCACTGCCCCTTTGCAAAGGGGGGAACCGTCTAGCCCCCCTTTCGTAAAGGGGGGTTGGGGGGATTTGCGTCCCAGATGCTTCCCAAACGCATTAGATGTTTACGCCAGGGTGTTTAACCGGCGCTGCCCCAAACCCGGAAAGGTTGCGCGGTTGCTGTCAGGGGGCTATTCTTGAACGGTAACGGAGGGGGAGTGGTTGGGAGGCGGGACGGTGAACGAGTCTGGGGCCGGAGAGGCCCAGTGAGGATATATGGCAGGCGAAAAAGAAACTTACCGGGTAACTTTGAACACGGACCACATGGCGTTTATCCAGTCGTCCCAGGTGCAGTACGACATTGCCGATGACGATAAGACGCTGCGGATTATCCTGGACTACGTATTGAGCAACCCTGGGTTGCACCAGGACATTTTCACCGAGGTGCGCTGCCTGCGGTGCGAGTAGGGGGGACTAGGCCTGTCTAACCACAGGGCGCACAGAGGACGCAGAGAATCGACGTTTTTTGCCGGCTGTCTCAGAAGGTGTTTAAAAAGCTCCGCCCCTTACCTAAAAGGGGAGGAGGACGGGCCGTCCCGTCCCCCCTTACGAAGGGGGGACTACAGGGGGGTCGTGCCCCGACTTCCGCCGCGGTGCCTCCCGAGTGCCTCCCGACATAGGGACATAGGGACGGCGCTGGGCGCAGACCACCCCCTCTGTATCTCCCCTTTCGTAAGGGGGAGAAGGGACTTCTTAAACCCGCTCTCTGCGGTTAAATGTACTTTGGGCCTCTACCGCTTGCTAATCTGCTTGGCCGCTTCCAGCGCCAGGTAGTAGCCGAACACGCCGAAGCCGTAGACGGAGCCCTTGCAGACGGGCTGGATGGCGGATACTGACCCTCGCGCGGTGGGGTTAGAGGCGTGCACCTCAATCACCGGGAAGCGCACCTGGGTGATGGCGCCCCGCAGCGGCCCGCTCAGGGAGGTGTAGCCCGCGGGGTTAATCAGCGCCGCGTCAAACTGCCGCTCGTGGGCGTCGTATAGCGCGTTAACCACCTCGCCCTCAATGTTGGAGTGGAAGATCTCCACGTCCACGCCCAGGCTGTCGGCGTAGCCCCGAATCTGCTCGTTAATCTGCTCCAAAGTAGTAGTGCCGAAAATCTCGATCTGGGCCTTGCCCCGCATGTTCATGCCTGCGCCTTGAATCACCAGCACTTGAGTCATGGTGTTGCCTCCCTCGTATCTATTTTGGGTTTCATCCGGGGTTCTGCCGGTTGCTCGTTGACATAACCGGCCAGCAGCAGGTCCAGCTGCACAATGAGCAGTTTGTTCCAGGCCAGGGAGGCCCGCCACGCCTGGGCATCGTCGCCCAGCTCCTGGCGCAACACCTGGGCCAGGGCGGTCTGGGTGAAGGCGATGGTGCCGATCATGTACCGGCTGGGCACCGGCCCCAGGTGTTCCCGATGGCTGGGCGGATGGCTGTGCACCGCGGCGGTGGCTAGCAGCTGCACCGGGAAATCCTCCTCGATGCGGAACTCGATGGAGTCGCGCAGCCACCGGGCTAGGCTGTGCTTGCGGCGGGCCAGGCGCTCCTGGTCCACCTGCCCATCCTCGGTGAGGAAGAAGCGGCGCGCCTGGGGGAACCGCAGGAAGTGGTCGTAGATGGCGGAGGTCAACTCCTCCGCGTGGTTCAGCACCAGCGGGCCGGTGGAGCGCACCAGCGCCAGCTCCTCAGGTGTCAGACCTACGAACTCCGCCATCTCCCGCATCCGGGCGGCCCAGTCCACCAGCTGGGGCATGGAGCTTCCTCTCCCTACAGAAATCGGCGCCACCAGCTACAGCTTAACCTGTCCTGGATTGGCAGTCTCCCAGACTATAACCCTTCGTCAGATAGAGGGCAAGACTGTAAGCCGGAGATCGGGAACTTCCGTCTAGCCCCCCTTTCGCAAAGGGGGGTTGGGGGGATTTAGGTACTCTACCCGCGAGGCGAGGCGGCCGGTGTGGTGGTGGGTCGCCACAGCAGGGGAGTGAACAGCAGCGCCGGGGCCATCAGCACCAGTCCGAGAATGGCGTTGGCCGAGATGGAAGCCTGCGTGCCGAAAACCACTGCCAGGGCGCCGATCTCCAGGGTGCCCAGGGGGGTGCCGGCGCCGATGCAGACGCTCATCAGTCCCACCATTCGCCCGCGCATGGCCGGAGGCGCCGCCAGCATGGTGATGGTGCTCTGCATGGTGCCAAAGCCGGCTTGTCCGATGCCGCCAATGGTCAGCAGCGCAAAGGTCAGCCCGTACCAGGGAGACCACACAAAGCATATTCCTATCAGCAGCACCACCACCGAGCCAATTGCGAACACCAGGCCGTGACGCCGCAGGTTGCGGGTGACCGCCATTAGAAACGCTCCGGCCATCTGCCCCAGACCCTCCGCAGCGGCCAGCAGACCCACCAGGGTGGCGCCCACTAGCAGGTGGTCCCGCCCGATGGCCGGGATGAACTGCTGGGCGGGAAAGGCCATGGCGTTCATCACGATGGTGACGTACAGCATTCCCACAAGCATGCGGTCATGCCGGGCAAACTCCACCGCCGCGCCCAGGCTGCGCCACACGGGCTCCCGCACCAGGGCCTGCTGGACGGGCGGGATGTGCACCCTGGTCAGCACCGCTGCTAGAGTCAGCAGGTGGAGGATCAGGATGAAAATGTAGGCTCCGGTGTTCCCGGTGGTGTCCACCAGCACCCCGAACATCAGCGGGCCCGCCATTTTGCCCACGGTGTTGCTCATGGTGTCCAGGGACAGGGCGTTGACCAGCCGTCCGGAACCCACGATGTCCAGGATGGCGGTGCGCCGGGCGGGGTCTTCCAGGGCTTTGGTGGTGCCGTGCAGGGCCACCGCCACGAACACGTGCCAGGAGACGATTTGTTCGGTCATAATCAGGGCCAAAATGACCGCCGCGGTAGCGGAGTTGACGGTCTGGGCGGCAACCAGGATGCGCTTGCGGCTGATGCGGTCGGCGATGACTCCGGCGAAGGGGGAGATCAGCAGCCGGGGCAGGTGGTTGAACACCAGCACTAGGCCCAGTTGAAAGGGGGAGTTGGTGGTCTGGAGGATGAGCCAGCTCAGGACCAGCAGTTCCATGCGGCGGCACAGCTCGTTGAGGCTGCCCACGTACCACAGGGAGCGAAAATGGCGGTCCTGCAGGACGACCATTATGGGCGCGCGGGCACGCGGGGGAGATGCGGGCTGCAACCGGACTGGCGCCTCCAGGCTGGCAAGATGCGGGCCGAGCGCTATTCTACCCTATGACGGGAGACAAAGCGATTGCGGCGATTGCTCGGTGACGGAAGGCCAGGTGGCTCGGTAGGGTAGTTGCATCTGTGGTGTAGGGGCGGGTTTCAAACCCGCCCCTACAGGTTTCAGGCGCGGGGCACGACGTCTCGGAACCGCTGGATGGCGTCAATGTGTCCTTCAACGCCGCCAATGCCGCCCCGGCGGGCCTCCACCACCAGGGAAGTGGCGCCAATGTCCTGCCACTCCCGCACCTCGTTGGCCCAGTCCTCGGGCTGCTTGCCCGCCAGGCGCAGCCGGGCTTCAACGCCCACCGCAGACTGCTCCCGTCCAGCCTCGGCCACGTAGGCGCGCAACTGGCCGATGGCCTCCCGCCCGGCTTGGTTGGGGGGAAAGCTGGGGAACCAGCCGTCGGCAATCTGGGCGATGCGTCGCAGCACCGGCTCCGGCGGCGTGGGGCTGGCGCTGCTGCCAGCGCCAAACCATATCGGGATGGGGCGCTGTACCGGCAGGGGGTTCAGGCCGGCGTGGGTGATGTGGTGCCAGCGGCCCTGGAAGTTGACCACCTCTTGAGTCCACAGCGCCCGCAGCACTGCCACCTGCTCCTCACTGCGCCGCCCGCGGTTGTGGAAGTCTTGGTTCAAAGCCTGGTACTCCAGTGGGTTCCAGCCGACCCCGACGCCCAGGCGCATGCGCCCGCCGCTGAGCACGTCCACTTCCGCCGCCTGCTTGGCCACCAGGGCAGTTTGGCGCTGGGGCAGGATGAGAATGCCGGTGCCCAGTCCCACCCGCTTGGTGACGCCCGCCAAATAGCCCATCAGGGTGAAGGGCTCGTGCATCACGCTGTGGTGGGTGTAGTAGGAGTTGGCCAGGTGGGGATGGTGCTGCGGGTCGCCGCCCAGGACGTGGTCGGCGATGAAGAGGTGGGTGTATCCCAAGTCTTCCGCGGCCTGGGCAAACTCGCGCACGGCGCCGGGGTCCGGCCCAATCTCGGTCTGGGGGAAGATAACGCCGATGTCCATGCCTGGCCTCCTTAGCTACAAACAGATACGGGATTCACCACAGAGAACACAGAGGTCACGGAGAGAGCCTTTGGTCCCGCCTCTGTGCGCTCTGTGGTGAATGGAACCCGTCTTACCCCCGGTACTCGTCGCCGCAGTCGCCGATGAGGCGGTACAGGTCCCGGCCCTGGCGCAGCACCGCCCCGATGCCCGCCAAATCCTCGTGGTCTAGAGTAAATTCGAACACCCGCGCGTTGTCCTGCCGGTGCTCGGCCACCCCCAGCCGCGCGCCGATGATGACCCCCGCCACCGCGGGCCGGTCCAGGATGTAGCGCACTGCCACGTTGGCGATGCTGACTTCCAGTCCGGAGGCTAGCCGGTGCTTCTCTGCTACCCCCTGGAGCGTCCGCAGCAGCGTCTGGAGCAGCTCCCAGCCGCCCCAGGCGTCCACCATCTGTTTGTACTTTTGCAGGCTGGCGGTGTTCAGCGCGGCGCGGGGCGGCTCCGGCTGCCCCAGGTACCGGCGGGTCAGCAGGCCCCCGGCCAGGGCGCCATAGGTGAGAAGCCGCACCCCTTGGGTTTGGCAGAAGGGCGCCATCTGCACCTCGGGCCGGCGGTCAATCAGGGAGTATTGCACCTGGTTGGACACCACCGCGATGCCCTGCTCCAGGATGCGTTGCAGGTGCTGGGTGTCGAAGTTGGTCAGGGCCAGGTGGCGGATGCGGCCCGCGTCCCGCTGCTGGGCCAAGAGGGTCAAGGCATCCAGGTATCGCGAGTCCTGATAGTCCCACCAGTGGAACTGCAGCAGGTCCAGGGCGGGCACGTCCATGCGCCGCAGCGACCGGGCGACGCTCTGCTCCACCAGCGGTGCGGTCATCGGGCCGGGCCGTGGCACCCACTTGGTGAAGGCCTGGATGCCCGCCAGCGCCTGAGGCCCGCGAGCCTCGGCTACCCGGCGCCGGAACTGCCCGATGAACTCCTCCGCCGGGCCGTAGTGGTCCGCCAAATCCCAGGTGGTGAAGCCGGCCTCCTGGTAGTCCATCATGCCGGCCACCGCCGCTTCTGGGTTGATGCGGCCGTGAGCGCCTGACACCTGCCACATCCCGTTGAGGATGCGGCAGGTGTCGAGGCCTTCTGCCAGGTCTGTTTTGGGAATCATCCTTACGGGCGCTGCCTGGAGTCTAGTGCGGCGCGCTGGCGCCGAGGCGGTACGCGCGGGCGGCGGTGTCGTGGAACAGGTTGGCGCGCTCCGACGCCGAGTAGCCCTTGGAGAACCGCTTGAAGGCGTTGAACAGGATGTGGTGGGAGAAGGAGACCTTGTCCGGCGGGAAGTTGCTTTCAAACATGCAGCGGCTGGGACTGAACTGCTCGATGCAGTAGGTCATCAGCGGGGCTATGGACTTGGCCAACTCCTCCGAGCCGATGGGCTTGGTCCGGGTGTGCCAGTCAAACCCCGCCCGTGGCATGCCGATGCCGCCCAGCTTCAGGTAGATGTTGGGAGATTGTGCCACGGCGGTGATGCCCTTCCGCCAGGCGGACATAACCTCGTCAGGGTTCTTGTCGTAGGGAGCGGTGCGCATCAACCCGCCGATGTGGTTCAGGACGATGGTCAGGTTGGGCACTGCCTTGGCGAAGGCTGCCAGCTCGGGCAGTTGGTGGAAAACCACTCCGGTGTCCATGGACAGCCCCATTCCTGCCAGGGCTTTGGCCCCGGCGCGGAAGTCGGCGGTGGCCAGCACCTTCTCCTTTTCCCGGTTGCCCACCTCCGGATGGGGGTCCCAGGTGACGGTGTGGCGGATGCCCCGGAACCGGTTGGGGCTGGCTGCCTTGAGGGCTTCCAGCACCGGCTGGGCCTTGGCGCCCAGGTTCAGGTTGGCGTGGCCCACAATGCCCGATGCCGCCCGGCAGGGGCCGTACAGGCCGCTGGCGCTGGCGGCGGCCATCCCTTGAACAAACTCCACTTCGCCGACGGGGCGCATCTCGACGGGCCCATCTGGCCGGTACATGCCGCGGGTTTCCACAAACACCGTGGACTTCACGTTGTGGCCAACGCTGACGTCGGCCATCAGCTCGTGGAGCAGGTATCGCTGGTAAGGGAGACGCTCGGGTCGGAAGTCCCAGAGGTGGTGGTGAGGGTCGCAGATGGGGAGCTCCGGCTCCAGGGTGGGTTCTTGGGTCAAGGCCAGCCAGTCATTTCCGCCGTACGGCATATCGGCCCCTCCATTTCATTTCAGTGCTTGGTCAGTACTTGGCAACCAGACGCCATAATACCAGATACCGTGCCGCTGGTCTCGGTGGCTAATTCAGGGGCAGGGTGGCGCTACAATCAGACGGTTGAGGCGCACACCGCGCTGGAGGGGATTAGGGGATTTGGGGATAGACCTCCCATTTCAATCCCCTAATCCCCTAATCCCCGCAATTACGCACTTACAACACCGCGTAGTCGGCATCCCGCTGGTCGGTGATGAACATGTGGCCGGGGGCGTGGGTGATCATCAGCGAGGGTTTGCAGCTCAGGGCCACCGCCTGGGGAGTCACGCCGCAGGCCCAGAACACCGGCTCCTCGCCCTCGCGGATCTCCACTGGGTCGCCGAAGTCGGGGCGGGCCAGGTTGCGGATGCCCAGGGCCTCCGGGTGGCCGATGTGCACCGGCGCGCCGTGGGTGGCTGGGAACCGGGAGGTGACCTGCACCGCCCGGACGATCTGCTCCCTAGGGATGGGGCGCATACTCACCACCAGGGGGCCGGAGAACACCCCGGCTGGCACGGTGGCAACGCTGGTGATGTACATCGGCACGTTACAGCCCATCTCCTGGTGCCGCAGGGGTATGCCCGCCTGGGACATGGCCGCCTCAAAGGAGAAGCTGCAACCCAGCAGGAAGGAGACCAGGTCGTCGCGCCACAGGGAGGTCAGAGAGTCTACCTCGCCCGTTAAAACGCCCTGCTGGTAGACGCGGTAGGCGGGCACGTCGGTGCGAAGATCTGCGCCCGGCGCGGTGAGGGCTGGCTCGGCGCCCCCGGCCTCCACCACCTCCAGCAGCGGGCAGGGCTTGGGGTTGCGCTGGCAGAAGAGCAGGAAGTCGAAGGCCAGATCCTGGGGCAGGATGGCCAGGTTGGCCTGAACGTAGCCCGGCGTCACTCCAGACGTCACGCCCCGCCAGCGGCCAGCGCGAATCAGGGCGCGCACGTCCCTGGGGGTTTTGGCAAGTAGCTGCCGGGTCATGGAGAACCCTCTTTATCCGCGGGCGCCAGCTCCCAGAGGCGGCGGATGGTGGCGGTCAGATCGTCCAGGAGGAACGCCAGGTACTCGGCCCGCCCGCGATACTCATGGGCTTTGTCCGCGGCTTCGGAGACGGAGGAGAGCTGGGTGAAGGCCTCCCGGATGCGCCGGTCCCGCTGCTCCTGGCCCAGCCGCGCGGCGTAGGCCCGCACTGCCGAATCCTGCTCCAGGGTTTCGCCACGGCTGAGGGCCACGCCCTTGACCGCCAGGGTGAGGCTGGCCCACAGCAACTCCTCGCACTGGCCCCAGCGTCCGGCGCGGATCTCCCGGGAAGCCCCCTCCAGAAACCGGAGGCTCTGGCCGCGGTACCGCTGCAGTTTGTCCTGGTTGGCGTCCACGCCCATCTGCCTTCGTATCTCTGCCTAATGATGCTCCGGGTATGGGACAGATACCATTCTAGCATAGGGGTATGGTGGTGACGCGAGTGACGCCCGTGTTCAGTAGCGTGGTCAGTAGTTGGGAACTTCCTCCGCCATTGCCTGCCGGAACTCCTGCCAGTCCGCTTCTGCAGTCGCCGCGCCGGGGTTCCAGCCGTCAAAGTGCAGCAACTGCTCCAGGGGCATGCGGTCGCGCCAGCCCAGGCTCTCCAGCATCGGCTTGCTGGAGAACTCCACCGGGTAGCCCAGGCAGAGGTAGGCCACGGGAATCACATGGGGCGGGATGCCCAGAATTTGACGCAGCTGGGGCAGCTTGAGAATGCTGACCCAGCCCACGCCGACGCCCTCGGCTCTGGCCGCCAGCCACAAGTTCTGCACCGCGCAACAGGTGGAGTACAGATCGGTCTCGGCCACCGAGTTGCGGCCCAGGACCACCCCGGCGCGGGTGGGATCGCAGGTGATGCACAGGTTGACCGGCGACTCCAGAATGCCTTCCAGCTTCATGGACAGGTATTGAGACCGGCGAGGCTCGTCGAAGAAGCAGGAGGCAGCCTGGCGCTCCTTGAGGAACAGCTCATTGACCTGCCGGCGCACCGCCAAGTCTCGGATCAAGATAAAGTCCCAGGGCTGCATGAACCCCACCGAAGGCCCGTGGTGGGCGGCCCGCACCAGCCGGGCCAGCACCGAGTCTGGGATGGAGTCGGGCCGGAAGTGGCGGATGTCGCGGCGGGTGTAGATGGCCCGGTAGACGCCACGGCGCTGCTCGCCGGGAAACTCTTCAGGGGGAAACTCCTCCGCCGGCGTGAGACAGGGCGTCGCGGCGCCGGGGGTAGCCGTATGGATAGTTTGATCAATCATGCGGTCCTCCCTGGTATTAGCAACGGAAATCTGCCACGGCCGCGACAGGGGGGACTTGGGAAAACAACAACCCCCGCCGATGAGGACGGGGGCGATAACACGCAGCGTATATGCCCGCTCACTCCACGAAGCGGCCGTGCTAGCGCGGCAGGTCTCCTGACTTACGGATTTTGGCCTTCCGGCGCCTTCCCATCCTTCCGTGAGGTTTAGCCCTGACGGGTTGAACAGTGGCTGACAATGGCTTGCCGAAGGCTCCCCGCATACAGTGCCGGGCCCGTGCCGGATTCCCACCGGCTTCCCTATTCTCCCCGGCCTAAGCCGGGGCACCGCGCGCTATTCTGTTTCCGAGTGCAGCGTATCACTGGGCCTGCGCCGGGTCAAGGGCGGTTGTGGTAGTTCAGAGATTATGACCCCGGCTAACAGTTCAGTGAAAATGTCACCCTGTGTTGAAGGATTAGGTGGTGCATCGCCGGAGTTGCCAAGGGGCCAGTGTAGTGGCAACATAGGAGGCGAATCAGTCTGTGGGCCTGGAGGCACATTGACCAGCCAGCCATCCTCTCCGGCGCCGAAACCAGCCTTCCGGTTCGTTGGCTATCCCGTGCGGGTTTACGCCGGCGATGGCGCCCTGGACCGTCTTGGCGAGGAGGCGGACCGCCTGCGATTCCGGCGGGCGCTGGTGGTTTGCGGCCAGTCGGTGGCCCGTCACACCAACCTGCTGGAGCGCGTCACGAGGGCCCTGGGCGACCGCCTCGCGGGCGTGTTTGACGGCGCGCAGGCGGGGTCGCCCCTGCCGTCGGTGGGCCTGGGTGTTGCGGCAGCCCGCCAGGCTGGAGCCGATGCCATCATCGCCCTGGGCGGCGGCAGCGCAGTGGTCACGGCGCGGGCCATCACCATCCTGCTGGCTGAGGGCGGCGACGCCCACGACCACGCCACCACGTACCCGCCGGGCCAGCCGCCGGTCAGCCCCCGCCTGTTGCAGCCCAAGCTGCCCAACCTTGCGGTGCTGACCACCCCCACCACTGCGGCCACCCGCTCCGGCACCGCCGTGATTGACCCGGAGACGGGGCATCGCCTGGAGATGTTTGACCCCAAAACCCGGCCCAGCGCCGTGTTCTGGGACACTGAGGCGCTGCTGACCGCGCCCGCCGATTTGTGTCGCAACGCGGCGGCGGCCTGCTACAGCGGCGTTGTCGGCGGCTTGCAGTCCAGGGAGGAGCTGAACCCCTTGGCCCAAGGCGACTTGGCCCAGGCGCTGGCGTTGCTGCGGACCAGCCTGCCGCAGGTGGGCGGTCAGGATGATGCCGGGCCCGCTCGCGTTAATCTGTGCGCGGCGGCGTGGCTCTACAACCGCGCCTGGGACGCTGGCGCGGGCGGAAACGCCCTGGGCGTAGTCAGTGCCCTGGCCCATTCCCTGGACACCCGCTATCCCCAGTGCGATCACGGGGCTGCCTACTCCATTGCCACCGCGCCGGGGATGCGGTTCAACGCAGGGCACAACCGGGCTGGGCAGGCTCGTCTGGCGGCCATGTTGGGGGTAGAATCGGCAGGCGTTGACGCGGAGAACGAAGCCGCCCGGCGCGTGGAGGATTTTTACCAGGCCCTTGGCATGCCCACGCGGCTGCGCCAAGTAGGGGCGCCCAGGGAAGACATACCCGGCATCGCCCGCGACGCCATGACCGACTTTGGCCTGCACCGCAACGTGCGACGGGTCAAAGACGTAGCGGAGCTGGTGGAGTTGCTGGAGGGGATGTGGTGAGGGGGCGTTTTAGGCGAGGATTTGGGGATTAGGGGATTACGGTTAGCAATTAGTTCATCCCCAAATCCCCTAATCCCCGCCTAACAAGCGTCCCAGTATCAGAGGAGTAATTCAGGGGAGGAACCATCATGAGATACGACTACATCATCATTGGGGGCGGCTCTGCCGGCTGCGTGCTGGCTAGCCGCCTGTCGGAGGACCCGGAGCGGTCGGTGCTGCTGCTGGAGGCGGGCCCCGACTATCCCGACTTCGACCGGTTGCCCGAGGACATCAAGCAGGGCAACAACTTGTGGCTCTCGGCCTATGGGCCCCATAGCTGGGGCTACCGCGCCACGGCCACGCTGCTCCAGCCGGAGCCCATGATCATCCCCCGGGGCAAGGCCACCGGCGGCTCCAGCGCCATCAACGGCCAGGTGCTGTTCCGGGGCGTGCCCGAGGACTACGACAACTGGGCCGCCTGGGGCAACACCGAGTGGGGCTACACCAAGGTGCTGCCCTACTTCCGCAAGCTAGAGACCGACATGGATTTCCCCGGCGACGACTTCCACGGCGGCGATGGCCCCATCCCGGTGCGCCGTTACAAACGGCAGGATTTTTTGCCCACCTCGGAGGCCTTCTACCAAGCCTGCCAGGGCCTGGGCTTTCCCGAGCACCCGGACCAGAACCACCCGGACTGCCAAACCGGCATCTCGCCGCGGCCCCTGAACAACATTGACGGCGTGCGCATGAGCTGCGCCATGACGTATCTTGGGCTGGCTCGGCACCGCCTGAACCTCACCGTCCGGGGCAACGTCACGGTGCGCCGGGTGCTGTTTCAAGGCAAGCGCGCGGTGGGAGTGGAAGGCGAGAGCGGCGGCGAGGTCTTCAGCGTGGAAGGTGGCCAGATGTTGCTGTGCGGCGGCGCGGTGGCCTCGCCCCAAGTCCTGATGCTGTCAGGGGTTGGCCCGGCCAGCCCGCTGCGTCGCCTGGGGCTGCCGGTGGTCCACCACCTGCCGGGGGTGGGCCAGAACCTGCGGGACCACCCCGCGTGCTTCATCCTGTTCCGGGCCTACGGCGAGCCGCCGCCGGAGCTGGCCCCCAGCATTCAAGTCGGGCTGCGCTTCAGCACCACTGATTCTCCCACCGGCGCCGATTTTCAGCTAAGCCCCATCCTGATGAACAGTGAGCACCGGCCCTCCAGCGTGAAGATTGAGGGGGATGATTTCCACTTTGGGTTTAGCTTTGCGTTGCAGAATGCCACGTCGTCGGGCGAGCTGTGGCTGAACTCCACCGACCCCAACGTGCAGCCGGGCTTGAACTACAACCTGCTGGCGTTGCCCTACGACCGCCAGCGCATGCGGGACGCCCTGCGCCTGTCGCTGCAGGTGGCAGAGCATCCCGCCTTCCGGGACATTATCCAGGCACGGCTCAACCCCACCGACGACGACCTAGTGTCCGATGAGGCGATGGACCGGTGGCTGCTGCGCAACGTCTACACCCAGCACCACATCTCGGGCACCTGCAAGATGGGGCCCACTACCGACCCGCTGGCGGTGGTGGACCAGTACTGCCGCGTTTACGGGCTTGAGAACTTGCGAGTGGTGGACGCCTCGGTGATGCCCGACGTGATCCGGGCCAACACCAACGCCACCACCATCATGATCGCCGAGCGGGTGGCGGACTGGATTAAAGAGGGGCGGTAGGAGCCGGCATTATTGAAGTGGGGGACATGCATCACAATAGCTGGCAAACAGCAGGTAGTGTATAGTTGGATACAGAAGCTAAACAGAGGTTTATTCGGCAGCACGCTGAAGAGAATCAAACTGATCCAGAGAGGGCAAGAATCCTGTGGTCACGGCACGGCATTGCGGAGCTTGCCAACTAGGGGTGGAGCCGCGAGTTGATAGAAGAAGGGCTGGGAAGCTGTCAACTTATCGAAGACTATTCGATTGGCCACCGTCCGCTTCCCGACTGTTTGGTCTTGGGCTGGCTGGCAACCGGTGAGCCGTTTCACGCCGTGATCGCCATTGACCTGTAGGGGAACAGCTTACTTATCGTGACCGTGTATAAACCTGTATCAATGGAGTGGCAGGATGACTGGAAAACCCGCAAGATATAGCCGTTGTCCCCTATGTGGTGGGCGCATGACGTCGGGTATGGTCACAGTACCTTTCGTGCTACGTGGGATGGTGGTGGTCAAAGACGTGCCCGCCGAAGTCTGCCACAGTTGCGATGAACCTTATATGACAGGCAAAGTTACCGATCGGCTCACCGACCTGTTAAATCAGCTTCGAGTCTTCCGCCCTGAATTTTCAGCTATCTCCGCCACAGTGCCTGCCGCAGTAGCTGAATGAACAAGGCCGTCTTGTGGTTGATGGGAGCCGGAGCCTGGGGCCTATAGAGTGAGAACACACCATTATCAGGAAGGTGTTGCATGACTACCCGGATACCCCGCGTACGTATCGAGAAAGACTCCATGGGCCCCATGGAGGTTCCTGCGGATGCCCTGTACGGCGCCTCCACCATGCGGGCGGCGCTGAACTTCCCCATCAGCGACCTGCGCTTCCCTCGCACCTTCATCCGCGCCTTGGGCCTGGTTAAGCTGGCGGCAGCCCGCACCAACATGTCCCTGGGGCTGCTGGACCCCAAGCTGGGCAACGCCGTCGTCGCGGCGGCTCAGGAGGTGGTGGACGGCAAGCATGACCACCATTTTGTGCTGGACATCTTCCAGACCGGCTCCGGCACCTCCACCAACACCAACGCCAACGAGGTCATTGCCAACCGGGCTTCCCAGCTCCTGGGCGGTGACCTGGGTTCGCGGCTGGTTCACCCCAACGACCACGTCAACATGTGCCAGTCCTCCAACGACGTGATCCCCACCTCCATTCACCTGGCTGCGCTGCTGGCGATCCAAGAAGACCTCATGCCGGGCCTGGGCAATTTGCAGAGTGCCCTCTTGAAGAAATCTGACGAGTTCTGGCCGGTCATCAAGACCGGCCGCACCCACCTGCAAGACGCCACGCCCGTCCGGCTGGGCCAGGAGTTTCTGGGCTTTGCCGGGCAGGCGGAGTACGGCATCCAGCGGCTGCGTCGTACCCAGCAGGCCCTAGCCCAGGTGGCTTTGGGCGGCACCGCCGTGGGCACCGGCGTCAACGCCCATCCGGAGTTTGCATCCCGCACCTGCCGGCTGCTGTCGGGCATCACCGGCGTCACGGTTCAGGAGACCGACAACCACTTTCAGGCTCAGGCTACCCTGGACGCCGTGGTGGAGGCCAGCGGCATCCTGAAGGCCATCGCCATCAGCCTGCACAAGATTGCCAACGACATCCGCTTCATGGGCAGCGGCCCCCGGGCCGGTCTGGGGGAAATCTTGCTTCCGGAGGTGCAGCCAGGCAGCTCCATCATGCCGGGCAAGGTCAACCCGGTCATCGCCGAGTCGGTGGTGCAGGTGGTGGCTCAGGTGGTGGGCAACGACGCCACGGTGACTCTGGCGGGTCAGGGCGGGTACTTTGAGCTTAACACCATGATGCCAGTGGCGGCCTACAACATTCTGCAGTCCATCTCCTTGCTGGCAGCCTCGGCCAACAACTTCGCCAGCCAGTGCGTGGCGGGCATCCAGGCCACTCAAGTCGGCCCGGCCATGGTGGAGAAGGGGCTGATGCTGGGCACCGCGCTGACCCCAGCCATTGGCTACGACGCTGCGGCGGCCATCGCCAAGGAGGCAGCCGCCTCCGGCAAAACCATCCGCGAGATGGCCCGGCAGCGCACCAAGCTGTCTGAGGCTGACCTGGACCGTCTTCTGAACCCGGAGGCCATGACTAAACCCGGCCTGGGCGCCGGCGGCGGCGGGGGTTAACTGCGGAGGTCAGCGCGGTTAACATAAGGCTGCGGGCTACGGGACGAGCACGGTGATGGCGGTAGGCCGACCAGAGTCGTGAGCGGCATCCTGGGCAAGCTTGAGCTGGAGCGGTGCGCCCAGGCGGCGGCCTACCTGGCCCGGCGGCGGGCGCTGCGGGACTTAACTAGGGCAAAACCAGGTCAGGGCGTCAGGCCGCGCTTCTGGGCCTCCGCCACGCATTGGGGGCACCTCTCCTCTTCCTTGTGCCCGTTGGCCCCATAGATGCTCTCGCTGTTCAGCCCGCACAGGAACGCGGGCATCAGTTCCTCTATCCCAGTGCTCTCCACGTAGTGGACCAGCCCAGTCTTTTCCACCTCGGGCCACCACCAGTGGGGTAATTGCTGCTCTAGCCGGATGTAGGCTTGCTTGGCGTCATCCAGCCACTCGCCCTCGGGCAGCTCCACCAGCCAGGCGCGGCCGTCGGGCCCGCCGCCTCGCGCGCCCACCAGCTTGCCTTCGCGGATGGACCGCCGGATGACATCTTGGGATACGTTCAGGCGGCGCGAAGCCTCCTGGATAGTTACCTTCTCTGCCTTATCCACCGTCGCCTCCCCGCGAACTGTTTCCCACGAGTCTACGCCATGTGGCGAAGGGCCGCAAGACGTGGAGCGCCGCCAGTCAGCCGATGGGGTTAGATCATTTAGGTTGGGGCTTGGCAGGCTCTGATGGTGTTCGGCTCCACAAGCGTGTGGCCTTGTTAATAAACAGGTAGTAAATCGCCAGCAACCCGCTGTATATGAGCACTGCGGTGTAGACGTAGAGGCTAGCCCGCTGCTCGGGTGGAACAGTGGGCAGGCGCTTGAGGAACGGCACAATCAAGACCAAGTCGTAGGCCAGGAAGCCCGCCAGTTGGCCCGCCGCATTGGCCCAGCTGGGACGCAGGGCGCCATACGCAAAATACGTCGCCGCGCCGGCGAAGAACATGCCGATTGCTACCGACAGTTCAGGCGTAATCTTCCAGGGGATTATATTGGGCACTCTAAAAATTAGCAGCGTACCTACAATAACCAAGGCGACCACAAAACCAACGAAGGACCAGCGCACAACGCCAGGCATGGCGGGCGTTTGCTCCAATGGGAAACGGCGGCTCCATAAGATGAGGCCGATTCCGAAGATGGCGCCGAGGACACAAACAATGCCATATGCGATTAAGTGGGGGTCGCCGCCGTTGCCGCCGAGTTGGGCTGAGTATATTGCCGCAGGCCCCAGTATCGCGACGTAATCGATGCCGATGCCGGCCAGCGCGCCGTAATGCTCTGACCATGCCACCCAAAGAGTTGATGCCGCCGCCGCCAAGATTGAAGCAATGAACATGAACGTCAGCGGCGTTGTTCCCGCAAACGGCCACAGGTCGACGGCGAAGGGCAATCGCAGGAAGAAGGCGACGGCAAGGCAGACCTGTACCGAGCTGACAAGAATCAACCCGTAGCGCACAAGCTTGGTCATCTAGATGTCCTGATGCCGCCACCTGGGATTTTGGATTTGCAGGATTTGATTTCGTTCGGGACCACAAGCGCGTGGGCTTATGGATGAACAGGTAGTAAATCGCCAGCAACCCGCTGTAGATGACCACTGCGATGAAGATGTAAAGGTTGGTACGGTGTTCGGGTGGCGCCGCGGGCAGGCGGATGAGGAGTGGCACAATCAAGACCAGATCGTAGGCAAAGAATCCTGCCAGATGGCCCGCAGCGTTGAGTCAGCTCGGTCGCAGCAGGCCATAGGCAAAATGCGCCGCCGACCCGAAATAAACTAGGCCGATAATTACGGAGATTTCCGGGGTGATCTTCCAGGGGATCACATTGGGCACTTTGAGAATCAGCAGAGCGCTTGCGATGGTTAAGACGAGAGCAAAGCCGAGGAACGACCATCGCACGACGCTGGGCATAGCCACCTTGCGATCAAGAGGAAAGCGGATGCCCCATAAGATCAGGCCGATTCCCAATAGGGTTCCCAGCACGCAAGCGATCCGGAATGGGGTTAAGTTGGGGATGCTTCCGCTGCCAATTAACTGGAATGCAAAGATTGACACGGACGCAAAAACTGTGACGTAAAAAAGACCCATGCCGGTGAGCGCACCGTAGTTCTTAGATGCGGCTGACCATAGAGTTAGTGCTGCCGCGAAGGCCAGAATAGAAGCAACGAAGCTAAACGTGAGGGGCGTGGCTCCGGGAAACGGCCAAAGAATGTCCGCAACGGGCCAATGCAGAATGAAGGCGACAACAAGGAGGAAGTGTAGGGCGCTAATAAGAATCAGCTCGTAGCGCACAACCTTGGTCATTCCAATGTCCTCCGATCCGTAATCCGCATTAGCAGGCTGCTGAAAAACCCCGATTTTGCGAAAAATGGACGGACTCTCAGATACGAAAATTGGGACGATTTCGGGCCGTCGCCCCCTTTTTCAGCACCCTGTTAGGCGGTTTTCCGGGTCAGCGGGTCCTCAATGGTGTCGGCCAGGGTGCCGCCGGGGGGCACCATGGGGTATACGTTCACCGACGGGTCGATGACGAACTCCACCAGGAAGGGCCCGTCATGCTCCTGGGCTTGCCGCAGCGCCGCGGCCACATCCTCTTGATTGGTTACTCGCAGCCCCGGAATGCCGTAGGCCTTGGCCAGCGTGACATAATCCGGGCTGGAAATGGGCACCGACTGGATGTGGTTCTGGAAGAACAACTCCTGCCACTGGCGCACCATGCCCAGGTGCCCGTTGTTGAACACGGCGATTTTGACGGGCAGCTTTTCCTGGGTGATAGTAGCCAACTCCTGAAGGGTCATCTGGAAGCCGCCGTCGCCGGCCACGGTCCACACCGGCGCGCCGGGGCGGCCCACCTGAGCGCCCATGGCCGCCGGCAGCTCAAACCCCATGGCGCCCAGGCCGCCGGAGGACACGAAGGTGTCGCTGCGGTTGAAGAACAGGAACTGGGCCGCCCACATCTGGTGCTGGCCCACGCCGGTGACCACCACCGTGTCCGGGTGCTCTTGGAGCAGGTCGTTCAGGCCGGTCAGCACGTGCTGGGCCAGCAGCTTGTCGGAATGGGGGACGGCCAGGGAGGGATGGTCCCGCTTCAGCTCCGCCAGAAAGCCCGTCCACTGGGGCCGGGACACGTGCTTCACCAGGGGCAGTAGGGCTTGCAGAATCGTCTTGGCATCGCCCACCAGGGGCACCTCCGCTGGCACGTTGCGCCCAATCTGCGACGCCTCGATGTCCAGGTGGATGATGCGGGCGTGGGGCGCAAAAGTGCCCGCCTTGCCGGTGACTCGGTCGTCAAAGCGCATGCCGAGGCCAATGACCAGGTCCGCCTCATTGACGGCGATATTGGACCAGTACATGCCGTGCATCCCCAGCATGCCCAGGCTCAGGGGATGGTTTCTGGGGAAGCCGCTCAGGCCCAAGAGGGTATTGATTACCGGGATGCCGGTGGTCTCTGCCAGGGCCTTCAGCTCGGCAGTAGCTCCGGAGGCCAGCACGCCGTGGCCGCTGATGATGACCGGCCGCTGGGCCTGGTTAATCAGGCGCGCAGCCTGGCGCACCTTGTCCAAGACCTCCTCGGTCACGGGAGGCGGCATTCGCGCGGGAATGGGCGGGTAGTCGAACTCCGCCAGTTCCAACTGCACGTCCCGGGGCACGTCCACCAGCACGGGGCCGGGGCGGCCCTCCAGGGCGGTGTGGAAAGCCTCTCGAATGGTCGGGGCCAGATCTGCGGCGGACATGACCAGATAGGTGCGCTTGGTGCAAGCGGAGGCGATGGAACAGATGTCGCACTCCTGGAAGGCCTCCTTGCCCATGTCGGCGCGGGCCACCTGGCCGGTGATGGCGACCATGGGGATGGAGTCGGCCTTGGCGCCCATGATGCCGGTGACCAGGTTGGTGGCGCCGGGGCCGGAGGTGGCCACGCAGACGCCCACCTTGCCGGTGACTCGGGCGTAGCCGTCGGCGGCGTGGGCGGCGGCCTGCTCGTGGCGCACCAGGATGTGCCGGAGCTGTGGGTAGCTCCACAGCGCGTCGTAGAAGGGCAGGATGGCGCCGCCGGGGTGGCCGAACATCACCTCCACCCCTTCCCGGAGCAGGCTCTCGCACATGATTTCCGCGCCCTTGAGTTTCACCGCAGCCTCCAACGCGTCCGCCGGCAAAATAAAAAATCCCGTCCCCAATAGGGACGGGACATCAAAATCCCGCGGTACCACCCTAATTCCCCCGAAAAGCCGGGGGCTCTCAACATGGGCACCCACATGCCCCGTCGCGTCTAACGGGCGACGATTCCGGCCTGGTTTACTTTCCCCCCCCGGCCAAGCACTGGGGCCAAAAGGCGGGCTTTCCACCGGCGGCTCCGGAGGGATCTTCAGTAAGGGCGGCGCACCTGCTCGCACCGTACCAGGCTCGCTAAGCGCCGAGGCTTACCTACTCGTCTCCATCACAGCCTTTGTTGAAAAGTATCATACGGCTGGATGGAGTGTCAATAGCTGCCTCTAGGCCTCCTTGGGCCGGAGCAGCCATTCCGCGTGGGACGCCGGGCCGGTGAGCCACCGCTGCACCGAAGCCTGGTATCTGGGCGGCACGTCCACGCCCAGGCCGTCGGCCAGCCGGTTCATGAAGTTGCACAGGCTGGTCACCAGCACGATGGACAGCACCTGTGCGTCGGTGAAGCCCGCGGCCCGTAGGTCTTCCACGTCCTCGCGGGTGACGGAGCCTGGCTCCCGGGTGAGCTTGACCGCGAACCCGAGCATCTGCCGGTCGGCGGAGTCCAGATCGGCCTGGGTGTAGTCGTCCAGGAGCTGGCTAGTCAGCGTGGCGTCCTGGGTGTGGCGGCGCAGGAAGCCGGCGCGGGTCATGGCCTCGTGGCGGCAGCGGTTGGCGGCGGCGACGACTGCGGCGATGGCCTCCTCCTGCACCCGGCTGAGGGCGGAGTTGCCGAAAGCTACGGCCTCGTTTAGCTGCTTCAGCGCCTCCAGGGCGGGCGCGTTGAGGGACACCGCCTGGAAAAGCGGCGGCAGGTCTTGGCCCTTAAGTTTGCTTTCTTTAATCCAGGACATCTTTCACCCGGTATATCTGCGGTATCTCTAATTTACCCCACGGGCGATGGATGGACAAACCGGGACGGGCGCGCCTCGGCAGAATCACGGGGGCTGACGGCATTGGCTTGCAGAAGGCGATTGGCCACCGGGCGCGCCGCGGCAGGCGTGTGGTAGTATATTTGGCACGATGGTTATGACTAGCTACCCCTCAACAGTGCAACGGCAAGGCGCAGATGTCCGTGGTGTGACTTTGCTGCCCGGCGAGCGGGTGCTCCACCTGTTCACTCCGCGCAGCGGTTTGGTGGGTGAAGATGCACCGCCGGCGGAGGGACGGCTGCTGGTGGCCACTAACCAGCGTCTCCTCTCCTTCTCCCAGGAGCCCAGCCCCTCTCAGGTGGTGCTGGTGCCGGTGGAGGAGGTTAAAGGTGTGGTGGTGAAGACCAGCGCAGGTGGCGGCTGCGGGCTTTGGGTGCAGGGGCTGTTCCTGGTGCTGGCCGGGGTGGTGCTTTACTTGATCGCCGGATACTGGCTGGAAGGGAAAGGCCGGTTCGTTGGCCACGAGGTGCCATTCATCAATGTGGATTTGGGGCCCCTGGTGCTTTTGCTGGCAATTGCGGCTGGGGTGTGGTTCATGGGGCGGCGCTACTTCACCAGGGAAGAAAGCACGGTGACCTTCCAGGGAAGCAGTTGGAGCTTTGCCTTTGCCTACCGGGGCCGGAAGCCCGAGGAAGAGATCTATCAGGTGGTCAACGGCCTCTTCGCCAGCCGCCGGTCCCGCAGCGCCCCCGAGGTCTTCTGGGACGAGTAGCGGCGGAGCGGTCAGCTATCAGCCATCAGCAGTCAGCTTACTTCGCAGAGAGCGGAAGTTCCCTCCAGCATTATAGGGCCGGAAATGAACCTTACCTAGGAGAGGCCAGATCCGCCTGCTAAGCCGTCAAGACTTCCCGACTTAGTGGAGGATGGTTGATGAAGCCGGCAGGTGACAGAGTCGGAGAGGGACCATCGCACCCGCTATGAGTTGGCAAGGGGAACTCCGGGCGACTGAGTCCATCCGGAGGCTGACGGCTGATAGCTTTAGTCATCGCCCAAAGACAGGCTGGGGTCCACGTCCAAGTCCAGCCCGTGCTGCTGTCCGCGCTGGTACTGGAAGGCTCCGCAGGCGGCGACCATCGCCCCGTTGTCGGTGCACAACACTGGCGGCGGTATAATTACCGGCAGGGGGGAGCACCGGGCCACCTCCTGTCTCAGCAGGGTGTTGGCGGCCACGCCACCCCCCAGAACCAGCCCCCGGGCATTGCGCGCCTCCGCCATGGTCAGCAGCTTCCGCACCATGACCTCCACCACCGACTCCTGGAAGGCGGCGGCCAGCTCCATCACCAACCGGCGCGCCTCGGCCTCAGTGACAGTGCTGCCCGCGCCCGCCAGCGGGTAGATGCCCCTCTGGTGGGCTAGGTGCAGCAGGGCGGTCTTTACCCCGCTGAAGCTGAAGTCCAGGCTGTCGCCCAGCCAGGCCCTGGGCAGGCGCTCCAGTCCCAGGGCTCCCTGGGCCGCGCGCTGGACCTCCGGCCCGCCGGGGAAACCCAGGCCAAGAATGCGCGCCACCTTGTCAAAGGCCTCGCCGGCGGCGTCGTCCCTGGTGCGGCCCAGCAGCTTGTACTGCCCGTGGCCTTCCATGAGGATCAAATCGGTGTGGCCGCCGGAGGCTACCAAACAGGCCAGGGGGAATCCGGGGGATTCATCCGGGCGGTGTTGGGTGAGCCACGAGGCGTAGATATGGGCCTCCAGGTGGTTCACGCCAATCAGCGGCACGCCCAGGGCCAGGGCCAGCGCCTTGGCGGTGTTGAGGCCGGTAATCAGGGCGCCCGCCAGCCCAGGGCCGTAGGTGACGGCCACCGCGTCCAGCTCCTCCAGTCCTATCCCGCCGTCGGCCAGGGCTTGCTCCAGCACGGGGATGATCTCCAGCACGTGCTGGCGTGAGGCTACCTCCGGGACCACGCCGCCGTAGCGGGCGTGCAGCTCCACCTGGGAGGCGATGACGTTCGCCCGGAGCCGGCGTCCGTCCTCCACCACGCCAATGGCGGTCTCGTCGCAGGAGGTCTCGATCCCCAGAATCTTGATTCCCATGTCAGGCCATGATACGTGTGGGCCTGCATTGGGTCAACTTTACGCTAGCCTCCGGCGAATGCTATCATCAGAATATGCACACAGTATCCAGCCGCCCGGCGAGTGCCCGGCGGCGTCTTGGAGTCACGACTAGTTTATGGCACAGGCGATGGACGATTTAGGAGACTCTAGTTGGCTGGTGGGCCGGCTGTTGCTGCAGGCGGGCGAGCCTACGGTGGCCATCGGCACTTCCAACATCTACATTCAAGTCATGATGCTGGTGGTCAGCGTAGCCATGGTGGCCTTCTTCAGCAGCGCGGAAGCCAGTCTTATGTCGGTCAATAAGGTCCGGATGCAATATCTGGCGGAGCAGGGCAGCCGGGGCGCCCGCGCCGCACTCCGGGTGCTGGAGAATCGGGAAAAGTTCTTCGCCGCCATCTTGCTGACCGAAAACGCCTTCATCATCTTTGCTTCATCGGTGGGAACTGCCATCGCCATTAACATCTGGAGCGCCCACGGCCCGGTGTTGCTGCTGGCGCCGCTGGTGATGACGGTCTTCATCGTTATCTTGGGCGAAATTACCCCCAAGACGTTGGCGGCGGGCGCCGCGGAGCGCTGGGCCCTGGTGGTAGCCGGGCCCGTCTCCGTCATCATGTGGCTGGAGACCTACCTCATCTACTTCTTCACTCTGCTGCCGCGCTGGATCATTCGGTTGATGGGCGGGCCGCGCACCTTCTGGACCCCTTCGGTCACTGAGGGTGAGCTGCGGATGCTGATCAAGGTTGGGCAGGCGGAAGGTGCCCTAGAGGCGGGCGAAGCCAATCTGCTGGAGAAGGTGTTTCACTTCGGCGACCGGCAGGTGCAGGATGTGATGATCCCCCGCACCGAGATCGTCTGGGTGGAAGAAGGCGCCACGGTTAAGGACTTCCTGGCCTTGTACGCTGAGAACAGTCATTCCCGCTTCCCGGTGTTCCACGAGTCCAAGGATAACGTGGTGGGGGTGCTGTACATCAAAGACGTGCTGGCGGCCCAGGCTCAGGGGCGGCTGCCGGAGCTGGGCAGCGTCACCCAGAACTTGCGCCCGACCTACTTTGTGCCGGAAACCAAGTCGGTCAGCAGCACCTTCACCGAGATGCAGAAGTCCGGTCATGGCTTGGTGCTGATGGTAGATGAGTTTGGGGGGATTTCTGGCCTGGCCAGCCTGGAGATGCTGCTGGAGGTCATTGTTGGCGACGTGTCGGAAGGGAGCGAATCGTCGGATGATACCTACACCTCGGTGGATGAACACACCTTCAGCGTGGACGCCGGGGCCAGCATCTCTGAAGTGAACGCGGCGCTGGACCTGGAGCTGCCAGAGGGCGACTACCAGACCCTGGCCGGGTTTGTGCTAGAGCGGCTGGGCCGCATTCCCCAGGCAGGCGAGGTGGTGGAGTACCGGGACCTTAAGCTCACCGTGAAAGAGATGAGCGGTGTCAAGATTGAAATGGTAGAGGTGGAGCGGGTGCCGCAGCCCCTAACCGGGGCCGCCTCGTGAAGTTGTTCCTGGTGCGCCACGGCGAGACGGAGTGGAACAAGCTGGGGCGGTTCCAGGGGCAGGAGGACACGCCGCTGAACCATCGGGGAAGGGAACAGGCCCGGGAGACTGCCATCGCCGCCGTGAGCTGGCAAGCCACCGCCATCTATGCCAGCCCGCTGTGCCGGACTATGGAGACCGCTCAGGCCATCTCCAGGCTGGTGGGCCTCCCCGTGGCGCCCCAAGATGGGCTCAAAGAGCTGGCCCTGGGGGAGCTGGAAGGTGTGACTGGCGAGGAGATGCGCCGGGGCTGGCCCCAGGTGTATCAGACCTGGCGAGAAGACCCCGGCGCAGCGGTGATGCCCGGCGGGGAGTCTCTGAGCCAGCTTCAGCGGCGGGCCTGGCAGGTGGTGTCCATGCTGGAGCAGGCCCACCCCGACGATGCGGCGCTGGTGCTGGTGTCCCACAACTTCGCCCTGCGCGCCATTATCGCCCAAGTCCTGGGCATGCCTCTGTCTAACTTCCACCGAATGTCCCTGGCTCTGGGTTCCATTGGGGTCGTTGAAAGCGACTCTAGGGGCCGGCGCCTGGTCAGCTACAACTCCACCAGCCACCTTTCCCAGGAGAACCGCTAAACGGGGTCCATGCCTGCTCCAACACCCACAGTGGTCAAGTTGCAGGCCCAGGTGAGCGCGGCCCTGGTTAGGGCCGGGTTCTTTGGGGAGCGGGGCGTCCTGGTGGTGGGGGTATCCGGTGGGCCCGACTCCTCCGCCTTGCTCTACTGTCTCCACCGCCTCCAGGAGTCCCACGGTCTGCGCCTCCACGTGGCCCACCTGAACCACGACTTCCGAGGCGACGAGGCGGATGCCGATGCCCGCTTTGTCTCGGATTTGGCCCAGGAGCTGGGGCTGCCCGCCAGCGTGGAAAAGCGCGAGGTGACGGACTACCAGCGGGAGCACCGCATCTCCTCTTTTGAGCACGCGGCACGGGAGCTGCGGTACGGCTTTTTGGCGGAGGTCGCCGCCCAAGCCGGGGCCGCCGCGGTGGTGGTAGGCCACACCGCCGACGACTTGGCCGAGACCGCACTGTTGCACCTGCTGCGGGGCAGCGGGCTGCACGGGCTGCGCGGGATGTCGGAGCGGTCCCCGTGGCCCTGGCCCGGCGACGCTCCGGGGCTGTGGCTGTTCCGACCGTTGCTGGCGGCCACGCGGCAGGATACTGAGGCCTGCTGCCGGGAGCTGGGCCGCACCTTCCGGGAGGACACCGGCAATAGCCTGCCCAGGTTCACCCGCAACCGGGTGCGGCATCACCTGCTGCCCCTGCTGGCGGCGGGGTACAACCCCCGGGTTCGCGAGGCGGTGGTGCGGCTGGCACGCGCCGCGGCCCTGGAGGTGGACTATCTGGAGAGCGAGGTGGACCGGGTGTGGCCCCAGGTGGCGGAAGGCGAGGCCGGCAGCTTGGCTTTCAGTGGAGTGCGCTTCCAGGCCGTCGCCCTGACCGCATTGCACCCGCTGCTGCAGCGCCTGGTGCTGCGCCGGGGCTACTCCGTGGTCACCGGCGCGGCCCACCGCCTGGAGGAGAACCACCTGCAGGCGATGTACGACCTGGCCCAGGCGGGTGTCGCGGGACGATCCGTGGCGCTGCCCGGCGGGCTGTGGCTGCATTCCACCCATGACCAGCTGCTGCTAACCCCGGATGCGGGACCGCCATGCCCCTTCCCGGAGCTGGATGGCCCGTACGCGCTGGAGCTGCCCACGGCAATGAATCAAGTGACGGAGCTCACCCTGGGGGGCTGGCGTGTCGCCGCCCAGCTTGCGCCGCGTCCGGAGGTGCTGGATGCCGGCGATGGGTTCACCGCCTGGCTGGCGCCGGGTGCGCTAACGGGCCGCGTGCAGGTGCGGGCGCGGCAGGCCGGCGACCGGTTCTGGCCTTTGGGCATGACCCAGGAGAAGAAGCTCCAGGACTTCTTCACCGACCTGAAAGTGCCGCGAACCTGGCGGGACCGGGTGCCGCTGCTGGAGTCGGCGGAGGGCATTGCCTGGGTAGTGGGCTATCGCGTGGCGGAGTGGGCGCGGGTGGAGGACTCGCCAGTGGAGGGTGCTCCGGTGTTGCGAGTCGGGTTTGAACAGGTACATGGTTTGGAGAAGATCAGCCTGCGCAACACCTGGTCCCATTTGCCAGAACTAACTGACCAGGACTTCGACGAAGCGAAATCGATTTCGGAGCCAACCATCGAAGATTGATGTACGCTGTTGCGTGGGCTGCCTAGGCTCTGGCGCCGGTTATCTGGTAGCTACAACCCCAACAATCTAGCCGGGTTGTCCTTCACCAGCAGGCCCATCTCCACCTCCGGCATTCCGGCCAGCAACAGCGTGGCAATGCCCATGCGCATGCCCTCCGCCGGCATGGGGTGGTGGTCCTGGCCAAAGTCGGTGCTCAGGATGCACCGCTCCGGCCCGATGAAGTTGATCGCATCCACCAGCTCTTGGGGCTTGAGCCGGTGCGTTAGGGGCATCATTACCTGGATGCAGTGTTCCACGTAGGCGCCGAGGTCCGCAAGGGTCTTCATATCCTCCAGGGTCAGGCCGGTCCAGAAAGCGGAGGTGGTGCCGTGGGTGACCACCACGCGGCCTATGCCCTGGTTCCGGGCCTCCCGCACCAGGGCCAGACTCTCCTGGGGAGAGATGTGGCCAGTGGCCAGCACCATGTCGTGGGTCTTAATCACCGCCAGGATGGCATATACTGCGGGCACCAGGCGGCCCTGGGCGTCCAGCAGGGAGATGCCGTCGTTAAAGCCCTTACGCTGCCGGTCGGCCTTGGCGGAGAAGGTTGGCATCCAGACCACCCGCCCGCCCATCCTGGCGGTGCACTCCACCGCGTCGGGGTTTAGCCCGCCCACCTCCACGTCCAGCGCCACACCACCCACCAGGGCCAAGCCGGGCACCACCTGGCTTACGGTGCTGGCCACCGGCGTGGTGGGGTATTCGTGGCTCTTGAGCACCAGGCCGCGCATTCCCATGTCCTTGGCTTGCTGCGCCACCGCAATGGCGTTGGCCCGCCGCACCACCTTGGGGTCGGGGCCAAAGTGGACGTGGATGTCCACGGACCCTTCCAGGAGCCGGTCGACGTTGCTCACGGTTGCTGCACACTCCAATTAGCTTCTAGGTCACCCGGCTAACCGCATTGGCGCCATTAGCTGACACGCCAGTAATGGTTGGGTAACGGGCGAAAGGATATGCTAGGCCCTGAAGGGTGTCAAGGATGAGCGTGTTTGGCGCGGCCCTGCCGGACCTCGATGCCGCGCTCTAGCTGCGGTGCAGCGCCCTCCGGGGCAATCTGGCTTTGCAACATCACACCGGCGATGTATCATTGTTAGGCTAGTTCCGTTTCCATATGAAAAGCCCGAAAAGCCGTCCTAAGTCATCGGTCGCGGGCACATCGCCCGGTGCCGGCCGAGGAGCCGCCTTGAGAAACCTGGCCAGCTTCCTGGTACACCTCTTTGGACAGAATGGTGCGCTGGATCGCGTCTACCTGTCGGTCCTCCACGACCGGTGCTTGCTATGCGAAGAGCCGATTAACGAATCCCACGCTTACCTGACCTATCGGGTTTGCCCCTTCTGCCGGTTTCACTACACTCTATCTGCCCGCGAGCGCATTGAGTTACTGGTGGACAAGGGCAGCTTCAAAGAGTCGTACAAGTACCTCAAGTCGGTGTCGCCCTTGACTTTCTCCCGCAGCGGTCCGTACCGCAAGATGCTCTCCGACGACCAGGTCCGCACCGGACTCACCGAAGCCGTGGTTACCGGCCGCGGTCGCATCGGCGAGGTTGAGTCCATGCTGGTGGTGCTGGACTTTGGGTTCATGGGCGGCAGCATGGGCAGCGTGGTGGGGGAGAAGGTGGCCCTGGCGCTAGAGGCTGCGGCGGAGGCGGTGCTTCCCCTGGTGGCAGTGGTCACCGGCGGCGGCGTGCGCATCCAGGAGGGCATCCTCTCACTGATGCAGATGGCCAAGACGGTGGCGGCGGCCAACCGCCTGCGGGAAAAGGAGACGCCTTTCCTGGTGGTGCTGGCCAACCCATCCACCGGCCAGGCCTATGCCAGCTTCGCCAACCTGGCGGACGTAATCATCGCCGAGCCGGGGTCCCTGATTGGCCTGTCACCCCTGCGCACGCTGCGGGAGGTCTCCAAGAAACCCTTGCCGCTGGATGCCCACACCGCCGAGGCGCACCTCAGACACGGCTTACTGGACAGCGTGGTGGACCGGGAGGCCCTGCAGCCCCGGCTGGCCATGCTGCTGAAGATACTTACCGGGCACAAGCAGGGTAAAGGCGCCCAAAAGGACCTGCCCAGGGATGACGCGGAGATGCCCGTCGCCGCCGGGGTTTGGCAGGCGGTCTCCCTGGCTCGCCATAGTGAGCGGCCCACGGCCATGGCCTACATGCGGGCAATGCTTGACCCGTTCATTGAGCTGCACGGCGACCGTCTGAACAGCGACGACCGGTCCGTGGTGGGCGGAGTGGGACTCCTGGCTGGTGAGCCGGTGGCAGTGATCGGCCAGCAACGCCGCCCGCTGATGGAGGGGGAGCGGTACCACGTTTACCCCGATGGCCTCCGCAAGGCCCAGAGGATAATCGGCCTGGCCGCCCGGTTCAAGCTGCCCCTGGTGACCTTGATCGACACTCAGGGCGCTGACCCCGGCCTGGAAGCGGAGGAGCACGGCATCGGCAACGCTATCGCCACCACGCTATCCATTATGGTGCAGGCGCCCACGCCCATCGTATCCGTCATCATCGGCGAAGGGGGCAGCGAGGGCGCATTGGCCCTGGGCCTAGCCGACCGGGGCGTGATGCAGCAGAACGCCATCTACTCCCCCATCACCCTGAATCGCACGCTGGGCGGCCCTTACCCAGACCACCAGCTGGATCGGGAGGCGGCCGAGGCTCTGATGCTGACGGCCCAGGACTGCGTGGATTTGGGTATTGTGGACGAGATTGTGCGGGAGCCCGAGGGCGGGGCGCACACCGACCCCAAGGCGGCAGCGGCGGCCCTGCAGGTCTGCCTCCGCAAGCAGCTGGCGGAGCTGACCAAGATGTCGCAGGGGCGGATGCTGAAGCGCCGCTACCAGCGATTCCGCCAGATTGGTGAGCAGAGCGCCTACTCGCAGGAAGCCATCAACCGCGAGGTGGAGCTGCTGATGCGGATCTCCACCACCGCCTTGCGGCGCAACAGAGTGGTCCGCGCCCAAAGAAAAAGGGCCTCGGACATTGAGGCCCCGGAAGTTATCGAGACACCAGGGGTTGAACACTTCCCGATGGAGTAGGCGAGCGTGGGGGTGAAAAGCTCCACCATGAAGCCTTCTTAAGATTCTAAGGTCTTGCTCTCGCCAAGTGGACCTACCGCCCCACCGCCTGCAGGCTGCTCTTCACCGCCGCCACCAGCTTGCGGTATTCTTGCTCCACTGCCGGGTCGGCCAGCACCGTGGGCCGGGAGTTGTCCCGGTAGGTTGACCGCAGGGCCAGGGACCCCAGGAAGGGCGCCTGCATCTCTTCGGCCAGCTTCTTGCTGGCTCCTTCGCCAAAGATCTCCCCGGTGTAGTTCTCCACCACGCCCAGCACGTTCAGGTTGAGCTTGCGAATCATGTTGATGCAGCGTTTGGCGTCCACGTTGGCCAGCAACTGGGGGGTGCTCACCACCACAAAGCCGTCCATGGGCAGGGTCTGCATGATGGTGAGGGGGGCGTCGGAGGTGCCGGGCGGCAGGTCGACAATCAGGTAGTCCAGTTCGCCCCACTCGGTCATCTGCAGGAACTGGTTGATGGCGTTGTGGATCATGGGGCCGCGCCAGATGATGGCCTCCTCCTCGTTCTCCTGGAACAAGGCCATGGACACCACGCGCACGCCCCACTTCTCCGCGGGCTGGATGTGGCCCTCCGCCAACTCGGGTTTTTCCGTGATGCCCAGCACCTTGGTTGCGTTGGGGCAGTCGATGTCCGAATCCAGCAGCCCCACCTTGAAGCCTTCCTTGGCCAGGGCGGCGGCCAAGTTCACGGCGACGGTGGTCTTGCCCACGCCGCCTTTGGCGCTGTAAACGCCGATCTTGGTCTTGATGCGGGTAAGGCGCTCAGTAATCTGGCGCTTTGCCTGCCATGACTTCTTAATCTGTTCCAGACGGGCATTTTCTTGGGGAGTAGGCATACCATCCTCATGCGCCTCACGCAGGGCGCTTTGGGGTCATGATGCTGGAAGAAGTACTGGGAAGCCGGGCGTTAACCACAGAGAACACAGAGCGCACTGAGATTTATCGTTTTGTCTCGTAATCTCAGCGGTCTCCGCGCTCTCTGCGGTGAATCGTTGCCCAGGGGCTAGATGCCCAATTGGGAGCGGGCATCGGGGCTAATTAGGTCTGGGGTCCAGGGCGGGTCAAACACCATCTCAATGTTCACCTCTTCCACGCCCTCCAGGTCCTGGATCGCCCACTCGGCCTGCTGGGCAATCTGCGGGCCCATGCCGCAGCCTGGGAAGGTCAGGGTCATCTGCACGTATACGTCGCCGTCGGTGACGCGGACGTCATAGACCAGCCCCAGATCCACCACGTTAATGGGTATTTCCGGGTCATAGACGCCCTTCAGGGCCGTCAGAACATCTTCGCGGGTGAGCACTGCGTCAGCCATATCTGCCTCCCACGTAGCTTACGTGTCGCCGTATTGCTTGGATAACTCAATTATAGCGATTGTTGACTGAATTGGTCAACAATTGTTTCCCCTACGCCGTCGCCGGGCAGCAAACAGGGGCAGGTGTGCGCCTGCCCCTGCATCAACCAGGGTTATGGGGAGAGGTTAGCCCGGCACCAGGATGACCTTGCCGGTGGTGGCGCGGGACTCCAACTGCCGGTGGGCCTCCGCGGCCTTGGACAGCGGGAAAACATGCTCCACCCGCAGCTTGAGGGCGCCGGACTGAATCCATTTCAGCACGTCGCCGGCCCGCTGCTCCAGCTCCTGGCGGGTGGCGGTGTAGTCGCCCAGGCCGGGTCGCGTCAGGAACAGGGAGCCGTTGCCCAGCAGCCGCGCGTCCACCGGCGGCACCGGGCCGCTGGCCTGGCCGTAGAGCACCATGTAGCCGCGGCGGGCCAAGCAGCTGACGCTCTTGTCGAAGGTGGTCTTGCCCACGGCGTCGTAGACCACCTGGACGCCCGCGCCCTTGGTGGCGGTCTTGATCTCCTGGGCAAAGTCCTTCTGGTCGTAGAGGATCACCTGGTCGGCGCCGGCTTCCCGGGCCAGCTTGGCCTTGGCTTCCGTGGATACGGTGGAGTAGACGTAGCCGCCCAGCTGCTTGACCATCTGGATCAGTAGCAGGCCCACTCCGCCGGCGCCGGCGTGGACCAGCACCTTGTCGCCCCGCTGCACCTTGTAGGTGGAGTGGCACAGATAGTGGGCGGTCATGCCCTGGAGCATGGCGGCGGCGCCGGTGCGGGCGTCCATGCCCCTGGGCATGGGGATGAGGCGGGATGCGGGGACCACCGCCTGCTCCGCGTAGGAGCCGCCCACGCTGCAGTAGGCCACCAGGTCGCCCCGCTTCACGTCGGTGACGTCGCTGCCCACGGCCACCACCGTCCCGGCGCCCTCCACGCCCAGCACTCTGGGCAGCGGGCCGGGGTTGACGCCGGCGCGGCTGTAGATGTCGGTGAAGTTGACGCCCGACGCCTGAATCTGCACCAGCGCTTCGCCCTTGCCGGGGGTGGGGCTGGGCACGTCCTTGTACTGCATGACCTCCGGGCCGCCGAACTGGGTAATCTGCACTGCCTTCATGGTGTTTCCTCCTGGGGAGATGCTGGGTCTGGTGGGTAGTATACACCTGCGAAGGGGGTGGGAGTGACAATGATTTCGATACGCCCCGATGCGTCGGGGCTACTCAATCAACCAACGTCGGCCAACGCCGGCTCAAACTTTGTGGCAGTGATCGAAAGGCTCCCGTCCTCCTACCGCGCCTGGTACACCGGGGGGCGCTTCTCCACAAAGGAGCGGCTGGCCTCCTTGAAGTCCTCAGTGTGGTGCAGCTTCAGGGTCAACAGGTATGCGTCGGCGTCGGCGGAGGGCTGCACCCACAGCTTGCGGCTGAGGCGCACCCCGGCGCGCACCGACAGCGGTGGGGCCTTCAGCACCTTCTGGGCCAGCTCCTGGGCGGCCTGCAGGTGCTGGCCGGGGGGCGCCAGGCGGTTGATGAACCCCAGGCGGTACAGCTCGGCGGCGGGCATGGGCTCCCCGGTAATGAGCATCTCTGTGGCGATCTTTGACGGCATGTAGGCGTTGACCTTGGCCCACACCCGGCCGCCGCCCACGCCCCGCTTGGTCTCGGTGATGCCGAACTGGGCGTCCTCCGAGGCCACCACCAGATCGCACTCGGCGGCGATGGCCATGCCCGCCCCCAGGGCGTAGCCGTGCACCGCGGCGATGACCGGCTTCCAGTTGATGGAGCGCCCCAGGTAACTCTCCGGGTTGTTGCCCCGGTCCCGGCGGGCGCTCTCTTGGGGGGTCATGTTGACAAACCGCGCCTTCACGTCGGCCCCGGCGCAGAAGCTGCGGCCCGCGCCGTGGAGGATGGCCACCCAGGCCTCCTCGTCAATGTCGAACTCCAGCAGGGCGTTGTGCAGGTCGTCCTCAAACTGGTTGTTCACCGCGTTGAGGGCCTGGGGCCGGTTGAGCTTGATGTAGCCGATGCGGCCCTCCCGCTGGTAGATCATAGTCTCGTATTCTTTCATGGCTGGCGCCTCCTAGACGGCTGACTTGGCCGAGGTCAGTAGTAGATGTAAAGCTGGCTGGGAATATACCAGCGGGGCCGGGAAGCGTCAAACTTCATGACACGGCGAAAATTGCCAGGGAAACCGATTGACACTCTCAGAACACCAGTTCTATAATGAGCGTAAGTTAATAGAACAGATGTTTGGGAGTATCGCCATGCTTACGTCGTTTTCGCCCAGCGGCATTCTTCGGAAGGACCGCGCCACCGCTACAACTGCAAGGGACATCCTTCCCGAGCTTTTTGTCTACGAGGATACCGGCTGCGAGGTCTCCGCTTCGTGCCTGAACTGCCCGCTGCCCCGGTGCAAGCACGACGACCCCGGCTGGTTCCAGCGGTACCGGCGGCTCTCCAAGGACATGCAGGTCTTGACGGTAATGGGGCGGGACGGGCTGACGGTGGAGGAGACGGCGGAGCGATTCTCGATAACGGTGCGGACGGTGTTCCGGGCCCTGCAACGGTGCCGGGAGGCCATTCCGGAGATGGAGGCGCTGGCGGCCTGATGGGCGGCCCGCTATTACCGCAGAGCGCCCTGTCCTGTAGGGGCTAGGCATGCCTCGCCCCTACAGGACAGGCGAGGGGCGCAAATATCTACCTCAGCGTTCTCCGCGCTCTCCGTGGTAAAACCAGGGCGGACTGATTAGCCCCGAGGCAGTCCCAGGCCGCGTCCGGCAATGATGTTGCGCTGGACCTCCGAGGTGCCCGCGGCAATCTGGTGGGAGAAGCTGATCATCCAGTGCTCCTGGACCCGCCCCTTCAGGGGGGCCCACTTCTCCTCGCGGCCCAGCGCGCCGTAGGGGCCAAGGATCTCCAGGCAGGAGGCGGCCACCCGGTGCAGGGTCTCGCTGCCAAATACCTTGCTCATCGATGCCTCTTTGGTGGGAACCAGCCCCTGCTCCTGCATGTAGGCCACGTTGTAGGCCATCAGCCGGGCCACCTCGCACTCAATGTACCGGTCGGCCAGCAGGTGGCGCACCCAGGGGGTTTCCACCAGGGGCTGGCCGTTGCGCACCGTGTCCCGAGTGTAGGCCAGCATCTCGTCCAGCAGCCGCCGGCCGATGGCGGAGTAGTCGATTCCGGACCGCTCGAAGTCCAGCAGGGTGACCGCCACGTACCAGCCCCGGTTCTCCTCGCCCACCAGGTTCCGCCGGGGCACCCGCACGTTGTCGAAGATCACCTGGTTGAACTCGTGACCGTTGGCCATGTTGACGATGGGCCGCACCTGAATGCCGGGGGTCTTCATGTCCGCCAGGATGAAGCTGATGCCCCGGTGCTTGGGGGCGTCGGTGTCGGTGCGGGCCAGCACAAAGATGGCGTCGGCCCGGTGGCCCAGGGTGGTCCAGATCTTGGCGCCGTTGATGACATAATCGTCGCCGTCGCGCACCGCCCGGGTGTTCAGGGAGGCCAGGTCGGAGCCGGCCTCCGGCTCGCTGAAACCCTGGCACCACTGAATCTCCCCCTGGGCAATGGGCGGCAGATAGGTGCGCTTCTGCTCCTCGGAGCCGTAGAGCATCAGCGTAGGCCCCAGCATTCGCACGCCGAAGATGTCCCGCCCCGGCGCCCGCAGGTAGGCCAGCTCTTCGTTGTAGATGGCCGAGCGCACGGGAGAGGCGTTCTGGCCGCCGTACTCCTTGGGCCAATGCATGGTGAGCCAGCCCCGCTGGGCCAGCTTGCGGCGCATCTGGCGGGTCAGCTCCCAGTTAACCTCTTCGGGCCAGCGGCCTCCGCCTTCCCAGTCCGGTGGCAGTTCTTGCAGGACAAACGCCCGCAACTCACGGCGGAAGGCGTCGTCCTCTGGGCTGAACTTGAACTCCACGGAAGCTGCCTCGATTCCCTGATTCCCTATGGCCCCTCAGAGGATGACCAAGGGAGGCTGATGTCGATTTACATAATCCCGCGAGAGAAACCGTGGCGGAAGGTGCAGGATAGTCCTGCGCTACGGCCCGACGGAGACGCAGGTGACGGTGCGCACCACGCCCTGCACCGCGTGAACCTTGCCGGTAATCAGGTTGCCCACCACGCTCATGTCGGCGCCGCTGACCACCGCGATGATGTCGTAAGGCCCCGTGACCACATCCACCGACTCGATGCCATCCATGCCCTTCAGGGTGTTGGCCACGTCCCGGGTGCGGCCCACGGAGGTCTCGATCAGAAGGTACGCTTTAGTTGCCATTTGCCCTCACTGTTGACAATTTTGCGGCCTGAAACTTACCATCTGCGGCAGATTTCGGCGACTGGAAGGGACTATGTCGAACCGGCTTGCGCCCGCCAAGTTGGTGCTCATTCTACGGCCCGCCTCCATACGTGTCAATTCGTCCTAGTTGGCCCGCCGTGGCGGTCTGCGCCGTCTACGCTGAAATGGGTAGTGCATACCTGTGTATAATCAGGGCGATGAATCAGCGAATGGAGATCTTAGCCCGCGGCGCTGTCGAACTGGGCCTGCACCTGACGGACCAACAGCTAGACCAGTTTGAAGTGTACTATCGGGAACTGGTGGACTGGAACCAGCGGATGAATCTGACCGCCATCACCGAGTACTCGGAGGTGCAGGTGAAGCACTTCCTGGACTCCCTGACGGTCTGCCTGACGCTGCCGCAAGGGCTTCTCCCCGGCGCGGCGGTGGTGGAGGTAGGCGCCGGCGCGGGTCTGCCGGGTTTGGCCCTCAAGCTCGTATACCCGGACTCGCGGCTGGCCCTGGTGGAGTCGGTCGGCAAGAAGACCGCCTTCCTGCGGCACCTGGTGGAGACCTTGGGGTTAGCTAACGTGGAAGTGTACACCGGCCGCGCGGAGGAGTTGGCGCGGCAGCCGGGCTTGCGGGAGAGTTTTGACCTGGCGCTGGCGCGGGGATTGGCCAAGCTGCCGGCGCTGCTGGAGTACACCTTGCCCTTCTGCCGCGTTGGCGGACGGGTGGTGGCTTGGAAGCATGGCGGCATTGACCAGGAGATTGCCGGCGCAGCGGAGGCGCTGAATGTCCTGGGTGGCCGGTTAACCGCGGCGCACCAGGTGGGCGTCACTGGCCTTACCGACAACCGGGTGCTGCTGGTGGTGGAGAAGGTGAAGCCCACGCCCCCGGTGTATCCCCGCAGGCCCGGAGTGGCGGCCAAGAGGCCGCTGTAGCCGCGGCATGATCCAAGAGACCGCCACCACTATTGTGGTGTGGGTAAGTTCCTGAGCCGGCCGTATACAACCCAAGCAAGCAGTCAAAATCCTACTCGGCCTACTCGGATGGCCTACTCGGTTGGAAGGAACGTCATGGCAACCGCCTGGATCACCCTCAAGAGTGGAGCAACACTTGGACTGGCCCTGGTGTTGCTGGCAACCGCCCTCACAGTAGCTGCCTGCGCCGGTGGCTCCGGGGCCGAGCCCGGTCCGGGCGCCCCTGGGCCGGGGATGGGCGCCGGCATGGGCCCGGGCATCTCAGTAGCGGAAGCCCTGGTCTCTCGCCTGGAGGGGCCGCTCCTGGTGCGCGGCTGGCTGTGGCGCGCTGAGGGCGGCGAACTGCATCTCTGCGCGGAACTGACGGACTCCATTCCGCCCCAGTGTAGGAAGCCGTGGTTTACCGTGAAAGGGCTGGATTTAAGCAAAGTCGAGGGCCTGCGCGCCGAGGGCGGAGTGACCTGGTCGCCGCAGCCGGTCCTGGTGCTGGGAGACGTGATGCGGGGGGTGCTTGAGGTGTCGGGCCTGTCGCGGGGGTAGGGCCGTTCAAGTTGCCCTGACGCTGGCATCTCCCAAACATTGGGGATAATTCCACTGGAAAAAACAGGAGGAGCGGATAGTCCGCTCCTCCTGTAGATGGCGCTGGGATGGTCCGTTAGTGCTTGTCTGAGTTGCCGTGTCCAGCCCAGTTGACCCAGGTGTACAAAGTCTGGCCCCCAGCCGCGGGTTTCACGAAGAGGATGTCACGGCCGTGACTATCCTTCTTCCCGGTGGGTGTCCCGAAGTCCTCGTCGTCGTTATTAGCACCGCTCCTTGGTGCCGGTATCCCCGCAAATTGCGTCGTGTAGCTATCGGTCCTATCTGTGTGCCCGTAGATTGTCACAAGCTGGTTATAGTCGTGCTGGTTTGGATGCTGGTTTGTGGACGGATCGTTTGTGTAGTCCATGCAACTTCCCAGGTTAGGGTTGCTGAACGTCTCGTCCTGGTGGTTCAGCCCGAAGGTGTGGCCCACCTCCTGGCACATCACCATCTGTCTCCAGGCGGGCGTATCGTAGGCGCTGGTGTTGTAGTACGTGTCGTTCAGCTTGACTAGGCCCTGGGCAATGTGCGACGGTGGGGAGATTCAGATCTGCGCGATACCAAGCCAGCCGTTGTCGCCGTAGGCGGTGTTGCACACGCGGACCTTTCCGCGGATGACTGGACAATTCGACTCTGACACCGTGTCGACGACGCTAGCAGGGTGCTGAAAAAGGGGTCGACGGCCCGAAATCGTCCCAATGTTCGTATCTGAGAGTCCGTCCATTTTTCGCAAGATCGGGGGTTTTCAGCAGCCTGCTAGACAATGTCCAGTCGTTAGAGGCTACCGTTAGATACTCTAGCCACGTACCAGTGAGATCGGTTTCAAGTTTGATCGTAAACGAACTAGCTGTCCGTCCCCAGTGGTATTTGCCCCAGGAATGGCTTGCGTCGGGCACGCTGGTTGACAGCAGCATAGCCCCTGCCAGCATCGCTATGATAGCCCATCGTTTCATGTCGTCACCGCCCTTTAAAACGTCTAAATACCTATTCGTGCCAGGGTTCTCAAACCCTCTGGCAGGCGCGTTTGGATACAACACTAGCTGTCAGGGTAATAGGGGCTGCGCTAAATTTCAATCCAGCCAATGTCACAATCCCCCGCACACCCCGGAAGGGGGACTGCATACCAGCGCCGTGCCCCGACGGTTGCGCCACAAGCCTTGCCCCGGTATGATCTAGCCAGCCTGGAGTGGCTGATCAGTTAAGGCGGCGGCCTGCTGGAACGCCACGGGAGTGTCAACGGGGGGTACTAACATGAGCATCGCCATCGGATACATGCCCGGCGCCTTTGGCCAGGGCGCGGGAGACCCCGGCGCCCTTAAGGA
>SHYG01000005.1 GCA_009692925.1 Dehalococcoidia bacterium
GCCAAGGCCCGGTGGAACTGAGCCGGCAAGCACAGAGACTCGGAAAGCTAACAAGACCAGAGAAATGTCGCCGCAGCCAACAATTCAGGCGCCGTCGTCCCGCTCGGTACTGCGCAAGTCAGACAACCAGTCTATGAGACAGGCTCCTCAGTGCAGTAATTGCACTCTCGACTGCCGCACATGCGGTTGGGCATTCCCGGAGAAATATCGACCTGTTAAGCTTCGTGCTGACATTATCATGCGATTGAACGCACGGGCGAAGGAATCAAACCAAGACGTTGACCAGTTGGCGAATGCGGTTCTCGAAAGGGAGTTGCGCGGTTGATTATTTGTGCAGGATGGAATTTTTGTGCAAAGCCGGCTGAACCCAGTCTAGATTTCACGCGTTTCGTCAGGCCCTCCAAACAGTCCTTGAACTGACATAGCTCTATTCAGACCTCCACCAGAAGTCCCCTACACCCACGGGGTGCGCTTAGACCGCTCTTTCTCTGACGTGTAGCTGGGTAGACCCTGGCGCTCCAAGGCCTGGGACACCATCTCCTTGAACAGCCGGCGCTCCGGCCCCCGGATTACCGCCTGCTCGTGGGACTCAGATATTGCCACCGGGTAACCCTGACCCCGGCGGCACTGGTCCAGTATCAAGCTGTGCCCCAGGGCCAGCAACTTCTCGTCCAGGGCCACCCACTGGGGCACTTCCACCCGGGCCATCTCCTCTCCCGTGTTCAGGTAGTAGAAGTACACCTGGTGCTCCCCGTAATGCTCCCTGGGCACTGAGGAGTTGGTCAGGTAAACCGGGGACCGCCAGCCGGCCGGCAGCACCTGCTGGAACAGATCCCGATCCAGAATATCGGCGGCGGCGCTACAGGGCGCCAGCACCGAGCGGCGGTGGCCGCAGGACTCCCGGCAGCGGGACAGGTCGTGGGGGCAGAGGCAGCAGCGCACGGCGTTGACCACCTCGGCGCTTCGGGGCAGGGAAACGTAGGCCGCCAGGGTCACGTTGCCTCTGCTGGCCAGCTCCCGTAGCTGCTTTAATGATGACAGTAGCTCCCCGATGATGGCGTCCCGCACAAAGGGCTGGTAGGCCCGGCCCGACAGTCCCCACAGCACCAAAGAGCCGTCCACTAGGGCCAGGGTGGGCAGTTCGGCGGGCGCTTCCCGCACCACCTCCACCAGCCGCGCCAGCTCCCGCACGGTGCGCACCAACCCCAGCAGAGCGCCGGTGATGCTCTCTTCATGGGCGGAGTTGGCCGGGTCGGTGAGGTACAGGTCCGAGTCGGAAGAGGCCAGTTTGGGCTGGCTGAAGAGCTGGGCTTCGGGCCGCGCGCCGTAGGTCAGCACGCAACCGCCAAAGTTCATCAGGTAGCAGGCTATGGGCAGGTGGCGGTCCACGTCGATGTGAGAGCCGTCCACCGCGGCCACGCGCCAGCCGGGAGGCGGCTCCGTGGGAGCATAGGCGCCCACCAGGGTGTCCGATACCTGGGCGGCCAGGAAGGGACGGTCTGCCTTGTACTGGGTTTTCTCCACCGCGTCGCTGGCGCTGACTGTGCGGGCCGCCTCCAGCAGCGCGGCCAGCCGGACCCGCCGGTCTGCCTGGCGGCCATCCGCATGGCGGGCCACCTGGTCCAGTTGCAGCAGCGTTTCACCCAGGTCAAGCGACACGAGGCTTTACCTCAGCACCCGCTCGTCGCCCATGCGACGGGTGACCCGCTGCTGGTCCAGGTGCTCCAGCAGGGGCAGGATGTACTTGCGGCTGGTGTTGAACATGGTGCGGGCCTCCGCCACGGTAATGCGGCCGTTGGCCTTCAGGTGGGCCACTACTTTGTCGGCAATCTCCCTGTAGGCGACGGCGGTGAACACCACCGACTCGTTGACCTTGACCACCTTGCCCTGGTCTACCAGGACGCCCAGCAGCTCGGGGTCCAGGGGCAGGTCGGTGGGGGGAGAGTAGGGGTCTTGGGCCAGGGCGCGCAGGTACTCCGCAACCAGGCGCTCCAGGGCGGGAGTCAGCGCCACCTGGTGGCTGGGCAGGCGCAGGAACTGGCCCTCCTCCGTCACCAGTCCCTCCTGGGCGGCGCGGGCCAGCACCCGCAGGTACACCGGCTGGGGCAGGCTCAGTCGGCTGCGCAGCTCCTGGGCGGGCATGCCCACCCGCAGCGGGAACTGGCGGTGGTGGGCGGTCAGGGTGGAGTGAATCTGATCCTTGAGGCGGGCCCAACCTCCGCGAGAGTAGACCACCGCATCGGCTTCCGATTCCAGGTCTCCCAGGGCCACCATGTCCCCGGCGGCGGCTAGTTGTCCCACCCGCTGCCGCACCTCGGCCAGAGGCAGGTTGGCCCGCCTGGAGAGGGCGCTCAAGTCGCAGTAGCCCGACTGGTCGGCCAGGCTGACCAGTATGTCCTCGCCGGTGCCCTGGTCCAGAGTCTTCATCTGCTCAATTACCGCGGGGTCGTGACGCCGGTGGCGTCGCCGCGGGTTGGGGTCCACCACCTGGCCGCCGCCAAGAGTGTCCTCGGCGGAACGCAGAATGAAGAAGTCGCCCTTCACCATCGGCACGGGGTTCTCCAGCAGAATCTGCACCCAGCCCGTCGTGCCGGCGGGCAGTTGTTCCACTTCCAGCAGTCGGACTCGGGCGGGAGTCTCGCTGGAAAACAGGTGGAAGGTGACACCCTCGTTGTGGTGCAGGGCATGGGGGGCATTCCGCACCATGCGCAGCCGGGCGTCCACCCGTTGCGTGGCGCGCAGCCAGCCGGGGGTGGTTAGAATCTCGCCCCGCTGAATGTCGTCCCGCGATGCCCCGGAGAGGTTCACCGCCAGGCGCACTCCTGGCCCGGTGCGGTCTATCTTGCTCTGGTGGCTCTGCAGGCCCCGTACCCGGCAGGTCAGGCCCGAGGGCGCCAGCTCCACCTCCTGGCCCACCTCTAAGCTGCCATCAATCAAGGTGCCGGTAACCACGGTGCCAAAGCCGGATACGGAGAAGCAGCGGTCCACCGGCAGGCGGGGCCGCCCCAAGTCCCGGCGGGCAGGGGTCTGGTCCAGGATGCCGTCAATGGCGGCCTTCAGCTCCTCAATGCCGGCGCCGGTAAGGGAGGACACCGCCAGCATGGGGCAGCCCTGGAAGGCGGTGCCGGCCAAAGTGTCCTCCACCTCGGCCTTCACCAGCTCCACCAGCTCGGCGTCCACCAGGTCGGATTTGGTGACAACCACGATGCAGCGGCCAATCTGGAGCAAGTCCAGGATGGCCACGTGCTCTCGGGTCTGGGGCATAACGCTCTCGTCCGCCGCCACGATGAGCAGGGCCAGGTCAATGGCCCCTACTCCGGCCAGCATATTCTTGATGAACCGCTCGTGGCCAGGCACGTCCACGATGCTGACCTCCCGTCCGCTGGGCAAGGTCATCCAGGCAAAGCCCAGGTCAATGGTCATCTCCCGCTCCTTTTCCTCGGGGAGACGGTCCGGGTCGATGTTGGTCAGGGCTTTGACCAGGGTGGACTTGCCGTGGTCTACGTGGCCGGAGGTTCCAATGACGTACATGGCGCCGCGCCTTCGTTGGGCTGAATTGGGATAGAGACCAATTGTGGGGACAGGCAACAGCGTAAGCATAGCACCGAGGGGAAGGGATGGGTAGGGCGAAGCAGGTGCAGCAGAGGTTGCAAAAGTTCGGCCGCCCCTGCAGCAAGTCCTGCGAGGGCGGCCGTCACCAGCCAGAGATGAGACCGGCGGGTCTATTTGAACTGGATGTTGTCTATCCAGAGGCCGTCCGTCGCCACGAGTCCCGCCGGGCCGCTCCACAGCTCCCACTCAAGGGTTATCGTGGGAGGCCGGACCGCGGGCACCTCAACTTCGACGCGGGTCCAGGAGGCACTGCTGGGCAACTCTGTTGTGACCGGCTTGAGGCCGGAGATGCCAGACATAATGATTCGGAAAGAGGTGCAACAGGCCGGGCTAACCACTTTCATGTCGAAGGAGACGGTCCGCACTGAGTCGAGCAGGATGGGTGAGTTCATTCGGAGGGTGGCGACGCCGGATCCTGTAATGGCGCCGGAGCGCAGGCAGGGGGCGTCTTGGCACTCGCGGGAAAACTCCACCATCCACGGGTTGCCGGAGACCTGGAAGCCTCGGAACCCCAGCTCCTCCGCGTCCGGCGACATAACCAGCAGGGGGACTTTAGGCCCCTGGGTGGGCGCGGTCGCAGGTGTTGGGTTCGTCGAAGGCGGGACGCTCTCTGCGGTTGGCGCGAAGATTGGTGGTATGGGCGGAGTTTCCGTCTGATTGGGAGTCAGCATCAGCGTGGGTAAAGGTGCGGGAGTGGGAGTGCTGAAGGAGCTGGGCAGCGGCGCGGCGGGCCCGCGGCCACTCGACAGCAATCCTGGCAGGACGCTAATACCTATGAGCGCCGCCAAGCCGATAGCGCCCGCGGCAGCCGCCAGCTTGGCTTTGCGCGGCAGCCCGCGCCGGCCGTCCCCACCTGTGGGCGGAGTGCTCCCGGACGTCGGCTGGTGCGCGGCGGGAGGTGGAGTTCGTGACGTCGGTGGCGGCGGAGGACTCGCCTGCTGCCCCGCCGGTACGCCGCTGGGCGCGGAGCCTTCCGCAGCGCGGGTCTGGTATGCCTGGTCGTATTTGGCCCGCCGCTGCGAGTCGGACAAGACCTCGTAGGCCTCGTTCAGCTCCTGCATCCGGGCCGCGTTCACCTCGGTGGCGCCGGCCACGTCCGGGTGATAAATCTGCGACAGCCGCTGCCAGACGTGCCGAATGGCGCCGACGCTGGCATCGTGATTGACGCCCAGGACCTGATAGTAGTCCTTCCAGGAGATTTCGTACTGCTCGCGAGACATCGGTGCTTCACCCCTTCGGCCGTTACCCAGTCAAATTGGAACTGTGGCTGCCAGATTGGGCGCCATGTGCAGATTGACCCATTCCATGTTAGGCGCGGCGCCGCGCAACTGGAACAGTTCCTACCAAAGGCACAACAATGCCGGGCAGCCTCCACCAGACCAGGAGTGACCGAGGCTGGAGGCAGGTTTAGTTGCCGCCTGGGATAGCCCGCAACCAGAGGCCCGTAGCTATAGGACTGGATGATTTAACAAGGCCCGGCCCGCCCTGGGTCCTTGGGCGGGCCGGGTTGATATTGGGGCCAGGTAAGGCTATTTGAACTGGATGTTGTCGATCCAGATGCCGCCCCCCGGGCTAACTCCTGTGGTGCGCCAATAGAACTGCCACTCCAGGACCACTGGAAGATAGCCAGGCAACGCAGTCTCAAAGCGAGTCCAGGCGGTGTCGTTAGGCAGGGGTATGGCGGCTCCAGCAATAGGTCCGGCAATGAGTTTAAGTGATGCACAGCACGCGGGACTTGCCGCCTTGATGTCGAAGGAGACGGTGCGCGCTGAGGCAGATAGGTCACGGGGTCTCAGCCAGAGACTGGAAACGCTTTCTGTAACAAGGGTTCCGGAGCGCAAGCAGGGCGCTTCCTGGCACTGCCTGGAGAAGTCCACCTGCCAGGGGCTGCCGGAGGCCTGGAAGCCCCAGTACCCCAGGGCCTCGGCTTCCAAGGACATGACAGGTATGGAGTCTCGGAACGCCGGCGCAGGTGCGATCGTTAGCTCGGCGGGCAACATGACGGTGGGGAGCGGAGCTGGCTCAACCTGGGCAGGCGTTTCTGTAGGCGTGAGTATTGGCGCCGGTTCCGGCTCCCCACCGGGCAGCGGCGCGGGAGCGGCTGGGCTGAAGGCGGCGGGCGCAGGTACCTCAGGGGCATTGTTCCGCGTCAGAGCGGGCGCCACTCCGATTGCCATGAGCACCGCCATGCCGATGACTCCCGCGGCGGCAATCAGCCCGGTGCGCCGGGTTAGGCCGCGGCTCGGAGTCGAGGGCGCCGCGGGCTCTTCCTGCGGCTGGGATTGTCTGGGAGCCTGGGGAGCCGCCACCGGCTTGGGCGCGGCCGGCGCTTGCTCCCGCTGGGGCTTGCTGCTGGCGGGAGCAACAGGTATCCGCGCAGGGGCAGGCATCGGTATCGGTGTCGCCTTAACCGGCGCCGCAGGAGTTGGCGCGGGAGCCGCTGGCGCCGGAACTGCTGGAGCACGAACTGCTGGAGCATGTGCTGCTGGCTGAGTAGCCGCTGGCGATGGCCGTGCTCGCCGAGGAGCTGGCGGTGCGGCCGAGGCCTGGGGGGCTGCTACTCCCTTGGTCTGATAGGCTTGATCGTACTTGGTCCGGCGGGTCCGGTTGGACAGTACGTCGTAAGCCTTATTCAGCTTCTTTATTCGGGCCAGGTTGGCCTTGGAATTGCCGGCTACCTCCGGGTTGTAAGTCGCGGACAACTGTCGCCACGCCTTGCGGACTTCCGTGAGGTTGGCGCCGGGCTGAAGCCCCAGCACCTGATAGTAATCCTTCCAGCGGCTCTCGTATGGCTCGCGCGTCATTTTTCATCACCCCGATGCCTGGCATGAGGCCAGTTAAGTGTCACCATGGCAGTGCGGATAGGTTTACGCACTTCCTCCCTTGATGGTAAGGCGGCGAGGGGTGAACCGAAATGGCGCCCACCGGATGCACATCAAAGCTGGATTGCGCGCACCAATACATGGCCGTGGGGCGATTCGCCAGAGGGCTGCTAGGGGGTGTCGGCGGAGACAATGATGCGCGGCGGGCAATGCCGGCAGCTTCCCGAGTGGGCGCGGTTACTCCAGGAATCAATCCAGGAAGCGGATAAACACCTGGTTGGCGATGAGATAGGCTCGCTTGGTCAGGCGCAGGCGGTCGCCCGAACGCTCGAGCAAGCCCAGCTCCACTAGCTCGGTGATCTCAGTCCGGTACCGCTCCGCCAGGTCTTGCCCCGCCTGGAGCGACGCCTCCGCCAGGTCCATGCCCTCCATCAGGCGCAGGCCCAGGAACATAGTCTCGGCGGCGATCAGCGGTGCGCCAAGGTGCTCCTGGCCGCCTACCGGAGGGACGGTGCCCAGCGCCGCTTCGGTAAGCGCAGTCAGCGGCAGGGGGCTGCTCTTGGCCCACTGCTCAACATTGGAGACATAACCGCGGGGCGATGACACGTCCCAGAACCTAAACTCCCCCAGCCGGGAGTGGGCGCCGGGGCCTACTCCCAAGTATGGCAGGTTGCGCCAGTAGACCAGGTTGTGCCGCGCTGGGAACCCAGGCAGGCACCAGTTAGATATCTCATAGTGCCGGTAACCGGCGAGTTCCAGGGCGTCCTCGGCGTAGTGGTACATATCCGCAGCCAGGTCGGGGTCCGGCTCGGGCAGCTTGCCCTGGGCCACCCATTGGTGCAGCGGGGTGCCCTCTTCCAGGGTGAGGCAGTAGGCCGAGATGTGGGTAGGATCCAGCGCCAGCAACCTCCCCAGGGTCTCCTGCCACTGGGTGAGGGTCTGATGAGGCAGCCCGTACATCAGGTCCAGGTTTACGTTGTCAAATCCGGCAAGCCGGGCCTCCTGGCAGGCCGCAATTGCCTGAGCAGCGTTGTGGCGGCGGCCCAGCATCTGCAGCAGCGCGTCGTCCAGGCTCTGCACGCCCATGCTGAGCCGGTTCACCCCCTGGGCCAGCAGCTTGCGGCAGGCAGCCTCGGACAGGTCGCCGGGGTTGGCTTCGATAGTAATCTCGGCGCCGGGTTGTAAAGCAAAGGACTCCTGAGTTGCCGCCAGAATCTGGCCAATGGCACCCTCGGGCAGATAAGAGGGGGTGCCGCCGCCAAAGAACACGGTGTTGACCACCGGGCGGGCCAGCGCCTTGCCCCACAAGGCCAGCTCGGTAGTGAGGGCGCCCAGGTATGGCGACATCAAGTTCTCAATGCCCTGGTAGGTGTTGAAGTCGCAGTAGGGGCATTTGCTCTTGCAGAAGGGCACGTGGATGTAGAGGCTCATGCCCTGGGCGGGAACAATTGGCTTTGCGGGGTAGGTAACGGGCAACATCATCACCTATATTACTGCGTTAACCTGCTGGGCATAAGCGAACAGCCTGCTACCGAACCACCCTGCTCCGGCCCTCCACGACCTTGCCCGGCTTCTGATCCAAGGGCTCGTCCGGGGGGCTTTCACCGTCCGGCCCGCGGCCCTGGTGTTCCCGCACCACCTGCTTGGGGGCTAGCCTCACCAGCAGCCAGCAAGCCAGCGCCAGAACCAGCAGGTCATCGGCCCAGCCTAACCAGCGCCAGTGGTCGGGCACCAGATCAATGGGCGACAGGGCGTAGATGACCGCCAGCGGAACCAGCAATCGCAACAGAAAGGGCACCCGCCGGTCCCTGATGAGCCGCCACACCAGCCGCAGCCGTCCCAGCACCCGTGGCAGCAGGGCCAGGGCCAGCAACGTCAGCAGCAGGGGGAAAGCCCAACGAAGCATCGTCATTTTCGCGCACCCTCGTATAGACCTGCCGCATAAATCTGTCAGCATCCATTATAGCCTACCGGGGCCGCAGGCTTGATGCTATACTTTTCCCGAGTCGCCGCCGGGACCGGGAGGCATGACCGGCCGGCCACGAAGGGGGCAGGAATTATGAGTGTAAATAGTGTGAATACCCAGGCCAAAACCATCGCCCAGTTGCGGCGCGCCGGCTACCAGGTGCTGCCCGTGCGGGAAGAGTTGCGCAAGAACTTGATGGCCAAGATCCGCGCGGAGGAGCCGGTGTTCCCCGGCATCGTGGGGTTTGAAGACACGGTGATCCCCCAGCTGGAGAACGCCCTCCTGGCGGGGCAGGATGTGATATTGCTGGGCGAGCGCGGACAGGCCAAGTCCCGGCTCATCCGCAGCCTCACCACGCTGCTGGACGAGTTTGTGCCGCGCATCGCCGGCTGCGAGATTAACGACAACCCTTACAACCCCGTCTGCCGGCCCTGCCGCGACCTGGTGGCAGCCCAGGGCGACAGAACTGAGATTGAATGGATCTCCCGGGAAGAGCGGTACTCGGAAAAGCTGGCTACCCCGGACATCTCCATCGCCGACCTAATCGGGGAGATTGACCCCATCAAGGTGGCCGAGGGCCGGCATCTGTCCAGCGAGCTGGTCATCCACTACGGTCTGGTGCCCCGCACCAACCGGGGCATCTTCTCCATCAACGAACTGCCTGACCTAGCGGAGCGCATCCAGGTGGGCCTGTTCAATCTAATGGAGGAGCGGGACGTGCAGATTAAGGGCTACCGCATTCGCCTGCCCCTAGACGTGTTTGTGGTGGCCACCGCCAACCCGGAGGACTACACCAACCGAGGCCGTATCGTCACGCCGCTGAAGGACCGATACGGCGCGCAAATTCGCACCCACTACCCACGGACCATCGAGGAAGAGATGGTCATCATGGACCAGGAGCGGGTCAAGTTCCACGACGAGTCCAACGTGGTGGCGCCCGGCTACATGAAGGAGATAATCGCGGAGATTACCAACCAGGCGCGCCACAGCAACGAGATAAACCAGCGCTCCGGGGTCAGCGTGCGGGTGTCCATTGCCAACTTCGAGACCCTGCTGAGCAACGCCGTGCGGCGGGCCATCCGCCACGGCGACCAGTGGGCCTGCCCCCGCATCAGCGACCTGCCCTACATCGTCGCCTCTTTGGCTGGCAAGATTGAGCTGGAGACCTTTGAGGAGGGCCGGGAGGGCAAGCTGGTCGAGGAGCTGACCAAGCGGGCGGTGCTGCGGGTTTTCGGCCAGCACCTGGAGCTGGGCAAGCTAGAGGCGGTCATGGCCTTCTTTGAGGCCGGCGGCGCGGCGGAGACCGGCACTGAGCGGCGGGCATCGGAGTATCCTGGCCTGCTGCGGGTGGTGGACGGCCTGGGCGCCGCGGTGCGCCTGCTGGCCCCCGACGAAACCCGCCCCGAGGTGCTGGCCTCCGCGGTGGAGTTTGTGCTGGAGGGGTTGCACCTGAACCGCCGCGTCAACTGCGAGCGCACCCCGGTGGGGTACAAGTACCAGAAGTAGCGGGGCGCCTACTGACACTTGCCCCTTGACCGACTGCCGGTCAGCCTCTACTATTTAGCACAGACGTTCGATTCAGTGCTGGAGGTTGACCCGCATGGCCGCCGCAGATGTTCAGGAGATCCAGTGCAAGTCGCTGCTCAACCGGGTGGACATTCCCCACTTCCCGTTCCGCTGGACCATCAACCCCTATCGGGGCTGCCGCCACGCCTGCACCTACTGCTACGCCCGGCCTACCCACGAGTTCTGGGGCATGGACGGCGGCAAGGAGTTTGAGCAGCGGGTCTTCGCCAAGGTCAATGCCCCGCAGGTGCTGCGGCACGAGCTATCCCGGCCCAAGTGGCAGAGGGAGCCCGTCGCCATGGGCACCGCGTCAGACCCTTACGAGCCTGCCGAGGCCGAGTACGGCCTGACCCGCCGCATCCTGCAGCTGCTGGCCGAGTTCCAGAATCCGGTGTCCATCACCACCAAGGGGGTGCTGGTGCGCCGGGACGTGGACGTGTTGCAGCAGTTGCACGGCGCGGCGGAGGCCCAGGTGGTGTTCAGCGTGGGCACGCTGGATGAGAAGGTATGGAAGCAGACCGAGCCGGGCACTCCTCACCCGCAGGCGCGGCTGGAGGCCATGCAGTTCCTGGTGGAAAGCGGGGTGCCCGCCGGCGTGATGATGGCCCCCCTGCTGCCCGGCCTCTCCGACGGCTGGGAGAGCATCAACACCCTGGTGGCCGCCGCCGCGCAGCACAAGGCGCGGTTCCTGTCGGCCAACCTGCTGTTTCTGAAGTCCCGCTCCAAGGAGTGGTTCATGCCCTTCCTGCGGGAGGCGTACCCGCATTTGGCGCCGGCCTACGCCAAGCTGTACCGCAAGACCTACCCGGAACAGGACTACACCCAGCGGGTGCTGCGCGTGGTGAACGAAGCCCGGCGCCGGTGCCAGTTGCCCATGGTCACGCCGCCGCGCCAGCTTCAAGGCCCCCAAGGCCGGTTGCAGTTGGCCTTTTAGCCTTCGACAGGTGTTTATAAGGGCGGGCTTCTCTCCATGACCACAGTAGGGGCGAGGTATGCCTCGCCCCTACTGTGGGGGTTCCAGAACGCGCTTCTCGCCCAAGTCAGTACCGGGACACGTTGGCCTCCACCATTTTGCCGGTCACCGAGTAGATGACCCGCTCGGCGATGTTGGTGGCTCGGTCGGCAATGCGCTCCAGGTCGTGGGCGGTCCACAGCAGCCAGGTGGCGCGCTGAATAGTCTGGGGGTCCTGGATCATGTACAAAAGCAGCTCCCGGTATACCTGGTCGTACAGCGCGTCCACCTCGTCGTCGTCCTGGCACACCTGCTGGGCCTTGACGACGTCCCGGTCACTCAGGGCCTCCAGACTCTTGCGCAGCATCAGGATGGACTTGTCCGCCATGCGGGGGATGTCAATGAGGGGCTTGAGCAGCGGCGTGTCCCCCATCATGATGCTAATCTTGGCAATGCCCTCGGCGTAGTCGCCCATCCGCTCCAGTTCCTGAGTGATGTGAAGCAAGGCGATGATGGTCCGCAGGTCTCGGGCGATGGGCTGCTGAGTGGCGATGATGTCGATGCACCGCTCCTCAATCTCAAACCGCTTCTGGTCAATAAAGTCGTCCTCGCGAACGACCCGCTGGGAGGTCTCCATGTCCCGAGTTTTGAGGGAATCCACCGCCCGGGTAATGGCCTTCTCCACCATCCCGGCCAGGATTATCACCTCCTGGCGCAGGGTTTTAAGCTGGTTGTCCAAATCCAATCGTGGCATGATCCACCTCCATCTCTGGGGTACCAACCAAGGGCGCCTCGGGCGCTGGCTACACTGGATGCCAGAAGGGCGCGCGCTGTCGCTGCTTCTCCAGGAGCCGGGTGTCCAGCAACTGCGGCGGCTGCACCTGCTCCGCCGGGTTGTAGCCGATGATTTGGAGCACCCCCGGGTTGGTGTAGTAACCATTATAAGTGTGGAGCACCAGGGCCTCGAAAAACTGCGGCTGGGCTCGCTCCACCAGCTTCAGCACCGCGTCCTGGCCCGCGGCGGAAAGCTCTAGAAATGCGCCTCCCTGTCCTGCCGCGGCGATCTCAATGTGGGCCACGCCCTGGTTGAACAGGCGGCGCAGGCTGTTGTCCTTAGCCACCTGGCGCTCGACATACTCCGCGACCCCCAAGTTGCCAGCGCCGGGCAGTTCCGCCTCGGCAGGAATGATGCGGTTAAGCACCCCGGCCAGCAGCTCCCGTTGGGCTTGGGTGAATATGCGCTGGATGGTAGTCATAGCCTGATGCCTCCAGGGGCAGAGTCTGCTGCAATAATACCGCTATCGGGGAATGACGGGCAGCACGATGTGGGATGGGTAGGCCGCCGAGTGGTGGACCGTCTGCTGGGCCAGCTCCACTCGGGCGTCCTGCCCCAAGGGCGCCCCGGTGTTGGGGTTGCGGTCAAACCGGGGGAAGTTGCTGCTGGCAATCTCCACCCGCAGCCGATGTCCGGCGAACAGGACGTGGCTGGTGGACCACAGGTCGATGGTGTACTCGTACACCTGGCCCGGCCGGATGAAGGAAGCCTGGGTGGCGGAGGACCGGTAGCGGGCCCGCACAATGCCGTCCTGCAAGTTCTGGGCGTAGCCATCGGGGCGCACGTCCACCAGCTTGGCGGTGAAGTCGGTGTCCACGGCGCTGCTGGCGGCGTACAGGCAAACCTGAATGGGGCCGGTAAGCTCCAGGGCCCGCTCCAGCGGCTCGGAAGTGTACACCAGCACGTCGGGCCGGTCCTCCGTGGGGCGCTGATCGGCCACGCCATGGGGAATCATCAGCGTGTTGCCGCACCGGGTCGGCACCGGGTCGTTAGGATTGTAAATGTACGTGTCCACGGGCTCGGCGTCGGGCGGCACGGTGGACAACCCGCCGTCGCCATGGCGGCTGTTGGCCTGGCCCTGGCTGTGGCAGTAGTAACGAGTGTAATGGGTGCGAGCCAGCGGCCACTCCCACTCCTGGCGCCAGTGGTTCTCTCCCATGACGAAGAGGCTCACCGGCGGCTCATCCATGATTCCAGTTTCCATATCTTTGAGCCAATAGTCAAACCACCGTAGCAGAAACTGGTGTAGCTCAATGCTGGCCTCGGGGCCAAAGTCGATGTCCCCGGCGCCGCCGGAGTTGGGCGACGTGTAGGGGCGAATGTGGGCCCAGGGTCCCACCAGCAGCTTCTGGCTGCGCCGGGCTTGCTCACTCCCGCCGTTGGCGCGGATAGCCTGGTAGGCGTTGAGGGCGCCCTCCAGAAAGATGTCGTACCAGGAGCTAACATGGAACATGGGAATCTTGACGCCTTCCAGGTTCCGCAGCAGGTTAATTCGCGACCAGTACGGGCCGTCGGTCTCGTTCTGGAAGTACTCGCCAAAGTAGGGCGCGGTCTCCTTCAGCCAATCCACCCAGTCCCGCAGGGGCAGGTGGCGATACCATTGATCTTTTAACGGCTGGCCAAAGTTGCCGGCGGGCAGCACGTACTCATCCATGCGCGCCAGCAGGTCGGTGCGGCCCAGGCGCTCCAGGGTGTTGCGGCCTTTGTGGATGGCGTAGGGCACCATCCAGCCCCACTCCATGGCGCCGCCGGTGTGGTAAACCCAGCTCTGGTGGAAGTCGGACGACGCCGACACCGGAGCCATGGCCTGCAGATGGGGCGGCAGCGGGTTGGAGGTAGCCAGAGTGTACTGGGTGGCGCCGAGATAAGACTGGCCGGTCGTGCCCACCCTGCCGTTGGACCAGGACTGGCGGGCGGCCCACTCCACGGTGTCGTAGCCATCATTGGCTTCCTGGAACAGGGGCTCGTAGTACACGCCCTCGGACTCAAAGCGCCCCCGGCAGTCCTGGATCACCACCACGTAGCCGTGTTTGGAGAAGAACCACACCGAGTGGTCTGGATTCGCGACGTAACCGTCCTTGCCGTAGGGCCCGCGGGTGACCAGAACCGGAAAGCGGCCGGGAGCGTCGGGCCGGAAGACGTCGGCGGCCAGACGCGTACCGTCGCGCATGGGCACCATTACATTGTGGTCGCGGAGGACCTTGTAGTCTTTCGGTTGTGGCATGGTTAGCGCCTGGTTAACCCCATCTCATCGAATTGGACACCAGGATTGGACGCCGGGATGTCAGCAATGCTGGGAACCTGTCTCAATATGCACCAGAATACGCCCCCATGGAATCGGGCGTCAATGGCGACTGGGGTGTATCCGGCCCGGTTGCTGGCAATCTGCAGGGTTTCAGCCGCGGCGGTCGTTGAAACCAGGCGGGTTCGAGGGTATCATTGCGTATCTGCGGCGGCATCAGCAGGTGTGGCACTCGGGCGAAGGTGGCAGGCATGGATATGGGAGCACTTACCGCCTGGGCGCGGAGGGCGCCGCTCCTGGGCCGGCGCTGGTGGTGGCGGTCGCATCTTCAGGAACTGGCGCTGTACGCCGGCGCCTATGCCGTGTATCTGCTGACCCGGGGCCTGTTCTTCGCGGACACGGAAGGCCAGGCCCTGGACAACGCCGGCAAGATCATGCGGCTGGAGCACTGGCTGGGGATTGGCTGGGAATCGGGATGGCAATCCTGGGCCGTGGCGCACGCGCAGTCTCTGGTGGTTGCCCTCAACTGGCTGTACATCCTAACCTACTGGCCGGTGATACTTGTCACCGCGATGGTCCTGTACTTCACCGGCCGGGCGGCCTACGGGTATTACCGCCGCGTAGTGGTGGTCAGCCTCGCACTGGCCCTGACGGCTTTCGCTCTCTTTCCGGTGGCCCCGCCTTTCGGGGTCCGGGAAAACTTGATGGATACCATTCAGGCGTTTGGACCAGTCTTTTACGGCGGCCCGGAAATGGCCCGCTACTACAACACGCTGGCCGCCATGCCCAGTCTCCACTTCACCTGGACGGCAATTCTTGGCGTGCTGTTCCTGCGTCGGGCTAAAGGGTGGCTCAGAGTGGCGGGCGTGCTGTACCCAACGGCGACTTTCTGCGCGATCATCATCACCGGCAACCACTACTTCCTTGACGCGGTGGCAGGCGGACTGGTGGCGGCGGTGGGATTTGCGGTGGTGGAGGCCTGGAGCCGGCGGCGGCAACTGCGCCTACGCCCGCCCGCTTCGGGAGAGTGATGCGGCTATGCCCCAGATGCCAGCAGTCCGGCGATGGTGGTAATCCAGAAAAGCACTCCCAGCAGGGCGAAGGCCACCTCGCCGGGGGCTACTCTGGGGCTGACCGCCCGCATTCCGGTGAGGCTGGCCCAGTAGCGGTTCAGATTGCTCTGGATGCTGACCAGCAGACCCGCCACCACCAGGATGCTAATGCCATCAATCAAGGCCACGTTGCGGGCCGTGGCACTGGTGATTGATTCCGCGGGCGTCAGGGGCTGGAACCCTCCGGAGACCTGAAACGACGCCCACCCCAGCGCCGAATAAACCATCACCAGCGCCACCGACCATCCCGGGCTGAGAGTGCAGGGCAGGCCCGCCCGCGCCATCAAATCGCGAAAGGCGCGGATGTGGGCGTGGGTGCGGAAGAGCCCGTAGACGGGCAGCAGCAGGGTCAGGGCGTGCCACACGGGGAAGCCGCGGCCGCCGGTGTGGTCGCGGTGCTGGCGCCAGGTCAGGTAGAACCAGTAGAAGAGGTACAGGCCGTAGGACAGCACGGTCATCACCAGCACTCGCCGGGGCGACAGGATGTATGGCAGCACTGTGGAGTCATCAGCGGCTCCCGGCGGCTGGGGGGTGAAGGCCGGAGCCGGGGCTGGCGCGACGGACCGGCCGCAACTGCCGCAGAACTTATGCTGGGATTCAATCAGGGCGCCGCAGTTGGTGCAGGCAGGCATTTAGCTTCTCTTTAACCCACTACCTTGGCTAACCAACGACCTTGGCATCGCGCATCTGCTGGACTTGGGCCTCATTGTAGCCCAGCTCCCGCAACACCTCGCCGGTGTGCTGCCCCAGCATCGGCGCGGGAAGGCGCAGGCTGCCGGGCGTGTCTGACAGCCGGATGGGGACATCTACCATCTCCACCGCTCCGGCCTGGGGATGTTGCTGCGTGGTGAACATCTGGTTGGCCCGCACCTGCGGGTGATCAAACACCTCGTGGCGTTCCAGCACCGGCGCGGCGGCCACGTCGTGACGTTCCAGAATTTGCAGCCACTCGTCCCTGGGCCGTGTAGCCAGGATACCCGAAATCAGCTCGTACAGCTCCTGGCTTCGCTGCGCACGCTTCAGGGTATTGCCGTAGTCCGGGTCGTCAATCAGGTGCTCCAGCTCCAGGGCGCGGCAGAGGGCGGCAAACTGCGGGTCGCCGACTACCACCAGCAGCAGGAACCGCCCGTCCTGGCACCGGTAGGGAGAGTACAGCGCCTGGGCGGAGAAGTCCACGCTTTCCTGCCGGGGAGACTCGTGCTCCACCCGCACCATGTCCACCGTCTGCATGGCCAGGGCCATGTGCAGCAGGGCGGTATCCACCCGCTGGCCGCGGCCGGTGCGCTGCCGGGCCAGCAACGCCAGCGCCACGCCGTAGGCCACCGCCAGGGGCGTCGATGCGTCGGCGACCCAAACGCCGCTGGCGATGGGGGTTCCGTCCGGCGTGCGGCGCTTGCCCAGAATCCCCGCCAGCGACTGGAACAGCAGGTCGTAGCCGCGACGGCGGGCGTAGGGCCCCGCCGGGCCAAAGGCGGAGACCGCGGCGTACACCAGCCTGGGGTTGCGCCGGGACAGGGTGCCGTAGTCATAGCCCAGCTTCACGTCTGCGCTGGGACGGAAGTTCTGGATGAACACGTCCGCCTGGTCCACCAGCCGGTAAAGCACCTCTTGCCCTTTGGGTAGACTAATGTCCAGGGCAATGCCCCGCTTGTTCCGGTTAATGGACAGAAAGGCGCGGCTCTCCCCTCCGGCGATGGGTGGCTGGGTCAGCAGGCGGCGGGCGTCGTCGCCCCACAAGGGCTCGACCTTGACCACCTCGGCCCCCTGGTCCGCCAGGTACATGCCGGCGCCGGGGGCGGCCCAGACCTGGGCCACTTCCACCACTCGGATGCCTTCCAGGGCAGACAGGGCGCACCTCTTATTGCAGATTACGGCAGAGTTCAGCCGGGGCAGCCTGCGCTGGAACTGCCAGCCTCCAGAGGATACGCCAATCCCCTGAGGAAGACAATTCCAGGTGCGCCAGTTTGCCACCGTATGCAATCCAGTTTAGAATAGTGTGACTTTGCATTGGAGGGTCTACTTGAACGTCGCAAATCCCAGCGCCCCGGCGCGGCGGACGCGCAGCGGGGCATTTGTTCTGTCCAACCTGGCCGTCGGCCACGCGATCACCCACTGGTACAACCAGAGCCTGCTGGTAATCCTTCCCTTCATCCGCGACTCCATGTCCCTGACCAACATCGAGTTTGCCGCCTTGGCCACCATCCGCCAGATTAGCTCCGGCGTAGCCAACGTCCCTGCCGGCTTCGCCATCGACATGGCCAAGCGCCAGTGGGGGCTGATCCTCACCGCCTGCATGGTGGTGGCGGCCATCTCCTTCACCCTGGTGGCCTTCTCCCCCAACTATGGAGTGCTTGCGCTGGTCATGATTATCGTGGCGCTGCCGGGCACCGTGTGGCACATGCCGGCCATTGCCGCCATCTCCCAGCGCTTTCCCAATCGCCGGGGCTTTGGCCTGTCTATTCACGGCGCCGGCGGCAACGTGGGCAACTTCATCGGCCCCCTCATTGCCGGAGTGCTGCTGGGATTCATGGTGTGGCAGAAGGTTGCCCTGCTCTATGCCATCCCCGCCGTGGTGGTTGCGGTGGTGGTGTGGTGGTCGTTGCGGGACATCGGCACCAGCGGAGTGGCGCCCAACGAGTCTAAACCCCTGGGCGACCGGGTGCGCCAGGCGCTGCGGCTGTTGCGGCAGCGCACCATTCTCTCCCTGTTGTTGGTCACCATGCTGCGCAACATGGGGTTCACCTCCCTGCTGGTGTGGGTTCCGGTGTACCTGAAAGACCCGGTGGCCGGCGGCGGGCTGGGCATGAGCGGGTTCATGGTGGGGCTGCACACCGCGTTCCTCACCGGATTGGGGGTGGCGTCTTCGCCGGTGCTGGGCTACTTGTCCGACCGGTTCGGGCGCAAGGTGGTGGTGGTGCCCGGCTTGATAGTGACCGCTCTGCTCACCAGCATCATGGGCCTGGTGGGCGCCGGTCTGCTGCTGACTGCGGTGATCCTGGTGGTAGGTCTCTTCACCTACGCTTTGGCCCAAATCATTCAGGCAACCATCCTGGACCACATTGACCGCGGTGCGGAAGGCGCGTCCATGGGGCTGATCCTGGGCAGCAACTCCGCGATTACGGCAGTCTCCCCCATAATTGCCGCCCTGATAGTCAACGCCTATGGACTGAGTTCGGTGTTCTACTACAATGCGGCGCTCATCGGCGCATCGGCAGTGGTGCTGTTTTTCACGACGCTGCGGCCGCTGGCGGCGGCGTCCTCCACGCACAGCCACTCGGCGGGATAGAGGGCCCCGGCAAGATTACGGTTGAGGGGTGCGGCCTATGGTGGAACTGATTGACCTCACATTGACGCTGGGCAGCTCGCGGGTAACGCCGGTGCCCGGTTTGGTGGGCGTGAGCATGGAGCCGCTCCAGACCCACCAGGCCCACGCCCGCTCGAACACCAAGCTGACCCTGGCCACCCACGTGGGCACCCACGTGGATGCTCCCTACCACTTCCACCCCGGCGGCGTCACGGTGGACAACATGCCGCTGCAGCGGTACATGGGGCCGGCCCTGCTGCTGGACTTGCGCACCCTGGCCAAAAGCCAGACGCCCATTGCCGTGTCCGACTTGCAGCAGGCCGGGGGCCAGCCTGCGGCGCTGCGGGGCCAGATTGCCGTGCTGTTCACCGCTTGGGCAGAAAACGAGTCAGGCGGGCCCAGGTTCTACTCGCAAGGCCCCTACCTCAGCACTGAGGGCGCCGAGTATTTGGCGGCCTGCGCCGTTAACGCGGTGGCGGTGGACTTCCCCATCGACAAACACCCGCCCACGCCCCAGTCCACCATTCGCGACTTCCCGGTGCACCGGCTGCTGCTGGGACAGGGCATCCCCCTCATCGAGAACCTGATTAACGTGGACAAGCTGGTGGGCCGCCGTTTTGAGCTGTGGGCCTTGCCCATCAAGCTGAAGGACGGCGACGGGGCGGCCACCCGCGCCGTGGCCCGCATCCTGTGACTTCTCCCGCAACTCCCATCCTGCTGGGCACCACCAACCCGGCCAAGCAGCAGGCGCTGCGGGAGTTGCTGGCGGGCCTGCCCCTGCGCCTCGTCACTCCCGGCGAGCTGGGCATGCACTCGGCGCCGGAAGAAGTTGGAGAAACCCACGAGGCCATCGCCCGCCTCAAGGCGCAGGAGTGGTCGTTGTACGCCTCCATGCTGGCCATCGCCACCGACGGCGGTCTGGTCATCCCGGCCCTGGGCGCTCGCTGGGAGAGCCGCTACACCCACCGCTTTGCCGGGCCCGCCGCCGATGATGCGGAGCGCCTGCGCCGCCTGCTGGAGCTGATGCACCCTTACCGGGGACAGCAGCGGGCCGCCTCCTGGGTGGAGGCGCTGGCCATCGCCGATAAAGGGGAAGTGCTGGCATCTTGGGAACTGGCGGGCGGCGCTGGGGTTATCGCGGAGAGCGCGGAGGGCAGCAGCTACGTGCCGGGGTTCTGGGCCTTCACGGTGTGGCATTTCCCCCACCTGGGCAAGGGCTACAACCAGCTATCGCCCCAAGAGCTCGACGCCCTGGGCGATCACTGGAGCCGCCTGCGCGGGCTGGTGCAGGGGTACTTCCGGGGCTACTTGGCGGGGAGCCGGGGGTAGGAGGCAGCCAACACCTACTCCCCCCAGCCCGTGTTGTACAGGTTGTCAAAGGCCAGCGCCCAGGGGGGCCGCAGGAACCCCAGCGCCCGCACGTCGTCAAGCCAGGCCCCCAGGGGGGAGTACCAGGTGTAGGCTGTGCCGCCCGACAGCCGGCACAGCCGCCCCAGCGCCGACTCGGCCAGCCGCGCCACGCTTTCTTTGGTCATGAGGATGGTGCGGCGATTGACAATGCCCTTGTCCAACGCCTGCAGTGTCCCTTCCCAAGCCCGGTCAATCAAAAAGGCTTCCTGCTCCGCCATCGTCCACTCAACCTGCTGAAAGGCCCGAACGGCGCTCCCCCGTGCGCGGGTTTCTTTCAACTGCTGCCGAGTGTAGCTCATGGCGGCGTCAACCACGCCGGAGATGACCGAGGCCCACGACATGCCGCCCAGGCCGCTGTTGGCCGCCATCAACTCCGCTTGGTGGCCGGGCCACGCAACGCGGGTCGCGGGGAAGTCTTTGAACTCAAAGGCGTGGCTGTTGGTGGACATCATTCCGTGGCCTCGCCACTCTGCCGACAATCTCATGCCGGTGCTGCCATCCCAGGGCTGATCGCGCACTTCCAGGAAAAACAGGTCAGGGGCGGTCTCTCCTTCGGGAACCGCTCGGGTAGTCATGAAAGAGGTTAGCCCGGAGCCGCTGCCGAAGTGTTTCTGTCCGGACATCCGGTATTTCGATGTGCTATGGGCCTCAGGAACGCAGCGGGACCGGGTCAGACCGGTATCGCCGCCGCTGCCTGGCTCGGAAACAATGGTGCCCCACCAGGCGCCGTCCATCACCGTTCGGAACACCTCTCGACGCTGTTTTTGCCAGCCGTCGTTGAAAGGCGCGGGGACGGTTGGAATTCGCCAGGAAGCAAGCACTCCAAGGTGCATGGCGCTGGCCAGGGTTATAGACGGGTCTCCCTGGGCCAAGGCGCGCAGCATGGTGCACAGGGGCCGGGCCGACTGGGATATGTCCTCCCAGGTGCCGCCAAACTCTACCGGCACCGCCATCAGGGGTACGCCCAGTTTGCGGAGCTGTGCGTAATCGGCGGGGTCGGCCTTGGTGCGCCGCTGCCGGTCAGCTCTCTGAGCGGCCCACTCCTGGGCCAGTTTGGGGGTCTGTTCGAGAATTGTTGCGATGGTCACAGTCATCTCCTCACCCGCCTTGGGGGAACATCATGGGAACCATGTTCTGGTAGGCCTGGTCGTTGGCCATGCCCATTACCACACCGGCGCGGGCGTCCCGGAAGTACCGCTCAAAGGGGAGCCGGCCGGCAAAGGCCGTGCCCCCAAAGATTGTCATCAGGTCTTGCGTCACCCGCACCCCGGCCTCGGAGCAGGCGACTTTGGCCTGCAAGTAAGGCAGGTGCGAGTTGGCCCGTCCCTGGTCGAAGGCGGAGGCTGCGGCGTGCAGGAGCGCCCGCGCCGCCTCTATCTGCGTGCCCATCTCCGCCATCCGCCGCTGGTGCACCGCGTTGTCAAAACGCCGGCTCCCGCTGGGGTAGCGGCGGGCAATCTCCTGGCAGCCGGTCTCGTAGGCCCCCGAGGCGATGCCCAGGTAGGCGGCGGCGTAGGTCAGGGCCACCACCGGGCGGAAGAAGTTGTTGGTCAGTGTCTGCACCGTGTGCTCCGGCCCCAACCGGTTTTCCGCCGGGACAACGCCGTTAAACATCATCGGCGAGCTGTTGTTGCCGCGCATTCCCAGGCCGTGCCACGGCTCCACGATCTCCCACTCGATGCGGTCTCGCTCCACCAGCAGCTGGCTGATCTGGCTCTGGGTGCTTTCCGAGCCGACGCGGCACCTGAACATATAGTGAGTGGCCTTGCCAGCGGAGGTGACGTAGGACTTGCGCACGTGGTCGATCCGGTAGCCGCCCGCCACCCGGTCTACGTGGGAGACGTTTTGGCTGGGAGTCCAGTTGTCGCCAGTCCCCGAAGATTCGCCGCCGGACACCGTGGTGAAGACCTCGCCCCGGGCCATGAGCGTCACAAAGTGCTCCACTTGATAAGGGGTGGGAATGCGGCACACGATCTCGGCGGCCTCCAGGTGCATCTTGTAGCACATGCAGGTGGACGGGCACTTCTTGGACAGCTCCTCGATGACTAAACACGAGGTGAGCAGGTCTTCCCCCAGGCCGCCGTGCTCCTTGGAGACGCGGAGCCCCCAGAGGCCTTCCCGCCGCAGGGCGTCCAAGGACTCCTTGGGATAGCTGCCACTGCGGTCGGTCTCCTCCGCGCGGGGGGCCAGCTCTTTGGCGGCAATGGCCGCGGCCCGCTCCTGCCACTCCTGCTGGTGCTTGGTCAGGGGGAAATAGTTCAAAGCCTAATCTCCACCGCTCTTAAACATTCCACGGTCTCCTGACCGCTGACGGCTGATTGCGGGTTGCCCCTAGCAGGCTGCTGAAAAACCCCGATCTTGCGAAAAATGGACGGACTCTCAGATACGAAAATTGGGACGATTTCGGGCCGTCGACCCCTTTGGCAGCACCCTGCTAGCAATTGTCGTACTTCCTGGTGACAAAGGGAGAGATTTTCCCGGTCTCCAGGCTGTAGGTGCAGCGGTCCAGCCCCCGCAGGTCGTGGCCGTATACGTGAATCTCCACGGTGGGCCGGTCGGTGTAGTTATCCATCTGGTGGATTTCGTCCACCTCCGGGATTAGCAGGGAGATTTCTCCCGGCTTCACCAGCGCCGTGCGGTTCTGCTCCAGCTTGGCGTAGTCTTGGAGCTTGCGGTCATCCAGCCGCCGGAAGCGGGTCTCCGTCAGGGCGTTGTCCCACACGCCGATCATGCCCCAGGTGTGGTGGTCATGGGGCCCGGCGTGGTCCCCCGGACCCCACACCACCGCCGTGACTTGCAGGCCGCTGGCGCCCTGGTGCAGCAGGTAGGAGCCGTGGTTGGCCCGCCGCCCCTTGCCCGAGGGGACGCGAAATGCTGCTGGGATGGCGTTAGGGTTGCCGATGAGGCGGGACAGGTAGTTGGATCCCGCGTCAAACAGCTTCTGTTGGTCAGGTTGCCCCTGGAGCAGCGACTCCATCTCCGCCACAAAGTCTTCCAGGGAGTACTTCACGATGGTCATGGCCCTCTCTCCCTCCGGCGCCCTGTTGCGGGTAATTTAAGCTACTAGCACGCCGCAATTATGGAAACGTCCCTGTTCACTGTCAAGAAGCGGTGCGGCAGGTCGTGTCTTTCCTGGCCAGCCCGTAGGGGCGCACCTGTGTGTGCGCCCCTACGGGCTGGCCTTGCAACCCGAGGGCAGACTCCCTTCGGCGCGGCTCAGGGCAGGCTCCGGTCTGCCCATGCATCGGGAGACAATCGAAAGGCCCTGCAAGGAACCCTGGCTGCCTGGCTAAACCCTGTGCCGATGAGCGAATGATCCCGCAAGCTGTCACCGGCTCCTTTGCAGCCCGCCGCGCCAATGGTAGAATTGGGGCCAGCGCGCCGGCGAGTCGGGGCGGCGTGCTCCCCCAACCAGTGCTAGAATCAGGAGACCCCAGGAGACCCCAGGAGACTCCAATGGACGATGGACAGTTTCTGCGCCGCATTCAGGACAAGATAGAACGTATGGCGGGCCGCTCCATTGAGTTGCAGGTGGACCGTGAGGAAGCCACTCAGATCCGGGTGGAGCTGGAACGGCCAGTGCCCCTGGTGGTGCTGGGCTCTGACATCTTTCAATACTCCGGGTTTGCCCGCATGTGCGTGGAGTACGTGGTGGAGTCTCTCCGCAAGCATCGGGCCATCGACACCCTGGAGTTCCACCTGCTGCTGGCCCGGAACTAGGCGTTCCGTCAACCCTTGTGACACCCCGCGCTTCACCCCCATCCCAACTCTCTGACACGGAAAGCAAATGGGCGGATGTGCCCCGGCCGTGGTACTATCAGTTCTGGTTCTTGTACCCGTCCTTCCTCTTTTGGCCCGTGTGGCCGGTGCTGATTATCCGCTCCCCCTGGCAGGGCAGCCTGCTGGCAGGGTCCATCGCCTGGGCAGTGCTTATCAGCGGCGTAGTCCTTGGCGCGGTGCGGCTGGCCAAGGGCGGCACTGTCGCCTACAGCACCCTGGCGGTAATTGCCCCTGGCCTGATCCTCACGCTGATTATCCAGGCCCACTGGATTGCCTACCGGCGGAGTGTGACTGCCGCCACTGCGGGGCAGGCGGATACCTCCGCGGGTGTCCCCCGTCGCTCCCGTCGCACTCACCGGCGCGGGCGGCGCGGGCGCAGTTGACCGGCCCTGCTTAACATATCCTCTCGGAAACATCGGAAACAACTGGCGGAGGCTGTTTAATGTCCCCGGAAGACGTGAAAGAAGACCCCCCCTACTGTCGCGGCATGGTGGTGATGGCTCACCCCGATGATGCCGACTGGGTGTGCTCTGGCACGGTGGCCAAGTGGTGCGCCCAGGGCTGGGAGGTGGTCTACGTGCTGTGCACCGACGGCAGCAAGGGCAGCGATGACCCGGAGATGACCGGCCCGCGCCTGACGGAGATTCGTCACCAGGAGCAGCTCAACGCTGGCAAGCTGCTGGGGCTGCGCCACGTGGTGTTCCTGGACTATCCCGACGCGGCGCTGCAGCCGACCCTGGAGCTGCGCCGGGACATTACCCGGGAAATCCGCCGCCACCGGCCCGATGTGCTGATCTGCTCCAGCCCCGTGCGCAGCTTCACCAGCAGCAGCTACCTGGGCCACCCGGACCATTTTGCCGCCGGGGAAGCGACCCTCTCCGCCGTGTACCCCACGGCCCGGGACCGGCTCACCTTCCCGGAGCTGCTGGAGGAGGGGCTGCAGCCCCACAAGGTGCGCGAGGTGTGGATTATGGACCGGGACAATGCCGACCAATATGTGGATGTGACCGATTACATGGACACGGCCATTGCGGCGCTGAAGGCCCACCAGAGCCAGGTTACGGAGGAGGAGGCGGACACTTACATGCGGCGCTGGCGCAGCGAGGCTGGCGCCAAGGTGGGCTTCAAGTACGCCGAGGCCTTCAAGCGCGTGCGCCTGGGCTGAAAATCCGCAGGGCGTAGCCCCTGCGGGGGGTTGTCCCTACGCCGGCTTGTGCGCCACCACCTTGACGCTGGCGACGTTCTGCGGCATCCCCTCGCCGTCGAAGTGCAGGTTCTCCTCGGTCACCTGGATGTCCACAAACCCGGCCCGGCGCAGGCGGCCCAGGTAGACCTCCCGGTGCTCGGCCCCGGCGATGCAGGAAGCCCAGGCCTCCGGGTCAGTGCGCACCGGCCCTTCCTGGGTCAGAGCCATCATGTCCGAGATGTGCATCCGCCCGCCGGGGGCCAGTACTCGGAACGCCCCCCGGAACACGGCGTCCTTGTCGGGCGATAAGACCACCACGCAGTTGGAGATGACCACGTCCACGGAGGCGGCGGGCAGCGGGATGTTCTCCAGCTCGCCGCGGATGAACTCCACGTTGGTAACTCCCAGCTTGGCCTGGTTGCGCCGGGCCAGCTCCAGCATATCCGGGGTCATGTCCAGGCCAATGACGCGACCCGTTGCCCCCACCTGCTGGGCGGCCAGGAAGCAGTCAATGCCGCCGCCGGAGCCCAAATCCAGCACACGCTCTCCGGGGCGCAGGCTGGCCATGGCCGTGGGGTTGCCGCAGCCCGCCGAGGCGGCCACCACTGACGCGGGCAGGCCGTTAATCTGGCCCTCGCTGTAGAGGCGCAGCGCCCGGTCTAGGTCCGCGGGGCCGCAGCAGCCCGAGTCGCCGCAGTTGCTGCTGGGCGCTGGAGTGAGTTCGATCACCCGCCGGGCCTTGGCGCCGTATCGGTTGCGCACCAGTTCCTTGACTTCCTCGGGGTTGGTTGGCGTGTTGGCGGTCATGGTGTCCCTCCCGTTCTGTATCGTTCCGGCAGTCCCAACTCCATTGTGCTGGCCCATGGCCTGGGCGACGGTCTCATGCACCCGTGGCAGCATCTTCTCCCACACGCGGGCCGCCGCCCGCAGCGCCTCCTGGCCTGAGGGGGTCAGCCAGCACACCCGGCGCTGGCGGCCACGATGTTCCTCTACGCGGCACTCCACGTAGCCGCCCTCCTCCAGCTCCTTTACGGTGGAGTAGACCATGGCCTCCGTAGGCTCGCAGCACCCCTGGCAGGCTTCCTTGATGGCCTGATTCAGGCCGTAGCCGTGCACCGGCCCCCGGTCAAGCTGCGCCAGCAGCAGGAACCGGCACAGGCTGCGTTTCACCAGGTTTTCCCAGTAGGCTTCGTCGCGCATGGAGACCGCTTCGTTCATGTGCTATACCCTGTTTACTAAAGTCGGTTTAGTATAGACACGGCGCCGGTTGGTCGTCAACCCTCCGCCGGCCCATCAGCGACCTGTGGTAGAATGGGGCTCCATCGGCGCCGGCCAACCCAGTGAACATAACCGGAATTGAGGGCTACTGACATGAAGATAACCCGCGCCCGCACCCGCGTGGTGCGCACTCCGGCGGACAACCCCCTAGTGGTGGGAATCCCCCAGCCGGGCACTAGGGATTTCGTCACCCTGGAGCTGGATACCGACGATGGCATCCAGGGCATCGGCCTGACCTTCTTCGGCGGGGCGTTGACCCAGGCGCTGAAGCGGGCGGTGGATGACCTGGCTGCCCTGATTATCGGCGACGACCCCATGCCGGTGGAGGCCATCGCCGCCAAGCTGCGCCGGGCCGCCGCCAGCGCCGGGCCGGGGGGCATCTTCACCCTGGCCCTGTCCGCCATTGACATCGCCCTGTGGGACATTAAAGGCAAGGCCCTGAACCAGTCCGTCAGCGCGCTGCTGGGCGGGTATCGGGACCGGGCGCCCACCTACGCCAGCGGCGCGCTGATGCGGCCTTTCAACATAGAGTATCTGGCGGAGGCGGGCCCGCGCCTGGTGGAGATGGGCTTCCGGCAGATGAAGACCCAGCTGGGCGCGGAGCCTTCCGCAGCCAAGGCGGTGGAGCGCATCCAGGTGCTGCGGGAGGCCATCGGCGACGACATTGACCTGATGTGCGACATCAACCAGCTCTGGAGCGTCAACCAGGCCATCGACATCGGCAGCCGCCTGGAGCCCTACCACCTGTTCTGGCTGGAGGATGTGGTCGCCCACGACGACTATCAGGGTTTGGCCCGGGTGGCCGATGCCCTCACCACGCCCATCGCCGCCGGCGAGTATGTTTACGGCATTGCGCCCTTCCGGCACATGGTGGAGCACCGGTCCATTGACATCGTAATGGTGGACCTGCTGCGGGTGGGCGGCATCACCCAGTTCCGCAAGGTGGCGGGCATGGCGGAGGCCTTTAACCTGCCGGTAGTGAGCCACCTGGTGCCGGAGATCCAGGTGCATACCATGTGCGCCATCCCCAACGGCCTGACGGTGGAGTACATGCCCTGGTCCCTGCGGTTGTTTGAGGAGACTCCGGTGATCAAGGACGGGCAGATACTGGTGCCCCAGAAGCCGGGGCTGGGCCTCCAGTTCAGCCAGGACACTTTCCGGCAATATGAGGTAGATTAGCGACCAGCAATCAGCCGTCAGCTTTCGGCAGTCATCCCCCGCCCCTCCCAGGGTGGAGGGAAGCTGATAGCTGACTGCTGAGGGCTGACAGCTTAAACGAGGAGGACAATCATGGTGGCACAGCTACGCATCTACACCATCAACCGGGGGATGATGGACTCATTCCTGAAGCTGTTTAACGAGCACATCCGGCCACTGCACGACCGCCTGGGTATACCAGTGGTGGCGTCCTACACCAACGCCGACCGCACCGAGTTCATCTGGGTGCGCCGGTTCAACAGTCTGGAGGAGATCCCCGCCAAGGAGGCGGAGTTCCGTACCTCGCCGGAGCGTGTGGCGCTGGGTGAGCGGCCCCAGAGCCACATCGCCAAGATGGAGGTGCGGGTAATCCAGGAAGTGCCCGCCCCGGCCCGGGTGCGGTAGATGCAAAGGTGGGGGCAGGTTTCAAACCCGTCCCCTACAACTCCTTCCGCATCTCAATGTGGCGGATGCCGGCGTCCAGGAATACTTGCCCGTGCTCTTGGTAGCCGTGGGCGGCGTAGAAGGCCTTGACGTACTCCTGGGCATGGAGGTAGCAGTGGCGCATTCCCTGGGCGCTGGCCTGGGCCTCCAGGTAGTCCAGGATCTGCCCGCCAACGCCCTGTCGCCGCCACGGCTGGTCCACCGCCATGCGGCCGATCTGCACCGTTTCTGGCCCCCGGCGCACCAGGCGCCCGGTGCCCACTACTTCGCCCGACACTAACGCGATGGCATGGGCCGCCGCGGCGTCGGCGTCGTCCAGCTCCTCTTCCGGGGGCACCGACTGCTCCGCCACAAACACCCGGAAACGCACGGCGATGGCCCCTTCCAGTTCCTGCTCCGTCTCCGCCAGCCTGACCTCTACGTCCACCAGACGGCGGTTCGTCCGGTCCTCCTGCTCCCAGGCCAGGCCCGTCACCTGCCCGCTCCATCGGCAAAGATGAGGGTGTATTGGGCGCCCTGGCCCTGATTGCTCAGGCGCAGCAGGTAGCGGCCCGCCGGGCGCTGGGCGAAGTCCACCAGGCCGTCCCGTCGCACCCGCTCCTCCGCCGCTACCCGCCCGCCGGCGTCAACGTGTCGCAGGGTTATCTCCACGTCGTCGTACTCGTCGTACAGGCACTCCAGCTTCAGGCTGGCGGTGCCTTGAAACTGGTAGTAGTCCACCGGGTCTTGCGACCCCACCAGTCCCTGGTAGGCCCGGTTTGGACTCAGCAACATCGCTTGGTCCGCCGTGCCGGGCACGTCGGACCCGGAGCCGGCGTCGTCCTGCCCTTGCAGCCGCAGGCCCACAGTGTACTCCCCCTGGGCGATGGCTGAGCCGCTCACTACCCGCAGGAAGTACACGCCTCCCGACGTGTTGCTGGTGAGGATGGAGAAATATCCGTAGGTGGCGCATTCGCCGCCGCCGTGAAACACGGGGTTGCCGGCGGCGTCCAGAGGGGCGATTTGCACGCAGGTCTGGGTGGAGTTCACGTCGTCCTCCGCCAGGGAGCTGGGTGGGACATTGAACTGATGGTAGACGGTGCCACCAGGACCTGCCACGCCACGGCTGTCGCCCGGCTGGATTGCGATGGCGCCACTAATGGCGGCGGTTGGCGCCGTGGCAGGCAGAGGGTTAGGGATGCCGGCATTGCCTGCGGGTGGCCGCAGGGTGGCGGGCTGCGTCACGGCGGGCTGTGGCGTGGCAGTGGCCGCCGCCGGTGTGATATCGGGACTTGATGGTGGTCTGGATACCAGGATGATGGTAACCAGGCCGCCCACCGCGGTGATGAGCGTGGCCAGGCCGGTGAGAATCCCCGGCAGGGTGAACCAGAATGCGACGAAGGAACCTTTACCCGGATTTTCAGCCATGCCGGCTCACCATGCCCGGCCTGCCGTGGTGCTGGAAGCTGGCCTCCCGGATGCTAGAACTCAAGGCGCTGGATTGGGTCATTAGCTGTCTCCCCCTGCCGATGTGGATGCTCTACGGGAACATGATGGCGCCGCGGCCCACTTCGCCGCGGTCCATGTCGTCATAGGCCTCATTCACCTGATCCAGGGTGTAGTGGCGCACCACTAGGTCGTCCAGGTTTAGCTTGCCCGCCAGGTACATCTCCACCAGCGTGGGCATGTCCACCCGGGACCGCGCCGAGCCGTAGTAAGTCCCCCGCAGGGTTTTCTCGTTGCGCACCAGGTCCACCGCGTTGATTGACGCCTCGTCGCCGATGGGGGCAATGCCCACCACCGTCACGATGCCGGACTTGCCGCACATGTCATAGGCGGCCTTCACCGTCTCCGCCGAGCCAAACACCTCAAAGGTGTAGTCGGCGCCCCGGCCGCCGGTAAGCTCCTTCACCTGGGCTACGGGGTCCCGGTCGGCGGCATTGACCATGTGGGTCGCCCCGAACTTCATGGCGAACTCCAGCTGGCCGTCCCGGATGTCCACCGCAATAATCTTGCCGGCGTTGGCGAGCTTGGCCCCCATAATCACGTTCAGGCCCACGCCGCCGCAGCCCACCACCGCCACGGTGCTGCCCGCCCGCACCTTGGCGCTGAACAGGGCCGCGCCCACGCCGGTGGGCACGCAGCAGCCGATCATGGCGGCTTTGTCCATGGGTATCGGAGTTTTCTGTGGAACGGGCACGCAGCCCGTTTCCGGCACCACGGCGTACTCGGCAAAGCACGCCACCTTGCCCATGTGGTGGAGGGACTGGCGCCCCTTGTGCAGGCGGCAGGTGCCGTCGTACATGAAGGGGCCGGTAGCCATATGGGTGTCGCAAATATTGGAGCGGCCCTCCAGGCACGACTGACATCGGCCGCAGGCGGGCACGAAGGAGAGAATCACCTGGTCGCCGGGCTTGGTCGTGGTTACGCCGGGGCCCACCCGCTCCACGGTGCCGGCGCCCTCGTGGCCCAGCACCGCGGGCAGCCGGATGTGGGCGTCGCCGTGCATGAAGTGGCGGTCGCTGCGGCAGATGCCGGCGGCGCCGATTTTCACCAGCACCTCTCCAGCTTTGGGCTCGTCCAGCTCCACATCTTCCACCACCAGGGGTTGGCCGTATTGGTACAACACCGCAGCCTTCACAGCAACGCCTCCTAAGGTTGGATCAGGGGTCATTGGGAGTCTATCATCCGCCGCGGGCTGTGGCCTGTCAACACCATGGCGCAGCAGGGCATCCCCAGTGCGGTGGTGGGCTAGCCCTCTGGAGATTACAGTCAAAACCCCCAATCATAGAATTATGATGAACGGTAACTTGGTCAGCCGCATATTTGTGCGCCTAGCCCTGGCGTTGGTGCTGGCGCTGGTTTCGCTCTTGCTTGGTACGGAGCCATCCCATGCCGCCGCGTCGGTGACCCTGGCGCCCGCCACAGCTCTGCCCAACCAGGCAGTTTCAGTCACCGGCGCGGGATTCACCGCGGGCGCCGGCGTCACTATTGCCAGCATCTCGCTGGGCGGAGTAGTCCTGCCCAACAGCAAGATAAACGCCGGCTCCGGTAATGCGATCCAGGTGGACAGCGCCGGCAACTTCGTCGCCATCGTGCTGGTGCCAATAACCGGGGCCACTCTGGCTGCCGGGGGTTTAGCACTGTTAGTCACCGATAGCATGGGGGCCAGCAGTTCGGCCAGTCTTACTATCCCAGCCCCCGCCTTGACTGTGACCCCTGCCGCTGGCCGGGCGGCCACTGATGTAACGGTCAACGGCTCCAATTACCCTGTGAACAGTTCCCGGGTCGGCTCTGATTGCCCGCCGGCGGTGGATATATACTACGAAAACTTCGGCGCCCTCACCTCCAAGCTCCTCGCTACGGTAGTCCCCGCCTCCACCGGCAAATTTTCTGCTGCTCTCAAAGTTCCGGTGGGCGCCAAAGTTGGCGTAACCAACAAATTTTACGCTCGGACAGTGGGGGGGCCAGAAAGTGGACCCACTGCTACCCATTCGGTGCCTGCGCCTAAGTTGAGCATTAGCCCCACTTCTGGCGCGCCCGATGCCACGGTGACGGTCACTGGGGTGGACTTTCCCGCATACACGCCGGTACGTGATTTGGCCTTCGCCCACGTGGGCCTGCTTAGCGCAACCGCGGCCTCCACCAACAGCGAAGGCGTCGTCACGCTAACGGTGAAGATACCTTTGCTGGAGGACGGTGCCTACCCCGTGCGATTGCAGGTGTGGGATAACACCTGCATTACGGCCTTCACCATAGTGGGCAGTTGGTTCACTCTGCCGCCTCCGCCCGCGCCGGAGCCCCTATTTGCCGTGGCCGCAGAGGCCCTGGCGCCGCTGCAGACGAACTTGGTGCGGGTGTGGAACCTGGACAACGCCACCAAGAACTGGTCGTTCTACGATCCAGATCCAGATCCAGCCTTTGCCAGCCTGGGCAGTCTGGACAAGCTGGTGGACGGTCGGGTCTACTGGATGCGGCTGGTAACCGACCAAACAGTGGTGCTAAACGGCAAGGAGCGCGCCCTTTTTCAGGGCTGGAACCTTATTCCCTGGTAGTCTGGCCCTGGTAGTCTGGTAGTCTTGGCTTGGTCTGCCCTGCCGAGCGTTACCCCTCCAGCCTCTCCAGCGGGGCGTAGCTGAGGAGCAGTCGCTTCACGCCCACGCCGTCCCGGAACTGGATGGTCACCTCGTGATCTCCCGACGCGGCCACGCAGCTGAGCACTACCCCTTCGCCAAAGCTGGTGTGGCGCACCAGATTGCCGGACTGCAATGCCGGACGGACCGGCGCCGGTGCTGCGGCTGCCGTTACCGCATGGGTCATGGCCGCAACCACTGGACTGCGCTGGGGGGCGGTGCCCTTGCCGCTCTGGGCAGGGGAGGCCAAGAGATGCTGCGGTATCTCCCGCAGGAACCTGGAGGCGATGGTGGGGCCGCTGTTGCCGCCCATGAACCCGCGGCGGAAGGCCCGCAGCAGGTACAGTCGCTCCCGCGCCCGGGTGATTCCTACGTAGCAAAGCCGGCGCTCCTCCTCCAACTGGGCGGGGTCATCAAGAGACCGATTGTGGGGCAGCAGACCTTCCTCCAGCCCCACAATGAACACTACTGGGAACTCCAGCCCCTTGGCCTGGTGCAGGGTGATCAGAGTCACCGAGTCTTCGGTCTCCTCGTATCCGTCCACATCCGCCACCAGGGACAACCGTTCCAGCAAGCTGGCCAGCCCCTCCGGGGGTTCTGCGGCGTCGAACTCTCGCGCGGTCTCCCGCAGCTCCAGGATGTTCTCCCATCGCTCTTCCGCGCGGTCCGGGCCGCCCTGGATGTATTGCCTAAGCCCAGTTTGCTCCACCACCTGGTCAATGAGCTCCACCACCTTTAGTTGTGTGCTTTGACGCACCAGGTGGTCCAGGGTCTGGGCCAGCTTGGCGATGGCTGCGGCGGCCCGGCTCGCCACCGGCGCGGGGCACGGCAGCCCGTCCCGCTGGGCCGCGTCGATGCGCTGGATGGCGGCAAACAGGGGGATGCGCAGCTCTTGGGCCCACCTCACCAGCTCTTGCACCGATTTTGCGCCAATGCCCCGGGGCGGCACATTGATCACCCGCGACAGGTTCACTTCGTCCAGCGGGTTGTGCAGCAGGCGCAGATAGGCCAGCAGCTCCTTGATCTCACGCCGCTGGTAGAACCGCACGCCGCCCACCAGCCGGTACTTGATGCCCAGGCGCAGGCAGGCCTCCTCCAGGGCGCGGGACTGGGCGTTGACCCGGTACATTACCGCGCAATCCCCCGGAGGGCGGTGTTCCTGGCGCACCAGCCGGCTAATCTCCCCAACTACAAACTCCGCCTCCTCCTCCTGGTTGTACGCCTCGTGCACCACCACCGGTGCGCCCTTATCGTTCTCCGTGAACAGGTCCTTTTCCAGCCGCATCCCATTGACCGAGATTAGCCGCTTGGCCGCTTCCAGGATCGTGCTGGTGGACCGGTAGTTCTGCTCCAGGGCAATAGTCTTGGCCTTCGGGTAGTCTTGCTTGAAGCTGAGAATGTTGCGGATGTCGGCGCTGCGCCACGAGTAAATGGACTGATCTGGGTCGCCCACCACGCAGATGTTGCGGTGACCTTCCGCCAGCAGCCGGGCCAGCCGGTACTGGGCCACGTTGGTGTCCTGGAACTCGTCCACCAGCACGTACTGGAACCGCTGCTGGTACTTCTCCCGGGCTTCCTCGCTATTCTGGAGCAGCTGCACCGACCGCATCAGCAGGTCGTCGAAGTCCAGGGCGTTGTTGCGGCCCAGCAGCTCCTGATAGTGGCGGTAGACCTGGGCGCAGCGCTCTTCGAAGAAGGTCTGCTTTTGCCGGGCCAAGGCCTCGCTGTCCCACAGCACGCTTTTGGCCTTGGAGATGACTGCCAGCACCGCTTGGGGCGGGAACCGCTTGGGGTCCAGCTCGGCCAACTCCATGCCCTGCTTTATCAGGCCTAGCTGGTCATCCGTGTCGTAGATGGTGTAGTTGGGCTGCACGCCTACTGGTGCGCCGTCCGAGCGCAGCAGTCGGGCGCAGAAGGCGTGGAAGGTGCCCACCGAGAGGGATTCGCCCCGGGAACCCACCAGGCGCTCCAGGCGGCTTCGCATCTCCCGCGCTGCCTTGTTGGTGAAGGTGACTGCCAGGATGCGGTAAGGGCTGACGCCGCATACCCGCACCAGATAGGCGATGCGGTGGGTGATGACCCGGGTTTTGCCGCTGCCTGGCCCAGCTATGATAAGCAGGGGGCCGTCAATGCTTTCCACCGCCTGCCGTTGGGCCGGATTAAGCCCCTGCAGCACTTCCAGGCCGGGTGTTGGAATCATGGGCAGATTATAGCACGGGCCGGACCCGGCGCAGGGCGTCCAGATAGCGGTTCTAACGGCGGTGACGCTTTAGTTCACCAAGAGATACCCAAAAGCAACCCACACCATCGTCATACAGAACCGGGGGAGGGTACGCTACTTGGAGTGGTTCAGCAAGGAGGAAGTGCCAATGATAAATACCTTTACAGATACGAATGCGATACGGTGGACCCGCCACCTGCGCGGCCGGGTATTTGGAGCGCTGGCGCTGGTCTTTCTGAGCGTTGGCGCCGTCACGGCCACCTCAGTAAGTGCCCGTGTGGGCCCGGTTAGCTACGGAGTAATTCAGGATTGTCGGCCCAGTGCCAGTGGTGAGAACCGGGCTGCCCGGGATAGGGCCGCCTGCCAGAGTGGCGTCATTCCTAGCGATTTGAATTCCGCTGCCTCGCAAGGCCGCCAGGGTCTTGCCGGCAACGACGGCGCTCCTGGCCCCCCAAGGCCCCGCTGGCATTGACGGCGCTCCTGGGGTGCGAGGTCTGCGGGGCAATAATGGTTACGATGGCGCTCGCGGCCTGCAAGGTGCAGATGGCAACGACGGCGCGACTGGCCCGCAAGGTCTGCAGGGCGCCGCTGGCAATAACGGCGCCGCTGGCGCACAAGGTCTGCAAGGTCTGCAGGGCGCCGCTGGCGCTGCCGGTGCCGCCGGCGCGCAAGGCCCCGCTGGCGCCAATGGCGTGAGCGGCTGGGAACGCATTGTTGGTACTTCCAGCGCAAGCAACAGCACCGGTCCGAAAACCGCGATGGCTGATTGCACGGCGGGCAAGAAAGCCTTGGGCGGCGGCTACCTGATAACCGCCACCTCGATCACGGTGACGGCGAATTACCCCACTGACACTGACACTTGGACCATCACCGCTGACGAGAGTGGTACCTTCAATGGCGACTGGTCCGTTCAGGCCTACGTCGTCTGCGCCACCATGGCGCCGTAACCTGAGCTAGTCGGCAAATGGCCCAGGAGCAGTCATCCCTGGGTGCTCCAAGGGCCACGGGTTACGCGTAAGGGCTGGGCATCGCAAGGCGCCCGGTCCTTCTTTTTTGCCTTGGCGGGGGCCCGGCGCGGTCGTCAGCCCCCTGCCAAGGCATTTCTAACGACATTGGGACTCGAAATTCGACAAGTGGAACCAAAATCCTCCTTACCTGACTACCTTCCATAAGTACACTGAAACAATCTTGACTTGAGCAGGAGGAACTTGCAATGGCTCGTATCTCTGACAGTTGGGGTGCTTGGGCCCCATTCCGGAACATCCGGATTAGCATGGTTGGAGTGCTGGCGCTCATCGTGTTGAGCTTGGGCGCGGTGACGGCCGTAAGCGCTCAGGACGTGCCGACTGTGAGCGGGATTATCTACACCTGCGTGAGCAACTCCAACGGTGATATCAGGAGGGTAGATCAGACCACTCCCTGCAAGCCCGGGCAGACTCCCATGAACTGGAACGGCACTGGCCCCACCGGCGCGACTGGCCCTGAAGGCCCGTCAGGCACTGCCAGTGTGACAGTGGCGCTTGCCACCGCATCCCCCGGCTCCAATACGCCGCTGTCTCCGTCGGAGTAGACTGCCCCGGTACCGGCAGAGCCCTGGGAGGGGGTGGATCGAGTACCGACGGTACCCCTGGCGTCCTGCTCAGGTCGGTACCGCTCGAGCTTGGTTCAACGACTGATGTTGCCGAGAGTGGCGACACTCCAACTGGATGGCTCGTCGAGTACACATCCATAGGCACTGGTGAGTCTGTCACCGTATACGCTATCTGCGCTCCGTAAATGGTAATAACCTGAGCTAGCCTGCAGATTGCCCAGGGGCAGCCAGCCCCTGGGCGACCCAAGGGCGAGGGATTTCACGGGGCCGGACACCCGCCAGGTGTCCGGCCCCCTTATGCGCCAGCGCCGTAGTGATGGTCCCCCAGCAATGCTATAATCTCCGGCGAAGGCGGGGCATCCCCCGCCCCACCGCAGCGGCCGCCCTGGCGCGCCGCCGGTGTTGCGCCGGAAACTATCGCCCAGAAATTATAGCCAGGAGGCAGCGTGAACTTCCCCAGGCAGAATCTCAGAACCCCTGGCCCGACACCCATTCCTGACGATGTCGTCGCGGCCATGGGCAGCCCAATGATTGACCACCGCGGCCCCGAGTTCCGGGACCTGATCCTGCGGGTCACCCAGCAGCTCAAGCAGGTGTTCATGACCCGCCACGACGTGCTCATCCTCACCGCCTCGGGCACCGGCGCCCTAGAGGCGGCCATCGTCAACAGCCTGTCTCCGGGGGATAAGGTCCTCATGCCCACCGCCGGGGCCTTTGGCGACCGCTTCGGCGACGCCGCGGAGGCCTACGGCGCCCAGGTGCAGCGCCTCAACATCGAGTGGGGCCAGGCCATCGACCCCGGCCTGGTGCGCCGGGCGCTGCGGCAGGACCCGGAGATTAAAGCGGTGCTGGTCACCCACAACGAGACCTCCACCGGCATCACCCATGACCTGGAATCCATCTCCCAGGTGGTCAAGGGCGAGTTCGGCAAGCTGCTGCTGGTGGATGCGGTGAGCAGCCTGGGCTGCATCCCCCTGCCGGTGGACGGCTGGAGTTGCGACCTGGTGGGCACCGCCTCCCAGAAAGGCTTCATGATCCCGCCGGGGTTGTCCTTCATCAGTGTCAGCCCCGCCGCCTGGGAGGCCCGGAAGTCGGCCACCATGCCCCGGTTCTACTTCGACCTGGCCGCGGCCCGCCAGTATCTGGAGCTGGGCCAAACCCCCTGGACTCCCAACGTGGCGGCCTTCTTCGGCCTCTCCGCCGCCCTGGACAAGCTGATGGAGCAGGGCATGGAGTCGGTGTTTGACCACCACGCCCAGATTGCGGAGTTCACTCGCAACGGCGTGAGGGAGCTGGGACTGGAGCTGTTTGCCCAGGACGAGAAGCGCGCCTCCAACACCGTCACCGCGGTGAAGATTCCCCAGGGCGTGGACGGCCCCCGGCTGGTGCGCATCATGCACGACGACGAGCACGTGGTGCTGGCCGGCGGGCAAGGGAAGCTCAGCGGCAAGATCTTCCGCATCGGGCATTTGGGATATGTGTCCCAGGAGGATATCGAAGAGGTGCTGGAAGCGCTGCAACGGGTTCTGCCCCAGGTGGGCTTCCGCCACGGCTAGCCGGTACCCCGCCGAGTCACTACAATAGTGGGATAAAGCGGGACTCGCAGATTCGGGACAGGAGACAAACGGCCGGGATTAGGGGATTGACGGTAACTTTATCCCCAAACTCCGGCGGTATACGTAACAAGACCAGGGGGTAGACCAGGTGTCGCTATCCCAGCTCCAGCAGACCATGGCCATGCTGCGTATCACCCTGGCAGACTTGCAGCACAAGGAACGGCAGATGGACGCGGTAGTCCAGCAGTTCCGCACCCAGCTGCGGCGGCTGCCCCGGCAGGTGATTTACGGCAAGACCTCTTTGGAACTGTCCCTGTCCGCGATGGGGGAGGTTGAGGAGCGGCTGGCCGATGCGCTGGCCAATCGCCGCCGCCTGCTGGTAATCAAGAAAGCGGCCCGGGAGGAGCTGGAAGCCCTGGAGCTGATCAAGCGGGTCGACGAGGCCCGCAGCAAGCTGCAAGACCTCAGGGAGCGTTCCACCGACGGGGCGCCGCTGGCAGAGGCGATCGCGGAACTCCGCAGCCTGGAGCAGTTCATCGCGGAGAACAGCAAGCGCGCCGAGTGGGCCATCACAGCCAGCTACCAGGAACGCAGCGAAGCCAGCTAAACTACCACCACGAGGTTTGTTCCGCGGGGATTTGGGAATTAGGGGTTTAACCGTGTACGTATCCCCTAATCCCCAGATCCCCGCGGAATATGTTCCTAGAGCGGCCCGCTGAGTTGGTTGATTACCAGGCCGGTGGCCAGCTTGGGGTAGAAAAAGGTGGACTTGGAAGGCAGCCGCTGCCCCTCGCCGACAATCGCCTCAAAGTGGTCCAAGGGGAAAGGCCGCAGCAGAAAGGCTAGCTGCTGCGCGCCGGAGCGGACCTGGGCCAAGGCGGTCTGGTGGTCGTGCAGGTAGGTCAAGTGACGCGCCGTAGTCTCGCCCAGCACCGGCTTCAGCACCTGCTCCTCCAACACCCAAGCCTCCGACACCGCCATCGGCCCCCACTCGCGCCGGTCAACCCGGTCCCGCAGCGACAGCAGTTTGGCGTTGCGGTCGTTGGACACCAGCCCCATAACTTGCTGATGTTGTCCCAGAGCTAGCACCCGCTCCGCCAAACCTTCGCCAGCCCTTCCAGTAGTAAGGTCGGCGTTCTGCGAGTCAAACAACTCGTCCAGCCGCTGCCGCACCTGGGCCAGCTCCGCTGGGGTTAAGCCGCCCAGCACCCGGTGGTAGGGCAGCAGCACCAGCCCCGGCTCATCAAAGCCAATCAGCGCCATCAGCACAAAGTTGCCGGCGGAGCTGGGGTCTCCGGCGTGCTGCCGGTGGATGTGCAGCGCTGCCTCGTAGCGATGGTGCCCGTCGGCCAGGAACACCACCTTCTGCGCCAGCGCCCGGCTAATGGCGCGCAGCTGCTCCGGGGCGGTGATGGCCCACATGGCAAAGTTTTGCTGCGGAACTCCCTGGGCTTGCACTGTTGGCTTCCGGGCCATCACCTGCTGAAACACCGGCGGCAGCGCGCCTTCCCGGTCCCGGTACAGGCTCATGATGGGGCTGAAGTTGGCCTGGGCCGCCTCCATCAACGCAATCCGGTCTCGCACCGGCGCGGGTCGGGTGAACTCGTGGGGCAGCACCTGGAGGCTGGCATACTCCTCCGTGCGGAGGCAGCCGTACAGCTCCAGGCGAGACCGGGCTTGGCCGCCAAAGCCAAAGTTGTGGCGCACCAGGTAGAAAGATGGCTGGGCATCCCGGCGCAGGACTCCCTGCCGCTGCCACTGGGCGAAGAGGGCGGCGGCCCTGGCGTAGGGATCGTCCTGGGGGCTGCTGCGCCGGGGCGCCTCGCCGCCCTCCAGGTGCACCACGTTGTAGGGGCTGCGCTGCCGCAGCGCCTCCTCCATCTCCGGGCTGATGAGGTCATAGGGCGGGCAGATGACGTCGGACAGATCCCCTGCCGCTTGGGGGTCATAGCGCCAGCCGCGGAAGGGACGGAAGTCTACCATGAGCAGCCACCTCCAGCGGGATTATAGCGGGGGCCGGCGGGGGTAGTCCACCGGGGGAGTGCGGGTGCTCATGCTCGTTTTGTTGTCCCCGCACCCAGGGGCAGACCTGTGTGTCTGCCCCTGGGTGGAAGGTCTGTCCCGGGGGCGCACACGCAGGTGCGCCCCTACGGGCTGGCCGAGAATGCAACGACCCTGCTGCGGGTGGCTCAGGTCTCCGGCATCAAGGTTAGCTGCTCTCCCGGCTCCCCGGATGGGGTAGGTGCCGCCTTGGGCGTGGGCCGGTAGATGCGCGAGCGGGTCTTGCCCTCCGGGATTAGCACTCCCGCCAGCACCAGCGCGGCCAGGTCACGGGAGGCCGTGATGGGTGAAACTCCGGTAATATCTATGTAGTCCGCCCGCGTCATCTGGCCGGCGCGCTGGGCGAACACTAGCCCGTCCATGTGACGGTGGGACAGTCCCATCGTCTCGACTAAGTCAAAACTCTCCTGCATTCTGCGATGCCAGTCGGTCAAGCTGTCTTCGAGGCGCTTTACCTCAGCCGCCAAGGAGCGGGTGAAAAACTCCAGCCACTGGGTGGCATCGTACCCCTGGGAGAAGCGATTGCTCAGGGTCCGCTCAATGGCTGTGAAGTATGAGTCCCGGTCGTTAAACAGGTGTGACTCCAGGGACAATAGCTTCCGAAACCCGTACTGGGATCGCTGGAGCAGCAGCGTAGCCAACCCCCTGGCGGTGCGGCCATTACCGTCCCAGAAAGGGTGCATGGCCACCGGGTGAATATGGGCGATGCCCGCCTTCACGACAGGATGAACCTCATCCTCCTGTCGCAGCCACAGGGCGAAGGAGCGCATCAGCGCCGGGACGTCCCCCTGGTCCGGCGGGCTAAACCGGCCCACCGTGTTCTGCCCCTTGCGGTATACTCCGGGCGTATGCAGGGCTGGCGCTCCCAGTATGAACTGCCGGTTCAGCTCCCGGATGACCAGCTCGTCAATGGGAATGTCCCGCTGGTCGCTGAGGTAGTCAACGAACTCGTAGGCCCGCAGAGCGTTGAGGTTGGCCTGCTCGTCCTCAGTAGGGTTAGCGCCGCCTCCCTGGGCCATGAGCCGTGCGACCGCCGCTTCACCCAGCTTGGCGCCCTCTATCTGGGTGGTGCCCGAGGCACGGCTCACTCGAATCTCTCGAATCTCCCGGCGCAGCCAAGCCTCCTGTCTGGGCATGAGCAGCATCTGCTCAATGAGCCAGCGGCGGCGGTCGATATCTCGCAAGTCAGCTTCCATCGCTGGGCTGATGCTAAAATGTGGCCTAAAGATGCTGTCAGTCATATCGAATCATCATGCCATATAATATCAATCTACTGCCTAAGATAATATCATGACCTGTCCCTTGCCTCAAGCCCTTCGTCGCTACAACCGGCCAACCTGCATTGCCATCCTCACCTTCCGAGCCTACCCCCGGTGTGGTATACTCCTGGCCAACGTAAAGCTGACTGAGCAGCTTGAGGGGAGTGCTGGTTCATGGCAGCGGCAATCAAGTTCGTGGAAGGCGGCACCATTACCTCCGCCCGCGGCTTTCTGGCCGGGGCCACCTACGCCGGGCTGAAGACCTACGCAGCGGATAAGCTCGACTTGGGGCTGGTGCTCTCGGAGTCTCCCTGCACCGCGGCGGGGGTGTTCACCACCAGCACCATCAAATCGCCCTCGGTCACCGTCACCCAGGAGCATCTAGCCCAGGGCCGGGTGCGCGGCCTGGTGGTCAACGCCGGCATTGCCAACGCTTGCGTGGGCGAGCAGGGCTACAAGGACGCTCAGGAGGCGGCATCTCTGGCCGCCGCCCGCTTGGGGGTGCAGCGCCAGGAGGTCCTGGTTTGCAGCACCGGCGTCATCGGCGTGGAACTGCCCATGTCCTTAATCCGCGCCGGCATGGCCAAGATTCAGGTGACGCGCGACGGCGGACACCTGCTGGCCCGGGCCATGATGACTACCGATACCCGGCCCAAAGAGGCGGCGGTCACCTTCCAGGTGGAAGGCCGCCAGGTGCACCTGGGCGGCGTGGCCAAGGGCTCCGGGATGATTCACCCCAATATGGCGACCATGCTGGCATTCGCCGCTACCGACGCCGCCGTGGAGACCCAGTTTTTGCAGGCTGCCCTGCGGGAAGCCGCGGATGCCTCCTTCAACATGCTGACGGTGGACGGCGATACCAGCACCAACGACAGCCTGGTGGTGCTGGCCAACGGCGCGGCGGGCAACCGGCCCATTACCGCCAATTCCCCCGACGCCGCCACATTCAAAGATGCGCTCCAGCAACTGTGTGTCCACCTGACTCGGGAGATGGCGCGGGACGGCGAAGGGGCCTCTCGGCTGATTGTGGTCGAGGTCAACGGCGCCCGGAATACCCAGGATGCCCGTCGCGCGGCCCGCACCATCGCGGCATCCAGTCTGGTCAAAACGGCGGTGTACGGCTCCGACCCCAACTGGGGCCGGGTGCTGGCCGCCCTGGGCCGCAGCGGCGCCGCGGTGGACGAGAACCAGATTGATCTCTTCGTCAGCGGCGTGTGCATCATGGAGGGCGGCAAGCCTATTCCCTTCCACCGGGAGGCCGTGGTGTCCCTCATGCGCGGCCCGGAGGTCTCCTTCCGCCTCCAGCTTAACCTGGGGGAAGGCCAGGCCACCGCCTGGGGCTGCGACCTCACCGAGCAGTACGTCATGATTAACAGCGCCTACACTACGTAGCTCTTAGCTTTCAGCGGTCAGCACTCAGCCATCAGCTTTCCCACCCCTAATCGGGAAGCGGCTAGCGCCTCAATGCTGAAGGCTGAAAGCTGAGGGCTGAAAGCTATGAGCTATGATTGGAGAATGGAGTGCCCCGCCCGCCGGTAGTGGTTAAAATCGGAGGGAGCACCCTGGGCAGCCACGACACCAGCCTGAAAGACCTGGTCACTCTGCAGCGGCAGGGTGTGCCGCTGGTGGTGGTCCACGGCGGCGGCAACGTCATCTCGGAGTGGATGCGGCGTCAGGGGATCCCGCCGAGCTTCGTTAATGGCCTGCGGGTCACGGATGCCCCTAGCCTGGACATCGTGGTGGCGGTGCTCACCGGCCTGGTCAACAAGGAGCTGGTGGGCCTGCTGCACCACCTGGGTGGCCGGGCCATCGGCATCAGCGGCGTCGATGGCGGTATGCTGGAGGCACGCATCGCGGATCCTGCGCTGGGGTATGTGGGAGAAGTGACGCGGGTCGACCCCGAGCCGCTGCTGGCGATTCTGGAACGCGGCTACATTCCCATGGTGGCGCCCCTAGCCCTGCACTGTCAGGAAGGGGCCGAACGGGCCGGAGGTTCGCTGAACATCAACGGAGACACGGTGGCCGGCGAGTTGGCCCTCGCCTTGGGTGCGGAGCGCTTGGTCTTTCTAACCGACGTGCCGGGAATCATGGACATTAACGGCCGCATAATCCCCCGGCTGGACCGCCTGCGGGCCCAGAATCTGCTCCAGTCCAGCGTGGTTCGGGGTGGGATGATCCCCAAGCTGGCCGCCTGTCTGCGCGCCCTGGAGCACGTGGCGGTGGCGGACATCATTGATGGGCGGCAGCCCGACGCCTTGCTGGGATGTCTCCAGGGCCGGGGCTCGGGGACGCGCATTTCGGGTGACAGCCATCCTCCTGCGCCAGTGGTGCAGTTGTAGAAAACCGGCAGGGGGGCACTCGCTGCCAGCATGAGCTATAACCTGCCCAGCGACGCTGGCGCACCCACTGGCCCGGGTTATCCCGGCATCTCCGCCCCTGCCCTGCGCCGCATCCGCGCCGCCACACTGGCCCTGGCCGCCCTGGTGGCGGTCTTCCTGCTGCTGTGGTGGCTGGCCAACGCTTATACCGACTGGCTGTGGTTTGGCCACTTGGGGTTCCGCGGGGTGTTTGTCCGGCTAAGCCTGCTGCGGCTGGGCTTGTTTGCCGGCGGCGCGCTGGCGGCGGCGGCGGTGCTCATCCTCAACCTGCTCCTGGTGGTGCGCCTCTCCCGAGGCGAGTCCTCCCTGTCCCTGCCGGAGGACACGGCGCGCCTGCTGCGGGCCGGCCTGGCGGCGGCGGCGGTGCTGGCGGTGGTTATTGCCAGCCTGCTGTTTGGCCAATCCCTGTCCGGCCGGTGGCAGACGGTGCTGCTCTTCCTCCACCGGGTCCCCTTTGGCGTTGCCGACCCGCAGTTCGGCCTGGATGTGACCGACTATGCGGTGACCTGGGTACTGCTTAGCCAGCTTCAAGGCTGGCTCCTGGCGCTGACCATCACCGTAATTTTGGCCTCCCTGGCGCTGTACGCGGCGATGCTCAATCTGCGCGGCCTCAACCTCATCGTGACGCCCCGCATGCTCCGGCATCTCAGCATCCTGGGGTTGTTCCTGATGCTGATCCTGGCCGCCCGGCACCTGCTGGACGTATTTGGGCTGGTGTCCAGCGCCAGAGGAGGCGTTGCTGGGGCGATGTACACCGACGTCCACGCCCGCGTCCCGGCGCTGCTGTTCATGACCGGCATCGCCCTGATGGCGGCGGCGGGGTTCGCGGTGAGCCGTTACTACGGCGGACTGCGGCTTATGATCGGCGCATTTAGTCTGTGGGTCATCATGGCGTTGCTGGCGGGCCTGGCCTACCCGGCTCTGTACCAGCGGTTCCGCGTGGCCCCCAGCCAGCTGGCCCGGGAGCAGCCCTACATCCTGCGAAACCTGGAGGCTACCCGGGCCGCCTTCCAGCTTGACCGGATTAGTGAGGCGCAGTACCCGGCGTTGGGGACGCTGACGGCCCAGGCGGTCCAGCAGAACCGGAGCACCGTGGAAAACATCCGCCTGTGGGACCCCCAGCCCTTGCGGGACGTTTATAACCAGCTCCAGTTCAACCAGCTTTACTACACCTTCCACAACGTGGACTCGGACCGCTATTTGGTGGACGGCCGGCTGCAACAGGTGCTGGTGGCGGCCCGAGAGCTGGACTCGGGCAACCTGCCCGCGGAGGCGCGCAACTGGGTGAACCAGCGCCTGCAGTACACCCACGGCTACGGCGTCGCCATGAGCCCCGCTACTAGCTTCACCGCCGGAGAGGGCCGGCCCGATTTCCTGGTGCGAGACATCCCCATCCAAGGGGAGTTCAGCGTTAGCCGCCCCCAAATGTACTTCGGGGAGACCACTGGGTATGCCCTGGTCAACAGCGCCATGACCGAGGTGGACCCCGACGCAGCCTTCCGGCGCTACGGCGGCAGGGGCGACGTGCCCCTCAGCTCATGGCTCCGGCGCGCGGCCTTTGCCTGGCGCTTCGGCGACATAAACATAATGCTCAGCGACCAGATTACGCCCAATACCTACGTCCAGTACCGGCGCTCGGTGGCGCAGCGGGTGACGGCCATTGCCCCCTTCCTGAAGCTGGACCAGGACCCCTACGTCGTCTTGGACGATGCCGGCCGCCTCTGGTGGATCCTGGACACGTACACCACCACGGCGCGCTACCCCTACTCCTCTCCGGCGGCAGGCGGGTTCAACTACATCCGCAACAGTGTCAAAGTGGCGGTGGACGCCTATAATGGCACCGTACACTTCTATGTGGCGGACGGAGAGGACCCGCTGCTAAAGATGTACCGGCGCGCCTTCCCGTCCCTGTTTCAAGAGCTGGCCCAGATGCCGCCGGACTTGCGGGCCCACCTGCGGTATCCCAGGGACCTGTTTGAGGCCCAGGCCCAGACCTACCTGCGCTATCACGTCACCGACCCGCAGGTGTTCTTCAACCAGGCGGAGCAATGGGCCATTCCCCAGGAGACGCGCTTTGGCAAACCGGGCGCCCAGTCGCCAGCCTCATATCAAGTGATACGGCTGCCGGGGGAAGCGAAGGAGGAGTTCATCCTGATGCTGCCCTTCACCCCCGCTGGGGAGAAGAAGAACCTGGTGGGGTGGCTGGTGGCCCGCAACGACGGCCCCCACTACGGCCAGCTTCTGGCCTTCCGGTTGCCGGCGGACCGGCAGGTGGATGGCCCCAGCCAGGTGGAGGCCCGCATTGAGAACGACCAGGAGGTTTCCCAGCAGTTCACCCTGTGGGAAGGCGCCGGCTCCCGCATCATCCGCGGCCAACTGCTGGTCATTCCCATCGCGGATGCGATACTCTATGTGGAGCCGTTATATCTTCGCTCGGAGGGGCTGGCCTTCCCGGAGCTGAAGAAGGTGATTATCGCCGACGCCAGCCGGCTGGTGATGGCCGACACCATCGATCAGGGCTTGGCGTATCTGACCGGCGGAGCACCCACGGCGGCGGCGTCCGGCGGTCCGGTCCCGGCTGGCGAAGAACTGGAACGTATGAAACAATCAGTGGAAGACCTCCGGCAGTCTCTGGAGCGGCTTCAGGATGCGCTGGATGACCTGCGGAAAACCTTAGGAGGGAGTGGCTTACCATGACCAAGAGCAGTGAATGGATCGCCCAGGAGCAAAAGTACTACGCTCAGACCGTGCGCCGCCAGCCGGTGGTCATTGTGCGGGGCCAAGGCACCCGGGTCTGGGACGCCGACGGCAAGGAGTATCTGGATTTCGTGGCCGGCTGGGCGGTGGACAACCTGGGCCACTGCCACCCGGCGGTCACTCAGGCCATCGTGGAGCAGGCGGCCACCCTGCTTCAGACCTCCAACCAGTTCTACACCGTGCCGCAGATCCTGCTGGCCCAGCTGCTTATCGATAATAGCTGCATGGACCGGGTGTTCTTCGGCAACAGCGGCGCGGAGGCCAACGAGGGCGCTTTGAAGCTGGCCCGCAAGTACGGGAAGGCCCACCGCGACGGCGCCTACGAGGTCATCACCGCCTTCGCCTCTTTCCACGGGCGCACCATGGCCACGGTGGCCGCTACCGGCCAGCCCCACTACCAGGAGGCGTTCACGCCCCTGCTGCCCGGCTTCGTCCACGTGGACTACAACGACGTGGAAGCCATCATGAACGCCACCACCGACAAGACCGCCGCCGTGTTCCTGGAGCCGGTGCAGGGCGAGGGCGGCGTGATTATCCCCGACGCCGACTATTTGAAGCGGGTGCGGGAGTGGTGCGATAAACAGGGGCTGCTGCTGATTCTGGACGAGGTGCAGACGGGCATGGGCCGCCTGGGCAGCCTGTTTGGCTACCAGGAGTTTGGCGTGGAGCCCGACGTGATGACCTTGGCCAAGGGGCTGGGCTACGGCGTGCCCATCGGCGCGTTTCTCGCCAAGGAGCCGGCCATGGCCCTGACCTTCGGCGACCACGGCTCCACCTTTGGCGGCAACGCCCTCACCACTGCCGCCGCCTATGCGGGCAGCAAGTTCCTCATTGAGAACAACATCCCGGAGCATTGCCGGCAAATGGGGGAGCACCTGCTGATGCGCCTGAACGAGCTGAAGTCCCGCTACAGCTTTGTCTCCGCGGTGCGGGGCAAAGGCCTGCTGGCTGCCCTGGAGTTTGAGAGCAACATCACCCCCCAGCTGCTGACCCTGGCCAACCAGGCGGGGGTGCTGCTCAACGGGGTCAAGCCCAACGCCATTCGCTTCATGCCGCCCCTCACAATCACCGCCGCGGAGATTGACGAGGGCCTGGGCCGCCTGGAAGTGGCGCTGAAGAAGATTTAGGGGAGACGGGCGAAATGAGGGCTTATGAATTCCCCGTCAAGGTGACTGAAGAGGCACGAAGTCTCTGGAAAGACCGGGCTGATCTCCCAGATTTCTCGGCGTTACGGGCGGAGTTGGATAGGCTGGAGCTGCGTGACGGATAAGCGGCAGTGTCAGAGCGGTTGCCACTGGATAGATTTGGAACTTTCAGCACGGCGATCTGTAGTGAGGAAGTAGAGAGACATGGCAGACAAGAAGAAGATCGTACTGGCCTACAGCGGAGGGTTGGACACCTCGGTAGCCGTCCCATGGTTCAAGGAGAACTACGATGCTGAGGTCATTACCGTGACGGTAGACCTGGGTATGGTGGACCTGGAGGCTATCCGCAAGCGTGCCCTGGCGGTGGGCGCCGCCAAGGCCCTCACGGTGGATGGCCGGGATACGCTGGTCAACGAGTTCCTCTTCCCGGCCCTTCAAGCCGGGGCCATCTACGAGGAGCAGTACCCCCTGGCTACCGCTTTGGGCCGGCCCCTCATTGCCCGGTATCTGGTGGAGGCTGCGCAGGCCGAGGGCGCCTACGCCGTGGCCCACGGCTGCACCGGCAAGGGCAACGACCAGGTGCGGCTGGACGTGGGTGTGACCGCCCTGGCTCCCGAGCTGAAAGTCATCGCCCCGGTGCGGGACTGGGGCATGAGCCGCCAGCAGGAGATTGAGTACGCCCAGGCCCGCAAGCTGCCCATCAACATCAAGAGCAGCCGATTCTCCGTGGACGAGAACCTGTGGGGTCGTAGCGTGGAGGCCGGTGAGCTGGAGGACCCCTGGCAGGAGCCGCCGGAAGAGGCCTACGCTTGGACCAAGCCGCTGTCCGCAACGCCGGACGATCCGGCTTATCTGGAAGTCCACTTCGACCAGGGCATCCCCACCGCGGTGGATGGCGAGGCCATGCCCGGCGCCGCCTTGATACGGCACCTGAACGCGCTGGCGGGCAGCAACGGCGTGGGCCGCTTGGACCATGTGGAGAACCGGCTGGTGGGCATCAAGTCCCGCGAGGTTTACGAGGCCCCTGGGGCGGTAGTGCTGCACGCGGCCCATAAGGCGCTGGAAACCCTGACCCTGAGCAAGGACCAGGCTCGCACCAAGGCTCGCATCGCCCAGGAGTACGCCGACATGGTCTACAACGGCCTGTGGTACAGCCACCACCGCCACGACCTGGACGCTTATGTCCGCAGCACCCAGCGCTACGTCACCGGCGACGTGCGGTTGCGGCTGCACAAAGGCAACTGCGTCGTGGTGGGCCGCAGCTCGCCCAACGGCCTATACCAGCACCGTTTGGCCACCTACGACAGTGGCGACCAGTTCGACCACTCTGCGGCCGTGGGGTTCATCTCCATATACGGTCTTCCGGTGCGCACCCAAAACCAGGTCCAGAGATAGTTAAGGCGGGGCGCCGTGGCGTTGAAGGTAAGGGCCGCCGGGGTTAAGGACCTGCCCGGCATTATCGCGCTGCTCACCCCGGTGGAGGGAGACCAGGAGCGATTGCGGGCAGACCAGTTCGCAGTGGCTGAAGCCGATGGCGGGAGCATCATTGGTTGCGGCCGGCTGAAGCCCTACCGCGGCTTCGTGGAGCTGGCCAGCATCGCCATCGCCGAGGAGTGGCGCGGTCAGGGAGTGGGCCGGGCCATCGTGGCGCAGCTGCTGGCGGGACGCAAGGGCCAGGTGTACCTCATGTGCGAGGATAACCGGCTGGACTTCTTCAGCCAGTTTGAGTTTGTGGTTTTGAGGGGAAACCAGATGCCGGCGGGGTTGCGCCCCAAGTGGCAGCACTACATCGGGGAGGTGGACCACCTCAACCTGATGCGGCGAGAGTGAAGCCAATTGAGAAGCGCCAACAACTTGGTGGCCATGTGAGGGGGTTCCAATAGTGTTGATTGAGTATCTACACGCTACCATGCACCAGGCGACTTATGAAATACTGCCGGATGGAACTTTCTACGGCGAAATCCCCAGCTTTCAGGGGGTGTACTCCAATTCGGAATCCCTGGAGGACTGCCGTCAACAACTCCAGGAGGTGCTGGAGGGCTGGCTAATCTTAGGACTTCAGTTGGGCCATCAACTTCCGGTGGTTGAAGGCATAGACCTAGCAGGCTGCTGAAAAACCCCGATTTTGCGAAAAATGGACGGACTCTCAGATACGAAAATGGGGACGATTTCGGGCCGTCGACCCCTTTTTCAGCACCCTGCTAGGAGGCGGATTGCCACTTGGGCATCGGCGACAACTTGGGCGGAATCACATTGGCTAATTCCGCTCTCATTGATCGTGTCCTGGAAGGGCTGATGGACTACAGCCCAGAGAAAGTCATCCTGTTCGGCTCTTACGCCAGGGGTGACTACGATGAGTTCAGCGATATCGACTTGATTGTCATCAAGAAAACTGAGCAGCGGTTCTTCCAGCGCCTGGCGGAGGTTATGGCCTTCATCCCCCGCGAGGTGGCGGCGGACGTTTTCGTATATACTCCCCAGGAGTTCCAGGCCATGGTGGAGTCAGGCAACCCTTTTATTGAGCAGGCGATCAAGGACGGCATAGTGCTTTATGAAAAAACCCCTGGAAACAGCTAGACGCTGGCTGGCCCAGGCGGAGTATAGCTTGAGCACCACGCGAGTTATGCTGGACAACAGTCGTTGGTCAGACGTATGCTTCCATGCCGAGCAAACTGCCCAGTTGGCGCTGAAGGCCTTTCTCTACTGGAAAGGTAGGCGCTCCGTTACTATCCATTCCGTGCGTTCCCTGGCTCTGGAGTGCGGCCGGGAGGACGCTGAGTTCTTGCCTTTCGAGGATCATGGCACGGTGCTCGATCGGTACTATCTGTCTACCCGTTACCCCGACGTGTTGCCGGAGCCAGCCATTCCGTTCCAGACCTTCACTCAACGAGACGCCAGACAAGCTTTGGACTACGCCTCAGAAATAGTAGAATTGGTCAGAGCTAAAGTCCCCAGCTAATACTGCGGAGGCCATATGCCCGTAGCCAGTCGAATGAATAACCTGGGCACCGAAACCGCCTTTGAGGTCCTGGCCAAGGCCAAGGCGCTGGAGGCCCAGGGCAAGAACATCGTCCACCTGGAGATCGGCGAACCCGACTTCGATACCCCGCGCCACATCGTGGAGGCGGGGATGAACGCCCTGCGGGACGGGTTCACCCACTACGGCCCCACACCGGGACTGCCCGAACTGCGGGAGGCCATTGCCCGCAACAGCCGGGAGGTCCGGGGCATCAACACCGACCCGGCCCACGTGGTGGTCACCCCAGGGGCCAAGCCCATCATGTTCTACGTCATTTTGGCCCTGGCCGAGCCCGGCGTGGAGGTTGTCTATCCCAACCCAGGCTTTCCCATTTACGAGTCTATGATCCGCTTCTGCGGAGCCACGCCGGTGCCCATGCGGCTCATGGAGGAGTCGGGCTACCATCCCGATCTGGATGACCTGGCCCGCAAGATTACCCCCCGGACGCGCCTGCTCATCCTAAACTCGCCGGAGAACCCCTGCGGCTCAGTGCTCACGCGAGAAGAGCTGGAAACCATCGCCGGCCTGGTGCGGCGCTGGCCCAACATGTACGTGATGTCCGACGAAATCTACAAGGACATTCTCTACACCGGCGAGCACCACAGCATCGCCGCCTTCCCAGGTTTGGCCGACCGCACCATCATCTTGGATGGCTTCTCCAAAAGCTACGCCATGACCGGCTGGCGGCTAGGGTACGGCATCATGCCCCAGGAACTGGTGCCCCATATAGTGCGGCTGGCGGTGAACAGCGTCTCCTGCGCCGCCACCTTCAGCCAGAAGGCTGCGGTTGCAGCCCTGGACGGCCCCCAGGACGCGGTGCAGGCCATGGCCGCCGAGTTCTCCCAGCGCCGCCGCCTGATTACCGACGGCCTGCGCAGCATCCCCGGCGTGCGCTGCCCGGAGCCCGAGGGCGCCTTTTACGCCTTTCCAAGCATCCAAGAAACAGGCTTGACCAGCCGCCAGTTTGAAGACCGGGCGCTGACCGAAGCCGGGGTTGCGCTGCTGTCGGGGGCAGCCTTTGGCGAGTTTGGCGAGGGGTACGTGCGCCTTTCCTACGCCAACTCCCAGGACAACATCCGCAAGGCCATTCAGCGGCTGGACAAGTTTGTTCGCAGCGCCACGTAGCGACCCTGGGGCTAACTCTTCCCAGGATGACTCAAGGGAGGCGCCCAATGGCTGAATGCCGGGTAATCCACCCCGATGCGCTGGAAGTGGAGGTCCGCTCCGGCAGCATGACCCGCCTGGCGGGTGTGTCCCAGGGGTTGGTAGGCTCCACCGGCATCCATTTGGCCATCGCCACCATCCCGCCGGGCTGCGCTTCCAGCCCCCACTACCACGTCAACTGCGAGTCGGCCATCTATGTCGCCAGAGGTCACGGGCGCTTCCTCACCGGCCTGAATCTGGAGACAGCCCTGCCCATCGGACCGGGAGACTTCATCTACGTGCCGCCCGATGCCGTCCACCAGCCGGTGAACGACAGCCCAACGGAACCCCTGGAGCTGATTGTTGCCCGCAACACCCCGGTGGAGATAGTGGTGGAGGTCCCGGTGGCGAGCCACTCCAGGCGCACTGGGAAGCAGGGATAACTCCATGGACTTAGGCCTAAGCGAAGTCCAGCAGATGCTGCGCACCAGCGTCACGGAGTTTCTGGCGCGGGAGTGTCCCCTGACCGTGGTGCGGGCCATGGAGACTGACCCCCAGGGCTACCCCGACGCGCTGTGGCGGCAGATGGCGGCCCTGGGCTGGACTGGCCTGGTCTTTCCGGAGCAGTACAGTGGCACTGGCGGAAGCTTTTTGGACCTGGCGGTGCTGCTGGAGGAGTTGGGCCGCGCCCTGACGCCGGGCCCATTTTTCTCCACTGTTATCCTGGGCGGCCTCACCGTGCTGGACGCCGGCTCCGAGGCGCAAAAGCGGGACCTGCTGCCCCGCATCTGCGCCGGACAGCTTCGTATGACTCTGGCCCTCACCGAAGCCTCAGCCGCCTACGATCAGTCAGGGGTGGAGACCTCCGCCATCCGGGTGGGCGGAGCCTACCATTTGAACGGCGTCAAGCTGTTTGTCCCCGACGCCCAGGCCGCTGATCTATTGCTGGTGGCCGCCCGCACCGCGGCATCTTCAGAGCAACCGGAGGGCATTACTCTGTTCCTGGTGCCTGCCAGCAGCCACGGGGTCAGCATCACACGCATTAAGAGCATTGGCGGCGAACCGCAGTGCGAGGTGGTGTTGCACCAGGTCAGTGTTCCTGCCGGCGCAGTCCTGGGCGAGGTGGGCGGCGGCTGGCCGGTGGTTCAACGGCTGTTGCAGCGGGCCATCGCCGGCCACTGCGTGGGCATGGTAGGGGCTGCCCAGGCGGTGCTGGACTTGACCGTGGACTACGTGAAGCAGCGGGCCCAGTTTGGGCGTCCCGTGGGCGCCTTCCAGGCCGTGCAGCACCACTGCGCCAACATGGCCACCGACGTGGAAGGCTCCCGCCACGTCGCTTATCAGGCGGCCTGGCGCGTTTCTGAAGGGCTTCCCGCCCAGCGGGAGGTGGCCCTGGCCAAGGCTTGGGTGAGCGGCGCCTTGCAGCGGGTCTGCGCCACGGCCCAGCAGTGCCACGGCGCCATTGGCTTCACTCTAGAGCACAACCTGCAGCTTTACACCCGCCGGGCCAAGGTGCAGGAGCTGAGCTACGGCGATGTCCACTCCCAGCGGGAGTTGGTTTTGCGGGCCTGGGAAGGTCAACTGGCAGAGCAGCATGGCCCTGGCTGATTCGGATCGAGTCGGTTCTCGGCTGGTGCGGGTCTTTCAGTTGAGGAAATAGCCCTTGACTGGTGCTGCCAGTGTGTTGATGCACCGGTTCCGGCGTGCTGAACTGCCTCAGGATATTTAACCTGGAGGTTATTTATGGACGCCATCGGCCTTTTACGTGAACAGTTCAAGGCTGGCCATCAGTGGCTGGAAGGCACCATGCAGGGAGTGACCCCACGGCAACTGTCCTATGCCCCTGCGGGCAAGGCTAATCCCATTGGCGCCAACTACGCCCACATCGTCTTCTCTGAAGACGGCCTCGTTAACGGCTTGCTAGCAGGCTGCTGAAAAACCCCGGTTTTGTAATCCGGCGGGAATATGTATGGAGTATCCTGGCGGAAACGGTCCCGGAGGCTACCCGATGCGTGGACGACAGGACCCCCAAGTGAGCATGCTGGCCTTCGTGGACCTGGAGGCACGGG
>SHYG01000064.1 GCA_009692925.1 Dehalococcoidia bacterium
GGCCACGAAAATTTCGTCCCGCGCGCCTCAGGCATCTCCCGCCCGGAGCAGACGATGCACTTCCAGTTTGGCCGTCAGCCGGGCCAGCCACCCCGCCGTGCCAACTACCACTCCGGCCAGCAGCAGATACGCCAGGGTCAGATTGCCCCAGTCGGCCTGGAGCACCATGGGCGGCGTCACTCGGACCCCGCCTTCGGCAACTTCAAGCAATGGCAGCAGGCTGGCGCCGATTTGCAGTCCGGCCGCAGTCCCAAACCCGATCCCGCAGGCTGCCACCAGGGCTAGGTTGAACCACACCACGCCGTTGACCTGGACTTGAGAAGCCCCCAAGGTGCGCAACAGCGCAAACTCCACCCGGCGTTCCCGCGTATCCAGGTAACAGAATAGCACCACGCCGGAGGCGCTGGCCAGCACCAGCGTCAGGAACATCAGCACCAGCAGCCCGCCCCAACCGGCGTTGACCAGGGGCTGGTCTACCCGTTTCGCCTCCAGCTCCGAGGCCAGGCTGACCTCCCTTACCCGCAGGCCGTGGCTGCCCAGCGCCTGGGTTGTCGACGCCAGCCCGGTTTCAGCATCGTCCCGCTGTCCCCAAAGCTCGTTGGCGCCTCCCACCAGCCTGCGGCTGTGGCGGTTGCTGTAGGTTTGGAAGGTGTCCAGGTCCAGCACCACAAAGGGCTCCTGCCTGGGGTCCAGCGTGGGAAAGTAGTCCGCTACGGCGACCACTTGGATTGGCAGGGCGTAGGTGGACAGGCTCAGCCGGAGGGTATCGCCGGGACTAGCCTGCGCCGCCTGCAGGAGGTTGCGGCTCACCAGCGCGGGAATGGGCGCTTCCGGCAGGCCGGCCTCGATGCCCCGAAAACCGATGCCTCCGGGCGACCAACTGTAAGCTGCCGACCTGGCCTGGTTGGGCAGGGCGACCGACTCGCTGGCCTCCAGCGCGTACAGCCCCGGCCGGGAATAGTCCTCCACCGCCTGCCAGCCGTCCAGGGTCTGAAAATCGGCCAGCACCCTCTCGCCCGCGGGGATGAGGGCCGACAGCGTCCCGAAGAAGACGACGCCCGGCTCGTTGATGCCGAAGGCGCTGGTGACCTGCAGACCCTGCAACGTGAATGGGGGAGCCGGCACCAGCGCCGCGACTCCACCCTGGGGCCGGACGCCCGCGGGAGCAACCGGCGTCAGGCTGGACTCCAGGCGTTGCCATCCCCGGCTGGTCATCTCGCCAATCCGCACGTCGAAGTAGTAGCCGCGGGCGTCCCGGAGCCGCGCCTGCACCGACAGCCGCGAGTCGGGCCGCCCTGGGTTGGCCCACAGCGCCAGCCCGCGGGCCTCCGGTGGCAGCTTCACACCACCGGCGATTGCCTCGCTTGAACCTGCCGCCGGGGAGTTGGGCGTAATGGCCGCCATCAGTTCCGGCAGGGCTGTCCCGCCGGCGAAGTCGGGCCGGTACCAGGCCACCTGGTCAAAGTTGCTGGTATCCACCGCCAAAACGGACACCTGCGCCGAGCTGAATCCGCGGGTCAGCAAATGGCCGCTGGCCCGTTGCACCTCGGCAGCGACCCCGGAAGGGACCAACTCCCCCGCCCGCGCCAGGGGCGGTCTCACGGTCTGGTCCCCGTCGTGCTGAATCCGCACATCGGCGCCCGCGGCGTAGCGGGCACGGTCGTGCTGACTGCGGGCCAGGGTGGCGCTGAAGGTGCTCCCGATGACCCCCAGGGCGGTGGCCAGCATCAGCAACACCACCAAGCTGCCGGGCGGGATTGGGTCTCGGGACAGGCGCTTCAGCCCGTGGGTCAGCCAGGCCTGTCCCAATGGCTCCGCGACTCTGGCCAGCAGCGCCCAGCCCACCGGCAGGATGCGCAGCACCAGCAGCGACACCGCCAGCAGCCCCAGGACTGGCCCCAGCATCAGGGTCAGATCAAGCTCCAGCTCTCCAGATCCCAGAGGACGCACCAGGAACGAGCCCCGGGTGCGGACCTGCCACCAGAGGAGGCCGATCAGGGCCAGAGACATCAGGTCCAGGTAATAGCGGTGGAAGAAAGTGTTGGTGGGGGGGCGGGCGCTGTTCTGGTGGTACTCCACAATGCTGCGGCGGGCCGCCACCAGGGAGGATGCGGTCAGCACGACCACCGCCAGCAGGGCCCCTCCCCCGCCCAGAAGCAGAGGCCGCAGGGACAGGGAAATGGACGCCGTCGCGACTCCCCCGCCTTGATTGAAGAAGAGGCTGCCCAGTATCTGAGCGGCGCCCAGGGCCAGCGGAACTCCCAGCGCCAACGCGGGCACGGCCAGCACCAAAGCCTCCACCAGCACCATCAACCCCACCTGCCGGGTGGTGCACCCCCGGCTCTTTAGCATGGCGATCTCGGAGCTCCGGGAGCGGACCACCAGCCCGGCGACCAGGGTCAGGTAGTACACCAGAATGCCAGTGACCAGGCAGAGCATCAGGAAGAGGGGGATGCGGGCCAGGAGCAGCTGCTCCTCATACGCCTCCAGCACACGGTTCAAGAGGAGGCTATAGCTGGAGCGTTGCAGGCCGGCGCGCACATCGTGCTCCACCTGCAGAAGGGTTTGCTGGAGGCTCGCCACATCACCGGCGCGCACTCCGTTGCGATCAAGGTAAAAAACCCAGGTGACGTTGGTGTACAGCCCCGGATAAGCGCGGGCCACCGGCCCCAGGATGGTTGCTTCCGCCGTAAATAACGGCACGATGGTCCACCGGTCATCCCGATAGCTAAATGCCCCCTGGGTGCTGTACCAGAACTCGTCGCTGGGGGCGACCCGGTGGAACACCCCGGCAATCTTGACCTTGACCCGCGCCTGCGCCCTCTCGGTAGCTCCGCTGGCGGGGTAAACCCACATCTCCTGTCCCACGCCCAGTTGGAGCAGGCCCGCGCCCACATCGTCCAGGGCCACCTCCAAGGGCTCCTCTTGCCCAATCGCCCCCTGCCGGGGCCAGCTCCCCTGAAGCAGCTCCGCCCGGCCGGGTTGCTGGAGACCGCGCAGGTATTGAAACTTGCCCCGCGGGCGTGCTTGGTCGGGCCCCGCTAGTTGGGGATGGCCCTCAAAAAAGAAGGTGGCGGTTTCCAGGAGCTGCTCACGGTGCCCCTTCAAGTAAGGCCGGAGGGGGGTGAAGACCCGCCCGTCGACAAACCGGTTGTTCCGTTGGTAGATGGAGGTTGCGGGAGAGACCACCGACGGGTCATCCAGGTCGTTGAAGACCCGAACCAGGAAATTGGCCTCCTCCGGCTTGGCCTCCTGCAGGGCGCGGCGCAGGGCGGCCTCCGCCAGCAGGTCGGAGAACACCGCGCCGCTGGCCAGCAGGGCCACTGCCATGGTGATCCCCAAAAACAGGGCCAGCTCCAGCTTCCAAGAGGAGACGATGCGGCGCCAGGCGATTATGTAAGCCAGTTGCAGAAGGGACATGTCAGTCTCAGGCCGGCCTCAGGTCACGCTGCATTGGGGAGAATGTGGCGAACGGCGATCCTACCCCGCCGTCCGCAGTATATCAAACGCCTTGATCCGGCTGGCCGACCACGCCGCCAGCGCCACGGACAGCAGCGCCGCCCCCACCAGGTTCAGAATCACCACGCCCACCAGCCAGCCTCGCACGGTGAAGACCATGGGAGGGACTACCTCGCGCCCGCTGGAGGTCAGGTCCAGGAACCCCAGCACCCATTGGCCCAGCCAGAACCCCAGGGCGCACCCCGCGGCCAGGGCCAAGACGATTACCACTGCCCGCTCCAGCGCCAAGCCCAGGAAGAGCTGGCGGCTGGAAAGCCCCAGGGCCTTAACCACCGCCAGGTCCACCCGCTGCGCCTTAACCGAGACCACCGCATGGATGCCCAGGGCCAGCACCACCGTCAGGGTGAGGGAGCCCAGCGCGATCAAGGTGAGGCCATCCCATCCGCCGCCGGCCAAAGGATCGCGGCTGGCCAGCTGGGCGGCGGCGGGTCCGTCCCGCACGGAGGCGAGGCTGGGGAAGCGCTGGCCCAGGGCCTGCAGCACCAAGTCTCGGTTGGCGCTCTCCTCCACCTCGATCCATACCTCTTGAGGGGGATTGAATGCTCCGCCGCCGACCCGCGCCAGGTATCTGTTGTAGTCTGCCAAGGATACCAGGAGGAAGGGCTGCAGCGACGGGTCAATGGTGGGGAAAAAGTCGGTCACCTCGCGGATGGTCACCGGCAAGACCTGGCGTCCCGCCCGGAGGCGCACCTCCTGCCCTGGCGTGAACGTAGGGCCGCCAATGGCGGGCAGCGGGAACGGTCCCGGCGGCAGGAATGCCCCCCGGGGCGTTTCGCCGGGCCCGCCCTGGTCCCAGGAGTAGGACAGCCCCGCCTGGCCGCTGCGCGCGCTTTCTCGGGTACGCTCCACCACGTCGGCCACCGGCCCGGTGTGGGCTAGCGGCGCCCACCCGCCCGGCGCTTCATGCCCTTCGATGACCACCCCGGCGGGAGGCAGCGTGGGGCCTTTGACAGTTATATCGTCCAAGCTGATGCTGCCGGGCGGCATCCGGGCGAAGGAGCTGCCGGTGAGAAAGATGGCCACCAGGCCCCATTGCGGCTCCCGGAGGCTGGGCCCGCCGCCCGGCGTCCCCGGAGCCCCGGGCGTTGAGGAAGGGTCAGGCCGAGCATCAGGAAGCGGGGGCAGCGGGGCTTCCTGGTAGACCCACACCGGGCCGGCCGCGGGCGGGAGCGCGCCCAGGAGCAGGTCCCGGTGCTTGCCCCCGGCATCGGTCACCCGAGTCCATATGTTTAACGGCTGGTTGAGGGGCCCCAGGTTCACCCCGGCGGTGTTCACCCAAACCCCGATGCTGGAGGCTTCGGGCGGGATGGGGATGCCCAGGGTGGGGTCCAGCAGACCTGGGCTAACGGCGGTGCCGCCGGGCATGGAGACCGCCGCCCCCTGGCGCAGAGGCTCCAGCAGTTGCCGCAGGTCCTTGCCCGAGGGTGACAGGTCGCTCCGGTACCATGCGGCGCTGGGCAGAGTGCCGGGGTCTACTGCAACCAGCGCCACCGATGCGTCGGAAAACCCGCCCAGCAGGGTTGCTGACTCCCGGATAATGGGGCTGACCAGGCCGGCGCCGGGCAGGGCGGACAGCTCCCTCTGGAGGCTGGGTTCAAAGGCAGCCCCCGTGACCACCAGGTCGCCCCCCACCCCGTACCTTGCCTGTTCCTGCTGGCTCCGGGAAAGGGTTGACTGGAAGCTGGCGCCAAACACCCCCAGGGCCGCAGACAGCATTACAATGACGGCCAGCGAGCCGTAGGGCAGCGGGTCTCGGGCCATGCGCGTCAGGGCGAAGGATGCCCAGGAAGGCGCCCACCGGTGTCCGGCCCAGCTCATCGGTCGCAGGAGCCAGGGCATGACGCGCGCCGCCAGCAGCGCCGCCGCCAGCAGCCCCAGCGCCGGGCCCAAAAGCAGGCTGGGGTCCACCACTTCCGGGGTTCGGGCGGCCAAGCCCTGCTCCACAAACCCGCCCCGGCCGCGGATCTGCCACCACACCAACCCCACGGCGCCCAGCGCCAGCAGGTCCAGATAGTAACGCTGCAAGAAGGGCAGGGTGGGAGGCCTGGCCCGCAGCCGCAGGAACTCCACCACGCCCAGGCGGGCCAGGCTGGAGCCGGAGGCCAGCAACGCCCCCAGGGCCAAAACACCGCCAATTGCCCCAAACCAGAACATATCGGCGCCCAGCGTTACATTCAGAGAGTCCGCCAGAGAGTCAGCTCCGCCTCCAGCGGGGCCGGCGGCGGGATTAACCGTGCCCAACAGCAAGCCCCGCACCAGGGCCAGCGCCAAAAAGGGTCCCGCCGCCACCGCGAGGAGAATCCCGGTCCCTTCCGCCACGGCCAGCAGCCCCATTACCTGAACAAAGCTGGCCCCCCGGCTGCGGAGCAAGCTGGCTTCGTCGCTGCGAGTGCGGGCCAGCATCCCCACCACCACGGCCAAGAAGTAGAGAATGACTACCACCACCAGGGAGATAAAGAGGAAGAGGGACACGCGGGCCAGGGTGAGCCTCCGCTGGTAGTCGGCCAGGGTGTTCTTCAGCCCGCTCATCACCAGGGACCTGGGGAACTGCTTGTTGATGTCGGTTTCCAGGCCCAGCATCGCCGCCCTGGCCGGCTCGGCGGTGTTGGCCCGCAGCACGTTGGTATCCATGAACACATACCAACTGTAGTCGCCCACCAGGGATGGGTAGCGTGCGCCCAGACCGCCAAAGAAAGCGTCCTCCGGGACGAAGAGAGGCGCCAGGGGACGGCCGCCGTAATCCTGCAGGTTGAAGTAGGCAGGGAACCCCATCCAGAACCGTTCATTGGGGTCAATGGGGTCAGCCAGGCCCACCACGGTGAGGGTAATCCGCTCCGGCGGGTCGGCGCGAAAGGGGACCAGGTAAAGCTGGGCGCCCACCTTCCACTGCATCGCCGCCGCGGTCTGGCGTCCAACCACCGCCTCCAAGGCCACGCCCTGGGCGTGCAGCACCGGAGCAGCCTCGGGCCAGCGGCCCTGAACCAGCCTTGAGTGCTGGGCGAAGTCGGTGTGAAAAAACGGCCGGCCCAAAACCGCCTCGGGGTCGGCGGACTCGCCCTGGGGGCTGGAGACCAGCGGCAGATTGGGCTGCGTGCGTCCCGAGCGGTGCATCTCGTGGACCAGGCTGCCCAGGCGCGAGTTGGCGGTCTGCTCCACCGTGGTGCGCACCCTTTGATAATCCGCCGCGCCCAGAGGCCGGTTCTCCACAATAATCCAGGCGTCCAGGACACTCTGGGGGGTGGTTTGCAGCGTATGGCGCAGCCCGCCTTCCGCCAATACCCGGGAGTAGCCGGCGCCCACCGCCAGCAGGGTTACGGCGGCCAGCACGCCAAGAGTGGTGACTGCCAGTAGCACCCAAGAAGAGGGAAGACGCCGGTACAAGAGCCACAGCAGTGCCTGGGTCCAGCCCATGGTCTAAGCCACGATCTCATCTGGCACGACGCCGTAGCAGATATCCCTCGGGGTGTGACAAGCTCCTGCCGCGGGCAAACCCGTTAGGGGGCACGCCTGGGCTGCAATCCGGTCTGCTAGACGCGGCCCTGCTTGGGATTGGATATCTGGCTCTATCGCCAAGCCTGCGCCCCCTTTGGCACTACCTTACTCGCGCATTAACCAGTCCCCTCGGACAGGCCGATTCTACTCCAGTTCCGGCCCAGGTGGGTAGCCCTCCAAGCCATGTTTGACTAGGCAGGCGGCGGGCCTTAGACTACTGGCTAGCTACTGACAGCCAACTGTTTCAATCGCAGGAGGCTCATTTAACTATGAAGGGGGCAAGATCATGCCGGACAAGATGACCGTCCTGGTGGGCACAGTGGGGCAGGGAATCGTCCGCAGCGCCGACGGCGGCGAGACGTGGCAGCGGGTTGGCATCAACCAGGGCCTGCATTCCGACGCCCTGGTGCGCACCATCGCCAGCAACCCCAAGCAGCCGGAGCTGGTCTACGCCGGCACCGACAAGGGCCTGTACGCCAGCCGGAACGCCGGGCTGAACTGGCAATGGGTAGACTCGCCCCTCAGCAGCTACTGCGTGTGGAACCTGGCCATTGATCCGGTGGAGCCCAACGTCATGTTCGCCGGCACCGGCACGCCGACCCCCGCGGGCATCTTCCGTTCCACCGATGGCGGCCAGACCTGGGATCAGCGGCCGGTGGAGGTAGCCGAGACCTGCCCGGCGGTGGGCTCCCCGCGGGTAACCGGCATCGCCATTGACCCGCAGAACCGGCGCAACGTCTGGGTCGGCCTGGAGGTGGACGGGGTGCGCCGCAGCACCGACCGGGGCGACACCTGGACTAACCTCAACGGCGCCATCCCCAACCCCGATGTGCACAACGTGGCGGTCACCGCCGGCCCGCCCAAGACGGTGGTGGTGGTGGTCAACAACGACGTCTTTACCAGCACCGACGACGGGGCCACCTGGAAGCCGGTTCGTGTCCGGGAAACCTTTCCCTGGACTTACCCGCGCGGGATTATGGTCCAGCCGGGCAGTCCTAAAGTGGTGTTCCTGACCATTGGGGACACCACACCGGGGCGCACCGGAACGGTGATGCGCACCAAGGACACCGGCAAGACCTGGGAGAGCCTTTCGTTGCCGGTGCAGCCCAACACCGCCATGTGGGTGGTGAACATCCAACCCTTTAACCCGCAAATAGTGTTTGCGGGGAGCCGTTACGGGTATCTGTACCGCAGCGATGACGCCGGCGACTCCTGGCGAAAGCTCTGGCGGGAGTTCAGCGAAATCTCCTCGGTGTTGTGGATTCCCGGTTAGAGGAGTCACGGGGTCGCCGTGGCGTGGTACTCGCAGGCGTTGAGCACTACGATGTGGTCGTCGTCGGCGCCGGGGCGGCCGGCCTCATGTGCGCCATCGAAGCCGGGAATCGGGGGCGCCGTGTCCTGGTGCTGGATCACGCCAACAAGGCCGGCAAAAAGATACTCATCTCGGGGGGCGGGCGCTGCAACTTCACAAACCTCTACGCCACGCCCGATGACTTTCAATCTCAAAACAAGCCCTTCTGCGTTTCCGCGCTGTCCCGTTACATCCCGCAAGACTTCATCTCCCTGGTGGAAAAGCACCGCATCCCCTACCACGAAAAGAAGCTGGGCCAGCTCTTTTGCGACGGTTCGGCCCAGGAGATCGTCCGCATGCTGCTGGACGAAGCCGCAGCGGCAGGTGTTACGGTTCGGTTGTCCTGCCAAGTCACCGGCATCCGCCGCGAGGGTGAGGTCCTGGGTTTTCTGGTGGAGACTGACTTGGGCGCGGTGGCTGCCGGCTCCCTGGCGGTGGCTACCGGCGGCCTGTCCATCCCCAAAATGGGCGCCACCGGCTTCGCCTATACTGTCGCCCGCCAATTCGGGCTGGATGTCACGCCGACCCGGCCAGCCCTGGTCCCCCTGACTGCCAGTGGCCGCAACCTGGAGTTTTGCCGGAATCTCGCCGGGGTCTCAATCCCTTGCATCGCCAGGTGTAACGGCGCCAGCTTTACCGAGAACCTGCTCTTCACCCACAAGGGGATCAGCGGCCCGGCGGTGCTGCAAGTCTCCTCCCATTGGCGCGAAGGCCAGCAGCTCCACATTGACCTGCTCCCCGGCCTCGATCCGCTCACCCATTTGCAGGCACAGCAGGCCGCCCGGCCCAAGGCGGAACTGCGGACCATCCTCTCCGCGCTGCTGCCCCGGAGCTTTTCCGAAGCCATGTGCGGGACCTATCTCCCTAACCGGGCCATGGGCCAGCTTTCCCACCAGGAGCTAGCTGCCGTTGGACATACGCTGAAGGATTGGACTATCTCCTGCGATGGCACCGAGGGCTACCGCACGGCGGAGGTCACCCTGGGCGGTGTGGACTCCACTGGCCTCTCCTCCAAGACCCTGGAGGCCATTAAAGCGCCCGGGCTTTTCTTTATCGGCGAAGCGGTGGACGTGACGGGCCCCCTGGGAGGCTACAACTTCCAGTGGGCCTGGGCCTCCGGCTACTGTGCCGGGCAGTACGTCTAACAAGCATCCCTTCTCCCCCTTACGTAAGGATGCGCGATGCTAGTGGTTTCCCCCGTAGGGGCGCACACACAGGTCTGCCCCTACGGGCTGGCCGAGAACGAAACGGCCCTGACAAGCGGGCTACCCACCATAGCCGGAAAAGAAGTAGAATCGGCAGAGGCGCCAGGTCTTCTGTACTCTAGTCCGGCGATTCTGGCTGTCTGGTTCTGAGAGGACGATGTACTTCAGAAACGGCAGGATGCACATAGGACACGGTAGGGGGCACGGTGGGCTGGAACCTGAAAAGCCTGCCGGAGAGACGAGGGGCCAGGTGCGGCGCATCGTTGCCACGTTCCTGCCTTACCGGGCCAAGGTGTCCATTGTCGGCGCCCTGATCGTCGTGACGGCGGGACTGGGTGTGGTCAACCCGGTGCTGATTCGCACAGTGTTCGACTCGGCGCTGTTCCCCGCCAGCGGCCAGCCCAATATCAATCTGCTCCTGGTGATCGCCGGGGTTATGGCTGCCGTCACCATATCCACCGGCCTGCTGAGCATTGTGCAGACTCTGCTCACCAACCGGGTGGGGCAGACGGTGATGCGCGACCTCCGCAACAGTCTTTACGAGCACCTCCAAAGCCTGTCCATGCGGTTTTTCACCGGCACCCGCACCGGAGAGATACAGTCCCGCATCTCCGACGACGTGGGCGGGGTGCAGGAGGTGGTTACCTCCACCGTTTCCAACGTTCTGTCCAACAGCGTCATATTCATCAGCACGCTGATCGCCATGCTCATCCTGTCGTGGGAGCTAACGCTGGTCTCCATGGGGACCGTGCCCATCTTCGTGCTCATTTCCAAAAAAGTGGGCGCGCGGCGGCGGGCCGTGTCCGCCGAGACGCAGCAGGCGGCGGCAGAGGTGACCGCCATCACCCAGGAGACGCTGTCCATCTCCGGCATCATGCTGTCCAAGCTCTTTGGGCGGCAGCAGCAGGAGATTCAGCGCTTCCAGAACGAGAACCAGCGGCTGGCCGACCTGACCATGCGGCGGCAGATGACCGGGCGCACCTTCTTCTCTTTGGTGCAGATTTTCTTCTCCCTCACGCCGGTGCTCACTTACGTCATTGCGGGCTACCTGTTGGCCGGCGGCACGCCAGGGGTATCCCCCGGCACCATCGTGGCCTTCACGACACTGCAAGCGCGGCTATACTTTCCCATCGGCAGCCTGCTCCAGGTGTCGGTGGAGCTTCAGGCGTCGCTGGCGCTATTCGAGCGGATTTTCAGCTACCTGGACCTCAAGCCGGACATCGTGGACTCCCCCGGCGCCGTCGACCTGAAGCCGGAGCAGGCCAGGGGCAAGGTGGTATTCGACAACGTGCGGCTCAATTACGCCGCGGTGCCCGAGCAGATGCGGGACGGGGCGGATGCCGAGAAGCGCCAGTGGGCGCTGGACGGCGTGAGCTTCACGGTGCAGCCGGGGCAACTTGCGGCCTTCGTCGGGCCCAGCGGCGCGGGCAAGACGACCATCTCCTACCTGATTCCGCGCCTCTACGACGTGACAGATGGCGCGGTGCGGATTGACGATGTGGACGTGCGGAACATCAAGCTAGACTCGCTGGCGCGGCTCACCGGCTACGTGACTCAGGAGAGCTACCTGTTCCACGCCAGCCTGCGGGAGAATCTGCTCTACGGCAACCCCACCGCCACGCCGGAGGAGCTGGAGGCGGCAACCAGGGCCGCTTTCATCCACAACCGCATCATGGAGCTTCCCGAGGGCTACGACACGGTGGTGGGTGAGCGCGGCTACCGGCTGTCAGGCGGCGAGAGGCAGCGGCTGGCCATTGCCAGAGTAATCCTGCACCAGCCCCAGATCCTGGTGCTGGACGAGGCGACATCGGCGCTGGACACGGCCAGCGAGCGAGTGGTGCAGGCGGCCCTAAAGCCCCTGATGCAGGGTCGCACCACTATTGCCATCGCCCACCGGCTCTCGACGATCATGGCGGCGGACGTAATTTTCGTGATCGACGGGGGCCGCATCTCCGAGCAGGGCACCCACAGCGAGCTTCTGGCGAAGGGTGGTCTGTACGCGATGCTTTACCAGGAGCAGTTCCAGGGTGGGCTCGGGGAGGCCCGCGGTGAGGATGGCGCCGTTCTCACCGACGGCAAGGCCGGGATCCCGATGCGCCGGGACTCACCAAAAGCGAGGATTTCTCACACACCCCCCTAGACTTTGAACAGAGGACAACGGTTTGAGCCACTACCTCTGGGAGCTGCGGCCCTATTTCCGTCAAACGGCGGGCCAGCTCGTGTTGGGTTCAATACACGGCATCATCATGAACACCGCGGTGGTACTCCCGGCTATCCTGCTGGGCCGGGCCATCGACACCGCCCTGGCGATGGGGCAGGGGAACGCGACGGGCTCGGAGGTGGCCCTGGCCGCGCTGGCCTTCGTGGGCGGCACCTTGGCCACGGAAGTCCCCCGGGCCCTGAAACGCTGGTGGCTAATGACCGCCAACGCCCGTATACGGTCTAACCTGCGAACCGATGCCCTTCGCGGAGTTTTCGCCTGGCCCATGGAGCAAGTCCACCGCACCCCAGCGGGAGACCTGATGGCCCGCATTATCGGGGATGTGGAAGTGCTGGGCGTGGGTGTCCGCGAGTTCACCATCGAGACTTGGGATACCGTCCTCTTTTCCATCTCCCTGGTGGTGGCGATGCTCATCTACGACAGCACCCTGACGCTGATGGCGCTGCTGCCGGTGCCTCTCGCCTTCATGTTGGCCCACCTTTCGGTCCGCTGGGTTGCCCAACGCACCACCGCAGCCAGGGAGGCCAACTCTGCTCTCACCTCGGCGCTCTAGGAGAGCATTAGCGGGGTGCGGCTATTACGCTTGTTCGGTCGCGCCCCCGCGTCGGTGGACCGGGTGGCCGGCCTCTCTCGCCAGCAAGCGGGCGCCAACATGGCGGTGGTGCGCCTGCGTGCCGGCTTGCAGCCGATATACGCCAGC
>SHYG01000065.1 GCA_009692925.1 Dehalococcoidia bacterium
GCAAGCTGCGGAAGTGACCAAGGTAAAGCGGTTCCAGAGCGAGATTATCGAGTCTCCCCAGACCATCTCCCCTCGCGTCACCATCGCCGAGGCGCGGCAGCTGATGGCGCGGCTGGGCATCGGCGGCCTGCCGGTGGTGGACGCGGGCCTGGGGCTGCTGACCCGCCGCGACGTGCTCTTGGCCGACGACGCTGCCTTGGTGTCGGAGCGCATGACCCCCAGGGAGCGCCTGGTGGTGGCCACGCCGGGGATAAGCATCGCCGAGGCCCGCCGGCTGATGTCGGAGCGCCGGCTGGAGAAGCTGCCCCTGGTGGATGCCCATGGCCGCCTGGCGGGGCTCATCACCGCCAAGGACCTGTCGCGGGATGTGGCCCTGGGTCACGCCACCCGCGACGACAAGGGCCGGCTGCGGGTGGCCGCCGCCGTGGGCGTGGTGGGCGACTACCTGGAGCGGGCCCAGGCCTTGCAGGAGGCCGGCGCCGATGCCCTGGTGGTGGACATTGCCCACGGCGACTCCCAGGCCATGCTTGCCGCCCTGGGCGAGCTGCGGGAGCGGCTGGGCGACCTGCCCATCGTTGCGGGAAACATAGCCACGGCAGAGGCGGCGGAGCGGCTAATCCAGGCCGGCGCCGACGCCCTGAAGGTGGGCGTGGGCCCCGGCTCCATGTGCATCACCCGTTTGGTGGCCGGCGCCGGGGTGCCCCAGTTCAGCGCGGTGCTGGAGTGCGCCCACGTGGCCCAGCGCCACGGAGTGCCGGTCATCGCCGACGGCGGAGTCCGTTACGCCGGCGACGTGGCCACGGGCCATCGGCGCGGGGGCATCTACAGTGATGCTGGGCAATCTGCTGGCGGGCACCGACGAAAGCCCCGGCCTGGTAATCTTGCGCCACGGCCAGAAGATGAAGGTGGCAAGGGGCATGGCCTCCCACGAGGCGGGCCTGGACCGCGCCCTGCGGGAAGACCCGGCCCAGGGCTGGTCGCGCTGGGAGTCCGCCGAGGCGGACGTGGCGGCGGAGGGCATCCAGGCGCCGGTGGCTTATCGCGGCGCGGCGCGGGAGGTGCTGCAGCACCTGCTGTCGGGCCTGCGTCGGGGATGAGCTACAGCGGCGCCACCTCAGTGCCGGAGATGTGGCGCAAGGCGCGGTTTGTGCGCCAGACCATGGCGGGCATCAGGGAGTCGGGCCCCCACGACGTGGGCGAGTTCTAGCCGACCTTGCGCATTGGGCCTCTCTCTTGAACCACCCCTCCATCAACCCTAACGTATGGAACACATTTCCACTAAAAAGCTCCCATGGGAACGGCGCAATGAGCGGTCCCCAAAGGAGCTTGGGGGTTACTTCAGGGTTATGGTATGCAGGGCGGAGGGATACAACGCCAGGGGATACGGCTGCCACGTTACGACGCGAGATCCCACGCCCCAGGGGATGTTTGCATACCCAATACCTAGTTGATGGCTTTCATCCCTGAGACGCAGGAACAGCTTCTTAAGGGCCTCCTCTCGTTGGTCTGGATCCACTATCTCAAGAGTTTCCTTCACCAAGCGGAACAGCTCCGGGTCCTCGTGCACCCGAGTGGCGCCCTCAGGTTCGCCGTAGGCAGATCTTAGTGTATTTGTAGCATCTTTGCGGGTAGCCGAGTCCCGCCACAGTATTTGGCCGTTTAGTTCTCCTGCATACCAACTTTTTCTGATCCCAGTGCTATCCCCGACCTTCACCTCCACATCTAGCCCCAGCTCCTTCCTCCAGAACTCAGCAGCCAACTGCGCCGCCTCGACCTGCAGAGGCATCGACGAGGAAGATGTTGTATTCACGATCAGCTTGCCAAATCCCTTGCCGCCGGGATAGCCGGCATCGGCCAGCAGTTGCCGGGCTTTGTTGGGGTCAAAGGGCCAAGGGTCCATCGCCGGGGTGTACCCTATTGTGCTGAGGGTGACAGTATGGGGCTACCCTTTTACCTGGAAGATCTCGGGGCCGCCATAGAGCCGGTCCCGGATCACCGTCTTGTCGATGGCGTAGTCCAGGGCCTGGCGGACCCGCTTGTCGTGACAGGGATACTTTAGATCCCAGCACCCGAGCAGCCTCGCGAAGATAGCCACACCCTCCTGACCAAACACCATGCGCCCGCCCCCAGCCACTACTTGCTTCTTCGTCGCCAAGCTGGCTGGGACGATGTCGGCCTCTCCGGCTCGCAAGGCGGAAACCCGTATGGCCTCCTCAGGAACCAGAAACATGTCCAACAACTTGAAGTTTACCCTCTTATCTTCGGGGAAGCCGTTCTTGGGCTGGTAGTAGAAGTCGTCAAAGCGCTCGAAGGCCATCCCTGACGCTTGGACGCGATTCACCAGCCTCATCGGCCCAGCCCCAATAGGGTGTTTGTCGTAGGCCAATTCCGCCTCAAGGTCGTGTTGCGCGGCTCGCTTGGGCATCATATGGAACCAAGCGGTGTCTGTCTCAGAAACGATGACAGAAAAGTCGGTAACGGGATACTTGGTGGTGAAACTTACTTTATCCGGCCCGCTCAGCGCTATGCTATCGATCGAACGAGATATTATTGCCGCAGTGGTGGCAATGGCGTTATACTCATAGGCCTGACTGCCCCAGTAATGCCGCATAGTCCAGAGGACGTCCTCCGGCGTTAGCTCCGACCCGTCATGGAACTTCACCCCTTTTCGTATGGTAAAAGTCCAGGTCAAGCCATCGGCGGAGAGCCCCCACTGGCTGGCTATGCCGGGCACCATCTCTTTCGTCTCATTGTCGGAGATGAGGAACCCGCCCACAAGCCGGCCATAGTTGGCCGCTCCCGGCGCCGAACCCGTGAAAAGGTAGTCAAACCGCTCGTTACCAAAATCCCCCATCATGATGGTCAGCTTGCCAGGATTCACCGTGGTGACTGCGGGTTTAACGGCGGGCGCTGGCGTTGCGGTCGCAACGGCTGTAGACGCACCTGTTTGAATAGCTGTAGGCTGTGGTGCGCTGGTCGGCACTGGTGTGGCAGTTGCCGCGGCTCCGCAGGCCAGTGCGAGTACCAGGGTTAGTCCGAGTACCGTCGTTAATAGTAGCCTTGCTGACTAGGTTCCTCCAAAATGAACCAGGATTCGCCACATCAACTCGATGGCGTCCCAAAATATGATGTCATTTGATGGTTTGTAGGCTAACACCCGTCTCCAACCTCGTCAAACGGTGCTCAGGGCTGCCACATCCAGGGTAGTTGCCCCTTGGTCGCTATTTAACCATTAGCAGAGGCGCTCTAACGTCCATCCCCCCACCGCTCAGACTATGGTAAAATACCCCAGCCGTGCTCTACCAGCCGTGGCTGGAGGCACGGGGCACAATAAATCCACTCCGGTCTGGGGAACACCGCATTGCCTGAGCGCATCTTCATCGGCGTCGCCTGGCCCTACGCCAACGGGCCGCTGCACCTGGGGCACATCGCCGGGTGCTACTTGGCCGCGGACGTGTTTGCCCGCTACCACCGGATGCACGGCAACGACGTGCTCATGGTCTCCGGCAGCGACAGCCACGGCACGCCCATCACCATCCGCGCCGAGCAGGAGGGGCTGACTCCTCTGCAGGTGCTGGAGCGCTACCACGCTGGGTTTCTGGAGACCTGGCAGCGCTTGGGCATCTCCTTTGACCTTTTCACCACCACCCACACGGAGAATCACCAGCGGGTGGTTCACGACATCTTCCGCAAGCTTTACGACCAGGGCTACATCTATCCCGCCACCACGCTCCTGGCCTACTGCCCCGACTGCCGGCGCTTTCTGCCCGACCGCTACGTGGAGGGCGTGTGCCCTCACTGCGGCAATCCGCGCGCCCGCGGCGACCAGTGCGACGCCTGCGGCCGCACCCTGGATCCCCAGGATTTGGTCACGCCCCGCTGTCTCCTCAGCGGCACCACGCCGGAGTTCCGCGAGTCGGAGCACCTGTTCCTACAGCTGTCTGCCTTCCAGGAACCGCTGCTAAAGTGGGTCGAACAGCAGAAGCACTGGCGGCCCAACGTGCTTAACTTCACCCGCCAGTTCCTGAAAGATGGCCTCAAGGACCGCGCCATCACCCGCGACCTCTCCTGGGGCGTTCCCGTGCCTGTTGAAGGGTACGAGGAGAAGCGGATCTACGTCTGGTTCGAGGCGGTCATCGGCTACCTGTCCGCCGCGGTGGAGTGGGCGCAGCAGCAGGGCGCTCCGGAGCGCTGGCAGGAGTTCTGGAAAGACCCCGCCACCCGCAGCTACTACTTCATCGGCAAGGACAACATCCCCTTCCACACCATCATCTGGCCCGCTATGATCCTGGCCTACGGCGGCGGCCTGAACCTGCCCTACGACGTGCCCGCCAACGAGTTCCTGAGCCTGGAGGGGCGCAAGTTCTCCACCAGCCAGAACTGGGCCCTGTGGGTGCCCGACTACCTGGCGCGCTACGACCCCGACCCGCTGCGCTACCTGATGTCCATCAACATGCCCGAGTCTGGCGACACCGACTTCTCCTGGGCGGAGTTTGTGCGGCGCAACAACGAGGAGCTGGTAGCCACCTACGGCAACCTGGTCAACCGGGTGCTGTCCTTCACCTTCCGCAACTTTGGCGGTGTGATTCCCACTCCCGCCGCGCTGAACGCCGCCGACCAGGCGATGCTGGACCGGGCGCGGTCAGCCCTGGCCGAGGTGGACCGCCTGCTTTCCCAGTGCCACTTCAAGGCGGCCATCGGACAGGCATTTGCGCTGGCCCAGGAATCCAACCGCTACCTGGATGCCCGCGCCCCCTGGAAGAGCCTGAAAGCCAACCGGGAGGATGCCGCCACGTCCCTGTGGACCGCTATGGCCGCCATCAACTGCCTGAAGGTGGCGCTGGCGCCCTTCCTGCCCTTCAGCAGCCAAAAGGTGCACCAGTTCCTGGGGTGCGCCGGCCACGTGGAGTCGGAACGGTGGGACTTTGACTGGATCCTGGCAGGCGTCAAGCCCGGCCAAACGTTGCAGCACCCGGAGAATCTGTATATCAAGCTGGAACCCCAGGTGGCTGAAGAGGAATCCCGGCGCCTGGGCGTCAAGGTTTAGGAGATTTAGAGCGCCTAACAAAATGAACTGTTACCGGGACGCACCCCCATCCTAACCTTCCCCCGTCGAGGGGGAAGGGAAAGGTCTCCTCCCCCTCGACGGGGGAGGATTAAGGTGGAGGTGAAATGCTCCATTAAGTATTATGTTAGGGGTAATAAAAGGTTTAAGGAGATAGATTGCTCGCAGGCCTGGACCAACGCACCGCCTCCATTTACGCGCCCATCCAGCCCAAGCTGGCGCGTGTCGAGGAGCACCTTCGCAGCCTTCCCCAAACCTCCCTTCCCGACCTGGAGCCGCTGTTAAGCTACGTGCTTACCTCCGGCGGCAAACGGATACGCCCGGCAATTACCCTGCTGGCCGCCGATTGCTACCCCCACGACCAGGAGAAGCCCCTCATCATGGCCGGAGCGGTGGAGCTGCTGCACCTGGCCACCCTGATCCACGACGACATGGTGGATAACTCGGACCTGCGCCGGGGCAAGCCCACGGTGACCAAGCTGTGGGGCAAAGACGTGGCGGTGCTCTTTGGCGACTACCTCTTCGCCACCTCCGCCACCTTCGTGTGCGACACCGGCAACGTGCGGGTCATCCGCCGGTTCGCCGAAACCATTATGGAGCTGGCCAGCGGCGAGTTGCTGGAGATTTTCCACGCCTTTGACTCCCAGGACGCCCGCCGGCTGTACCAAGAGCGCATCTACCGCAAGACGGCCTCCCTGTTTTGCACCGCCGCCGAGACCGGCGCGGTCTTGGGGGGCGCGCCGGAGCCGCAGGTGAAGGCGCTGCGGGACTACGGCTACCAGATCGGCATGGCCTTCCAGATGGTGGACGACCTGCTGGACGTGCTGGGCGACCCCGCCGAGCTGGGCAAGCCCGTGGGCAGCGACCTGCGGCAAGGGGTGCTGACGCTGCCCAGCATTCTGCTGCTGGAGCGCTACCCCGAGAACAACCCCATCCAGGCCATGTTCCGTCAGCGCAAACAGAATGACGGAGATGCGCCGGAGAACCCGGCCAACCTGGAGCGGGCGCTGGAGATCATTAACAACTCCGGCATCCTGCCCGACTGCTACGCCCAGATCCGGGAGTGCTGCCGCAACGCGTCGCAGTCGCTGGAGTTGCTGCCCGATTGTCCGGCGCGCCGCTCCCTGCGGGACTTAGCGGACTACGTGTGGGAGCGCAGCCGCTAGCGTTTCCACACCACCTGCCCACCAATTATGGTTATGACTGCCCGCAGGTCAATGATGCCGGCAGGGTCCATGCCGGTGGGGTCATTCTCCACCAAGACTAAATCCGCCAGCTTGCCCGCCTCGATGCTGCCCTTGCCGTCTCCGGCGCCCTCGGCCTCTGCTCCCTGCAAGGAGTGCATCTCCAGGGCGCCGGCCACTGTAACCTCGCCGCTGTGCTGCCCTGGCAGCTGCTGTCCGGTGCTGGTGCGGCGGGTGACGGCGCTGTAGATGGCCGGCCAAGGGTTGGGGTCCACCACCGGTGCGTCGGAGCCGAAAGCTACCGGCACGCCAGCTCGGCGCAGCGCGGCGATGGGGTACAGGTGCGGCAGCAGCTCCGAGGCGACTCGCTGCTGGTAGGCATCGCCGTTCCAGTAGATAAACCCCGGCTGGGTGACCACCGTGGCCCCGCAGCGGAGCACCTCGGTGAGCAGGGCTGGCGGGCACTCGGCGCAGTGCTCAATGCGGTCCCTGGCTTGGGCTGGGGTACGTGGGAAATCCCCCCTTACCCCCCTTTGCGGAAGAGGGGAACTGCGGGAGAGAGTTGGTTGGTCTCCCAGTACCGCGGCGGCCGCCGCCACCGCCTCCTGCTCGATGGCGTGGATGGCTACCGGGAATCCGGCGCGATGGGCCAGGGCCACAGCCTGCCGCAACTCCTTGATGGCAGGGTGCAACTGGCCGGTGGTCAGCGTCAGCATCAGCTTGGCGTGGCCCAGTCGCAGGCTGTCGTCGCCGCTGCCAAAGCCCAAACCCGCCCGCTGCAACTCCGGTATATGCTGGCAGCCCGCCATCATGGTCACCCGGCAGCGCAACCGGCCAGAGTCCTTCTGCGCGCGGAAAGCCTCCCATCGGGCCAGGCCGTTGCCGGGACCTGCATCCTGCACGGAGGTTATGCCCCAGCCCAGGAGGGTACTCTCCATGCGGCGCACCCCTTCGTCCATCTCGGGAGCATCCCGGAGGGTGCCCAGTCGCTCGCGCAGCCACTCGCCCAGCTCCAGCAGCAGTCCGGTGGGCTGGCCGGTGGGCGGGTCGCGCTGGATAACCCCTTCCGGCGGGTCAGGCGTTTCCTGAGTGATGCCCGCCATTGCCAAGGCCGCGCTGTTCAAAACCACGGCATGGCCGGAGCGGTGGTCCAGGCGCACCGGATAGTGCGGCGCTGCCGAGTCCAGGTCGTGCCGCGTGGGGTGCCGTCCCTCACCCAGAGACAGCTCGTCATAGCCGAAACCGCGCACCCAACGGCCCGCAGGGGTCTGCTGCGCTCGAATCCGTATGGCGTGCTGCAGCGCGGCGATGGATGTGACGACCTGCGGACGGCAGTCCACACCGGTGAGGGACGCTGCCAGAGCCAGCAGATGGCAGTGGGCATCCACGAATCCGGGGAGCAGAGTCATGCCCTGGCAGTCGATTCGCCGGGTGTCTGGGCCGCAGAGGGGCTCCAAGCGGGTAAGATTGCCAACGCCAACTATGACATCGCCGCGCACTGCCACCGCCTGGGCGCGCGGGCGTCGCCGGTCCAGAGTGATTACGTTGGCGTTGTAAAGTACAAGATCGGCACGGTCGGGCATAGCAAAGGCGTTCCAGAAGGTATCTGCAAGCGTGCTATAATCCTAGCATATTTGCCTCGGACGCCCCGGCGTGCCGGAACGCCGAGGATGCCGGAGGCTTCATGCCCGAGATTGAAATCCTGCTTTCTGGGTACACCTTCAACGCCGACCAGACCCGCATGGGCCTGTCCACCGTGACGCTCATCCGGGGCCGCCAGCTCACCCTGGTGGATGTGGCCCACTTTGGCCGGCGCAACATGCTGGTGGAGGCTCTGGAGAAGCGGGGGATTGCCCTGTCCGACGTGGCGCGGGTGGTGTTGACCCATGCCCACTGGGACCACTCGCAGAACACCGACATATTTCCCAATGCGGAAATAGTCATCCACGAAAAGGAGCTGGAGTACACTCACAATCCCCGGCCCGGCGATTACGCCACCGCCCGCTACTTCGCCGATACGCTGCGCGAGCAGAAGGTGCGCACCATCAACAAGGAGACTGAGCTCGAGCCGGGGGTGAACCTGATCGAAACTCCGGGACACTCTCGCGGCCACATGAGCGTGGTGGTGCAGACCGCCGGCGGGATGGTGTGCATCGGCGGCGACGCGGTGTCCGACGCGGGCACCGTGGGCCGGGGCACTCCCGCCATCATCTTCTGGAGCGAGGATGAGGCGCGGGAGAGCGTGCGGAAGGTGCTGACCGCCGCCTCGGTGATTTATCCCGGCCACGACCGGCCCTTCCGCGTCAGCGCCACCGGTGTCATCGACTATCTGGTGGAGGCGCCCACCATCAAGTTCACCGGCATCCTGGACTACAACGGCAACACTTTCTCGGTGGATGTGGCCCTGGCCGGCAACCGCGGCACGACGATCCACCCCGATGCCCGCAGCAAGGCCGCGGCGCACTAGCAGGCTGCTGAAAAACCCCGATCTTACGACAAATGGACGGACTCTCAGATACGCAATTGGGACGATTTCGGGCCGTCGACCCCTTTTTCAGCACCCTGCTAGCCGGGGATTACGATAACCGCGGAGAGCGCGGAGCACGCGGAGAAATCTTAAGTCGCCCGGCGTCGGGGGCGAGCTAGACCTGTAGGTAGAGGGCATCGGCGTGCGGCGCAACAAGGTGGTGACCAGGAAGTAGGAGGGCGCGCTGCTTGCCGTGCCCCGCTTGCCTCAGGATACGGAGGGCGAATGAATCAGATTCAAGCAGAACTCCAGCGCTTCAAATAAGACACAGCCTACTACGAGACCCACCATGAGGAGCTTCTGGAGAAGTATCCGGAGCAGTGGGTGGCTATCTTCCACCAGCGGGTGGTAGGGGCTTCTCCGGATTATGTGCAGCTTCTGGCTGAGTTAGAAGCACAAGGCGTACCTACCGAACGGACATTGTTTAAGCACCTCACCCAGAAAGAGGACCTCTGGATTCTCCGTTCATGATCCGAGGTTACTTTTCTATTGAGTAAGGCAGGCAGCGCCCATTTGTTGACGCCGTCTTTCAGTTTCCCACTCTGGGCTTACTAGGCATGCAGGTACCCCTGTTGGTGGACACTGGCGCTGATAGAACCATACTCGCTCCCAGCGACGCTTTGAGATTGGCCCGCAGGTTTGGGCTTAACTTGGGTGACCTGCCGAGAAGCACTCCAGGCACTGGTGTTGGCGGCCAAGTTCCCACCCGAGTGATAGAGGCCACCCTGAACATAGATTCCTTTTCAACGTCCTTAACTTTAACTATCTTGGAACCAATCTCTGGCAGACCTCTGCCGCCGATACCGTCCCTGCTGGGCAGAGACATCCTGTCACACTTCGCGCTGTTCATGGAACAGCGAACCAACCGAGTGCTGCTTCTTGATCCCCAGGAAGCAGACGCCCTTAGTCTGCCTGCGTAAGCCGACGCAGAGGTTGCGTCGAGATGTCTGGGGCCTAACGCCTTGGCCTACTCCTCATCCCCATACTGCTGCTTCAGCGCCTCCACCACCGCCGGGTCGGCCAGAGTGGTGGTGTCCCCCAGGGCGCGGCCCTCGGCCACGTCGCGCAGCAGGCGGCGCATGATCTTGCCGCTGCGGGTCTTGGGCAGCTCGGCGGTGAAGTAGATATCGTCGGGCCGGGCTATTGAGCCGATCTTGGTCACCACGTGCTGCTTCAGCTCGTTCATCACAGCGTCAGTGCCGGCCACTCCCTCCTTCAGCGTCACAAAGGCCACGATGGCCTCCCCTTTCATCTCGTGGACCTTGCCGATGCAGGCGGCCTCCGCCACCTTGGGGTTGTCCACCAGGGCGCTCTCCACCTCCATGGTGCTAATGCGGTGGGCGGAGACCTTGATCACGTCGTCCACGCGGCCCAGCAGCCAGTAGTAGCCCTCTTGATCCACCTTGGCTCCGTCGGCGGTGAAGTAGATGTCCGGGTAGCGCGACCAGTACTGCTGCGCGAACCGCTCAGGGTCGCCGTAGATGTTGCGCAGCATGGAGGGCCAGGGCTTCTTGATGACCAGATAGCCGCCCTTGCCCGGCCCCACCGGCCGGCCCCGCTCGTCCAGAATCTCCGCGTCAATGCCGGGGAAGGGCTTGGTGGCCGAGCCGGGCTTGAGGGTGGTGATGCCCGGCAGGGGCGAGATTAGGATGGAGCCGGTCTCCGTCTGCCACCAGGTGTCCACCACTGGGCACTGCCCGCCGCCGATGTTCTTCCAGTACCACACCCAGGCTTCCGGGTTGATGGGCTCGCCCACGCTGCCCAGCAGACGCAGGGTGGACAGGTCGTGCTTCTTGGGATATTGCTCGCCCCAGCGCATGAAGGTGCGAATGGCGGTGGGCGCGGTGTAGAGAATGGTGGCGCCGTACTTCTCCACGATGTTCCAGAAGCGGTCGCGGTCCGGGTAGTCCGGGGAGCCTTCGTACATTACCGTGGTGGCGCCGTTGGCCAGGGGGCCGTAAACGACGTAGCTGTGCCCAGTGACCCAGCCGATGTCGGCGGTGCACCAGTAAACGTCGTCCTCCTTCAGGTCAAAGATCCACTTGGCGGTGGCGTAGGTTCCCACCATATAGCCGCCGGTGGTGTGGACGATGCCCTTGGGCTTGCCGGTGGTGCCGCTGGTGTAGAGGATGTAGAGCAAGTCCTCGCTGTCCATCGGCTCCGGCGGGCAGGTCATGGGCTGCTTGGCCACTAGGTCGTGCCACCAGATGTCCCGGCCGGCCACCATTTTATCGTCGGCGTGGCCGGTGCGGCGCACCACCACCACCTTCTGGATGGTGGGGCTGCCGTTCAGGGAGTCATCGGCGTTCTGCTTCAGGGGCACCACGTTGCCCCGGCGGTAGCCGCCGTCGGCGGTGATGAGCACCTTGGCCTGGCAGTCGTTGGATCGGTCCCGCAGGGCGTCGGCGCTGAACCCGCCAAAGACCACGCTGTGGGCCGCGCCGATGCGGGCGCAGGCCAGCATGGCGATGGCCAGCTCAGGAACCATCGGCAGGTATATCATGACCCGGTCGCCCTTCTTGACTCCCAGGCTCTTGAGGCCGTTGGCGAACTGGCACACCTCCCGGTACAGGTCGCGGTAGGTGTAGACCTTCCAGTCGCCGGGCTCGCCCTCCCAGACCAGCGCGGCCTTGTTGCGCCGCGCCGAGGCCAGATGCCGGTCTAGGCAGTTGTAGGCTAGGTTGGTCTTGCCGCCCACGAACCACTGGGCGTAGGGAGGCCTCCAGTCCAGCACCTGGTCCCAGTGTTTGAACCAGTGCAACTCCTCGGCAAAGCCGGCCCAGAAGGCCTCAGGGTCCCGGCGCGCCCTGGCGTAAACCCGGGGGTCGCGCACATTCGCCTGCTTGCGGAACTTTTCCGGGGGTGGGAACGTCCTATCTTCTTGGAGCAGGGTTTCAATGTTTCCGGCGTTTTCCACCATGTGCCAACCTCGTTAGAGACCAACCGAGTTTGTAGGATTCAGGCATTTGTAGCACATCGTCCCCTTCTTTGCAAACGGTTGGACATGGCAGTAGAGCATCAGTTACAGACTCTTGTATAACTTTGTTAACCCGTGAGCTTGTCCCACAACCCCCCTTCTCGCAGGGTAGGTAAAGCAGTAAACTCATGGAAACATGGAGCGAGGTACGAGGGGATGGCGTACAACCTGCTGGCGGGTGACCGAGAGCAAGGGTATCTGCTGCCGCCGTCGGTGCGGGAGTGGTTGCCCGCAGGGGATCTGGCCTGGTTCATTGTAGACTCGGTGGACCAGGTGGAGTTGAGGGAGTTCTACCGTCAGTACCGGGAAGATGGTTGGGGAGCGGCGGCCTACGACCCGAAGATGATGGTGGGCATGCTGCTCTACGCCTACTGCCAGGGGGTGCGTAGCTCCCGGAAGATCGCCTAGGCCCTGGAGCGCGACATGGGCTTCCGGGTAGTGGCGGCCAACC